>NZ_BMQE01000005.1:0-293321 GCF_014647955.1 Planomonospora antibiotica | reverse complement strand
GCGGGAGAGCGCTTCCCTGACACGGAAGAGGTCACAGGTTCAATCCCTGTATCGTCCACCACACTCCGCGACCGGGTTCTTCCCGGCCGAACGGGAGACGAAGCCCCAGCTCACGGCAGCAGCCGAGAGTCTGGGGCTTTTTGTCCTCCCCCGATCATTTCGGGCCGCTGTCAGCATCGTGCCGTCCCTCGAAGCAAGGGGGCTCCTCACGCCCGGCTCGGAGCTTCTTCTCGTGCCGAGCGGTTCCGGGTTCAGCCGCTTTCATGATGATCGCCACGCCTGTCGATCAGGCGGCGTCGCCCACCTTCCCGTTCTCTCAGCTCCTGGAGCCTGCCCTTGGCCCGAGGTTGCCATGGCGATTCGGCCGGAGATCTCGCGCGGTCAGTCGAAGAGCATCCCGAGGAGTGCGCCCTGGCCGGACTGAAGGACGTGAGCGGTTTCCAGGGGGATCCAGAAGCACTCGAAGCGGGTGGGGTCCTGTTCGCCGTCGTGGAGCTCCTGACTCGCCCATCGCTCCGGGGTGGGCTCGGCGAGCTCCAGCTGGAAGACGTGGCGGCGCTGGATCTCGAATCGGTAGGGGCTGATGTCGTAGGTGACCTCACCCAGCTTCCGGACGATGCGGCACCGGTGCGCGGTGCTCCTCGTCGTGGCCTCCCTCAACAAGGCCGTCGCCGCCCGCTACGACCGGCCGATCATGCCGACCGACTCATGCATGCTGCTCCGCCCGGTCGTCGTCGGTCCGGATCAGCTTCCGCTCCCCCGCACCACCGAGGACGTGCTGGCTTCCCCCGAGCTCGCCGTGCTGTGCGCGATCGCGCACAACGACGACTTCGACGTCGTGGCCACGGTGGGAACCGCCATGGCCGAGGTCTTCGGGGACGACTGAGGTCGTCCGCGCGGCCCAGCCTCCCTGTCCGTGCTCCGTTTCCGCGGGTGTTCCCGCCGGGTCGCGCCCGTCGGCCCCTGGCGGCCGGTTCCTCCTCAACCGGCCACCAGCAGGTGGTCGCGCTCGACGGCCTCCAGGGAGAGCGTCTTGTAGCCGACCTCCTCGAACAGGACGGTGACCCGGTCGTTCTCCCGGCTCATCACCGTTCCCGCACCCCAGGCGCTGTGCCGTACCCGGGCGTGCATCGCGAAGGGGCCGTCGTCGACCTCGGGGGCCTCGGCGACGCCGGCCCGGCAGGTGTCGCAGTTCCCGCAGGCCCGCTCGTACGGCTCGCCGAAGTACTCCAGCAGGAACCGGCGGCGGCACCCGGTGGTCTCGGCGTAGGCGCGCATCATGTCGATGCGCGAGTCGTCGATGCGGCGGCGGGTCTCCTCCAGTTCCACCGCCGTCTCCACGGCGCCCTCCGGGCCGGGCCCGCCGGGGACCGCGCGCAGGTCGCCCTCGGCGGTGACCTCGACGGCGCCCGCGCGTTCCAGCAGGTTCACCGCCCGGGTCAGGCGGGTGGCGCTGACGTCGAGCACTTCGCGCAGCTCGCGGGCGGGCACGGTGCCGCCGTGCCCGCAGATCAGCGTCGCGGCCCGCAGCAGCAGCTCCTCGTCGGCCCTGCCCCCGGCGAAGAACCGGCGCAGCCCCAGGTCCTCCGGCCGGTAGAACAGCACCGCGGCGGCGGGGTCCCCGTCCCGACCGGCCCGGCCGATCTCCTGGTAGTAGGAGTCCGGTGACTCCGGCGGGGCCGCGTGCAGCACGAACCGCACGTCGGGCTTGTCGATGCCCATGCCGAACGCGGAGGTCGCCACGACGGCGTCGAGCTCGTCGTCGCGGAACATCTCGTGGACGCGGTGCCGGTCGGCCGCCTTCAGGCCCGCGTGGTACGGCTCGACCCTGCGGCCGGCCTCCCGGAGCGCCTCGGCGTACTCCTCGGCGGCACGGCGGGTGGCGACGTAGACCAGGCCGAGGCCGGTGCGGGAGGCGGCGTCCTCCACGAGCGCCCGCCGCAGGTCCTCGTCGGTGACGAAGCGGCGGACCTCCAGGTCGAGGTTGGGCCGGTCGAACCCCCGCACGACGTGCAGCACGTCCCGCAGGCCCAGCGACGCCGTGATCTCCTCGCGGACCGCCGGGGTGGCCGTGGCGGTCAGCGCCACCACGGGCGGGTGGCCGAGCCGTTCGACGACCTGTCCGAGCCGCAGGTAGTCGGGGCGGAAGTCGTGGCCCCAGGCGGAGACGCAGTGCGCCTCGTCGATGGCGATCAGCGAGGGCTTCGCGGCGCGCAGCCCGTCCACGGTCTCGGGTTTGGCGAGCTGCTCGGGCGAGAGGAAGACGAATTCGGTACGGCCCGCCCGTACGGCCTCCAGGGAGGCCTCGCCGCCGGACTGCGCGGAGTTGACCGCGACGGCCCCGCCGGCGTCGGCCTCGGCCAGGCCCGCCACCTGGTCGCGCTGGAGGGCGATCAGCGGTGAGACGACCACCGTGGGCCCGTCGAGCAGCAGCGCGGGCACCTGGTAGACGGCCGACTTCCCGCTGCCGGTCGGCATGACCACGAGGGCGTCGCCGCCGTCCAGCAGGTGGCGCATGGCCTCGAGCTGGCCGTCGCGCAGGTCCTCCCAGCCGAAGACCTCGCGTGCGACCTCGCGCAGCCGTCCCGTCCCGGACCCGTTCCCCACGTCCGTCCCCCTCCGTCGTCCGTCCCGACCCGCCGTCGGCTACCCGCGGATCGGCGGGGTACTCGCCGGCGGGTGTGGCAGCATCTGCGGGAAGGGCGCACGTCGGGAGGAGGGTCCGTGCAGGTCGATGTGCGGGGCCGGCTGCGGCGGCTGGCATTCATGGGACCTTCCATCGTCCAGTCCTCCGTGGCGGCAGGGCTCGCGTGGGTCGTGGCCACGGACCTGTTCGGCCACGAGCGCCCTTTCTTCGCGCCGATCGCCGTGGTGGTCTGCATCGGCGTCGCCGTCGGCCAGCGGCTGCGGCGGGTGGCCGAGCTGGTGGCGGGGGTGAGCCTGGGGGTGGGCGTCGGCGACCTGCTGATCTTCCAGATCGGTTCCGGCCCCTGGCAGATCGCCCTCGTGGTGGCCCTGGCGATGGGCACCGCGGTGCTCCTGGACAGCGGCACGCTGATCGTGCTGCAGGCGGGGTCGTCGGCGGTCCTGGTCGCCACCCTGCTGCCGCCCAGCGGCATCGGAGGGCTGGACCGCATGGTCGACGCGCTGATCGGCGGAGTGCTGGGCATCGCCGCCGTCGCCCTGCTGCCCGCCAGTCCGGCCACCATCGTGCACCGGCACGCCGAGGCCGTCCTGGAGGCGCTGGCCGCCGCGCTCGACGGTACGGCGGAGGCCGTGGAGCGGGCCGATCCGGAGCGCGCCGCGGCCGTGCTGGCGGAGGTCAGGGACACCCAGGCCGAGGTGGAGGCGTTCGGCCAGGCGCTGGAGACGGGCCGGGAGATCACGGCCATCGCACCGCTGCGCCGCCGCCGGCGTCAGCGCTTCCTCCGGTACGAGACGGCCTGGACGCCGGTCGACCTCGCGCTGCGGAACATGCGGGTGCTGTCGCGGCGGGCCGTCGTCGCCCTGAGCCAGGCGGAGTCGCCGCCCGCCGCGCTCCCGGCGGCCCTGCGGGAGCTCGCCGGGGCCGTGCTCCTGTTCCGCGACGAGCTCGCGGCCGGTCGCCCGCCCGAGGGGACCAGGGCCGCCGTGATGGGGGCGGCGGCCCGGCTGGCCGAGATGCCCCCCGGCCGGTCGGGGCTGTCCACCGACGCCATGACCGCCCAGCTGCGGTCCGTCGTCGTCGACCTGCTGGAGGCCACCGGGGCGGACCGGGAGGCCGCCGTCGCCGCCCTGCCGCCGCTCCCCCCGCCGCCCGGCTGAGCCGGGGAGAGCCGAGCCGAGGAGAACGGCCGGACGGGCAGGTGGTGGTGTGACGCGGCGGCCGGCCGGGAGGGGCCGTG
Organism: Planomonospora antibiotica; assembly: GCF_014647955.1. Classification (NCBI taxonomy): domain Bacteria; kingdom Bacillati; phylum Actinomycetota; class Actinomycetes; order Streptosporangiales; family Streptosporangiaceae; genus Planomonospora; species Planomonospora antibiotica. The sequence goes on along the minus strand of NZ_BMQE01000005.1, from coordinate 289,437 downwards.
ACCGCGCCCGGCCCGTTTCCCCGGCTCAGGGCAGGCCGTTGGCCCGCCTGAAGTCCTCCCACACCCGTACGCAGTAGGCGTGGCGCCAGTCGCCGCGGGGCAGGCGCCTGCAGACGTAGGCGCTGCTGAAGCGCTGGTCGAGGGCGTCGGCGCCGTCGGGACCGCCGCCTCCCGTCCCGCCTCCCGTCCCGGATCCCGCGCCGTTCCCCGCGCCGTCTCCGCGGGGTGCGGGCCCGTCGCCCGGCATGTCCTCCCCGGTGGAGGGCGGCCTTCCGCCGCCGGACGGCCCCGTCCCCTCTGGGGGTCGTCCGGCGGCGGACGGCCTCGCCCCGGCGGGGGGCGTCTCACCGGGCGGTACGGCCGGTTTGATCGCCGCGCCCCCGGGTCCGCGCCCCGCGGCCGCCGTCCCGCCGGCCCGGGTGGAGCCGCCCTGCGCCGCCCCGTCCCCGCGGACGGCCGTCACCGCGGGCCGCGGGCGTTCCACGACGGCGGCACCCGACGGGTCCGCCTCGGGCACGGCCGTGATCCGGGCCGAGGAGCCGGCCTCCGCACCCGGAGGCAGGCCGTCCGCCGCCCCGGGACGGGACCCGTCCGCCGGCTCCTCCCCGGATCCGGCGTGCGGGCGGGCCGACGACCCCTCCGAGGGGGCGGCGCGGGAGGTGAGGGAGGGAGCGGGCGGCGGGGCCGCGTCCCCGGGGGCGGTCCTCAGGTCGTCACCCGGCGGGGCTGCGGCCGGGGGCGGCCCCCCGTGGCCCGGCGCGGCGGACGGCCCGGCCTCGCCCAGCCACACGGAGGACAGCCCGCCGGCTCCCGCCAGGAGGAGGAAGCCCCCGACGAGCACGGGCCCGGAGAGGCCTCCGCGGAGGGCCCGCGGCCGTGCCCGCGTGCCCTTGCCGGGGAAACGCGGGAGGGTGACCGTTCCGTCCTGCCCGCCGGGACCGGGCGGAGCGGGGAACTCGGGCGGGGAGTCGTCGTAGGGCATGCGGCCGCGCCGTCCGGACCTGGGGGTGGGGCCGTGCTCACCGTGCATCTCGTCTCCCGTGTCGCATGTGCTCCGCTCCAGCCTGCCGGAAATCACGGAGGGGATGTGGCCGATTACGGAATGATCGGCCGGAATCGCAGGAAGATGCCGGTCGCACGCGGGACCTCGGGGTGTTGTGCGGGGTTTTCCCGGATTCACCCAGGGAAGAAGGTGTTTCTACCCTTTCATAACTTATGAGGGGAAAGAAAAAATATGAGTGTTATGCCAGGTTTTTTCGGGCCTCCTTCCGGACGCTCCGCCGGGAGCGGGAAGTCGCGGGCATGAACTCCCTCACCGCCGCGTTCTCCTCCGCCGAGCAGGTCCTCACCGTGGGCGTGGAGGAGGAGTTCCTGATCATCGATCCCGAGACCGGCGCGGTCGCCCCCGTGGCGGACGCCGTCCGCAGGCGGATCGGCGCCCCACTCGCCGAGCGGGTGCACCCCGAGCTCATGAGGTTCCAGATCGAGACCAACAGCCTCGTCCACACCGAGCTGGGACGGCTCCGGCACGACCTGGCCGAGCTCCGGACCGCCACGGTCGCCGCGGCCGAGTACGCCGGGGTCCGCCTGGCCGCCTCCGGCACGGCGCTGCTCGGGAACACCGGACCGCCGCCGCTGACCCCCTCCCCCCGCTACCAGCGCATGCACCGGCAGTACGACGGCATCCTGCAGGGGCAGGGAGTCTGCGGCTGCCACGTCCACGTCGGCGTCCCCGACCGCCGGGAGGCCGTCCAGGTCAGCAATCACCTGCGCCCCTGGCTCCCGGTGATCCAGGCGCTGATGAGCAACTCCCCCATCGCCGACGGGATCGACACCGGGCACGCCAGCTGGCGCATCGTGCAGTGGACCCGCTGGCCGAGCGCCGGGCCGCCGCCGTTCTTCGCCTCGCCGGAGCACTACGACGCCCTCGTCGACGCCCTGTACGCCACCGGGGCCATCATGGACCGGGGAATGGTCTACTGGTACATCAGGCCCTCCCACCACCTGCCCACCCTGGAGTTCCGCGGCGCCGACGCGTGCGCGACCGTCGACGAGGCCGTCGCGCTGGCGGGGCTGGTCAGGGCGCTGTGCACCGTCGCACTCGCCGACGTCAGGAGGGGGCTGCCAGCTCCGGCGGTCGACCAGACGCTGCTCAACGTGGCCTACTGGCGGGCGGCCCACGACGGGCTGGAGGGCAGCGGTTACGACCTGCTCTCCGGCAGGCGGAGGCCGGCCTGGAAGCTGGTCGGCGGCCTGCTGCAGCGGGCGCGGCCCGCCCTGGAGCTCAGCGGGGACCTGCCCTTCGTCACGGACGTGCTGAACCGGCTGCGGTCCGGCGGCTCGGGCGCGGCCCGCCAGCGCGCCGCCTACCGGCGGCGGCACCGCCTGCGCGACGTGGCGGACCTGCTCGTCGAGCAGACCCGGCCGCTGCCCGAACCCGCCGCCTCCGCGAGAGCCTCTCTCAGGTAGCGGCGAGCCCCCGCACGACGGGCGGGCCCCGGTGCCGGGGGGCCGATGGGAGCCCCTCGGCGGTGGAAGCCCCGCACGGCGGGCGGGCCCCGGCTCTCAGCCCACCGGCTCCGCGGTCATCCCGTCCAGCTCGAACACCTCGGCCAGCTCCATCTGGCGGCACGAACGCATCAGGCGGGGCGGCAGGCCGGCGAGCCTCAGCCGTCCCGAGACGGTGGCCAGACGCCAGCGGATGCCCAGGAGCAGCGTCCAGCCGGCGCCGTCGCAGGAGTCGAGCGAGCTCACGTCGAGGACGAGGAACCGGTGCCCCTGGTCCACCAGCTCGGTCAGGACCCGTCCCAGCAGGCAGGCGGTCGCCATGGTGAGGCCGCCCGCCAGCGTGACGACCGTCTCCTCGGGCTCCGAGCCGATCACGAGTTTCAGCTCGGCGACGGGTGCGGCCTCCGGGGGCTTCCCCGCGGCCGCCGGGGCGGTCTCCGGCGCGTTGCGGCTCTCGAGACTCCTCATGATCGACACGACCTCCTCGGACGGGGCGGCAGGCCTGGGCCCCGCCGTACTGGCTGAGGGGGTGCCTGACTGTTTACCCGGAAACCACGATATATCACTCTTAGTAGCGCTTCGGTTACCGGTCGCCGCGCTCTCTAGGAGAAATATCACTCCCCGCTCCGGAATAGCGTGAGCTCGATCTTGTGTTGTCACACCGAGGTAACGAGTGGCATCCCAGAGCGGCACAGGCCGTGAGCGCGACACGCCGGGGGTCACGGTCACGCGACTGGGAGAGACGCTTGCACACCACTGCCCTGGACCTCCGGCATGCGCCGCCGCAGGCGGTCTTCCCCGGGAGGCCGGCGCCTGCGCCCCGCACCCTGCTCGACATCCTCGACGAGACCGTCCGGAGCCGTCCCGGCGCCGCGGCGCTGGACGACGGGCGGACCCGCCTCGACTACGCCGGCCTGCGCGCCGGGGCCGACCGGCTCGCCGGGGAACTGCGGGAGGCCGGCGTCGGCCGCGGCGACCGGGTGGGGGTGCGGGTGCCGTCGGGCACGGCCGATCTCTACGTCGCGATCCTGGCCGTGCTCGCCGCCGGCGCCGCCTACGTGCCGGTCGACGCCGACGACCCCGAAGAGCGGGCCGGGCTGGTCTTCTCCGAGGCCGGGGTCCGCGCGGTCGTCACCGAGGGCGGGAAGATCGTCCCCTTCGGGGGCGGGAACCGCGCGGGAGCGGAGCCCGGGACGGGGCACGGCGCGGCGGAGGCGGGGGCGGCGGCCGCAGCGGACCGGCCCGGCCCGGACGACGACGCGTGGATCATCTTCACCTCGGGGTCCACCGGGAGGCCCAAGGGGGTCGCGGTCACCCACCGCAGCGCGGCGGCGTTCGTCGACGCCGAGGCCCGGCTGTTCCTCCGGGATGAGCCGATCGGTCCAGGCGACCGGGTGCTGGCGGGCCTGTCGGTGGCCTTCGACGCCTCCTGCGAGGAGATGTGGCTGGCCTGGCGGCACGGCGCCTGCCTGGTCGCCGCGCCCCGGGCGCTGGTGCGCACCGGCATGGACCTCGGGCCGTGGCTGGTCGAGATGGGCGTCACCGTCGTGTCGACGGTGCCGACGCTGGCGGCCCTGTGGCCGGTGGAGAGCCTCGACGACGTCCGGCTGCTGATCTTCGGCGGCGAGGCCTGCCCGCCCGAGCTGGCCGAGCGGCTGGCCGTACCCGGGCGGGAGGTGTGGAACACCTACGGCCCGACCGAGGCGACGGTGGTCGCGTGCGCGGCGCCGCTGACCGGGGAGGGGCCGGTGCGGATCGGGCTGCCGCTGGACGGCTGGGACCTGGCCGTCGTGGGCGCCGACGGGGAGCCGGTCGCCCTGGGCGGGACCGGTGAGCTGGTCATCGGCGGCGTCGGGCTGGCCCGCTACCTCGACCGGGACAAGGACGCCGAGAAGTACGCCCCGCTTCCGTCCATCGGCTGGGAGCGGGCCTACCGCAGCGGAGACCTGGTCCGGGCCGAGCCCGAGGGGCTCGTCTTCTGCGGCCGGGCGGACGAGCAGATCAAGCTCGGCGGGCGCCGGATCGAGCTGGGCGAGGTGGACGCCGCGCTGCAGGCGCTGCCCGGCGTGTCCGGCGCGGCCGCCGCGGTGCGCACGACCGGCGGCGGGCACCAGTTGCTCGTCGGGTACGTCGTGCCCGGCGAGGGGTTCGACCCGCGGGACGCCAGGGACCGGCTGCGGGACGCACTGCCGGCCGCGCTGGTGCCCCGGCTCGCCCTGGTCGGCGACCTGCCGACCCGCACCTCCGGCAAGATCGACCGGGCCGCCCTGCCGTGGCCGCTCCCCGGCGCGGGACCGGACGGGAGGTCGGAGGCGGACGCGGCGGCGGACACCGGTCCGGACGTCGACCCGTGGGTGGCGGACCGCTGGCGGGACGTCCTCGGCGTGACCGGGGGCGACTTCTTCGCCGAGGGCGGCACGAGCCTGGCCGCGGCCCGGCTGGTGTCGGCGCTCCGGGAACGCCATCCGGCGGTCACCGTCGGCGACGTCTACGACCATCCGACGCTGCGCGCGCTCGCCGCGCACCTGGCCTCCCTGGACGCCCCGCAGGCGCCCGCCGCGTCCCGGCCGGTCGCGCCGGTGCCCCGGCGCGCCTCGATCGTGCAGGCCCTGCTCACCGTGGTGCTGCTCACCGCCGGCGGGATGCGCTGGCTGGTCGGCCTGGCCGTCCTCGGCAATCTCGCCGGTCCGCCGTGGACGGCCGTGTCCTGGTGGTGGGTGCTGGCGGGCGGACTGCTGTTCGTCAGCCCCGCCGGGCGGATCGCACTGGCCGCCGGGAGCGCGCGGCTGCTGCTGCGCCGGCTGGAGCCCGGCTCTTACCCCCGGGGCGGGGCGGCCCACCTGAGGCTGTGGTTCGCCGACCGGCTCGCCGAGCAGCTGGGCGTGGCCGCGATCTCCAGCGCCCCCTGGCTCACCCACTACGCCCGCGCGCTCGGCGCCCGGATCGGCCCGGACGCGGACCTGCACTCCCCGCCGCCGGTCACCGGCATGCTCCGGCTCGGCCGCAACGCCGCGGTCGAACCCGAGGTCGACCTGAGCGGCTACTGGATCGACGGCGACCTGGTGCACGTCGGCGAGATCAGGATCGGTGCCGGGGCCGTGGTCGGGGCCCGCTCCACGCTCCTGCCCGGCGCACGGATCGGCAAGAACGCCCAGGTCGTCCCCGGCTCGGCGGTGGCCGGCGCGGTGCCGTCCGGTCAGCGCTGGGCGGGGGTGCCCGCCGTCCGGACGGGCCGGGCCCGCCGCTCCCCCGGCGGGCGCCCGGCCCGCTCCCGCCGCTGGACGGCGGTCTACGGGCTGACCGCGCTGGCGCTGGGCCTGCTGCCGCTCGCCGCCGCGGTCCCCGGTCTCCTCCTGCTGACCCGGGAGGGCACCCTCATCGGCGCCCTGTACGGCGTGCCGCTCGCCACCGTGGTCTCGATGGCGGCCTTCGCCCTGGCCGTCCTGGCCGCGGTGCGGCTGCTGGCCGTCGGCCTGCACGCGGGGCTGCACCCGGTCCACGGCCGCCAGGCCTGGCAGGCGTGGACCACCGGCCGCCTGATGTCGATGGCGCGCGTGTGGCTCTTCCCGCTGTACGCGAGCGCGGCCACCCCCCTGTGGCTGCGCGCCCTCGGCATGCGGGTCGGCCGGGACGTGGAGCTGTCCACGGTACTGGCGCTGCCCTCGATGACCTCGGTCGGGGACGGCGCGTTCCTCGCCGACGACACGATGGTCGCGCCGTACGAACTGGACGGCGGGCGCTTCCGGGTGGACCGCGTCCGGATCGGCAAGCGGGCCTTCCTCGGCAACTCGGGGATGACCGCACCCGGCCGCAAGGTCCCCAAGGACGGCCTGGTCGCGGTGCTGTCGGCGGCGCCGAAGAAGGCCAGGGCGGGCTCGTCCTACCTCGGCATGCCCCCGGTCGAGCTGCGCCGCGCCGCCGGGGACGGCGACCGGAGCCGCACCTACGACCCGCCGGCCCGGCTGAGGGCGGCGCGGGCCGCCGTCGAGCTGTGCCGGCTCGTCCCGGCGATGGCCACGGTCGCGCTCGCCGTACTCGCGGTGGCGGCGCTGGAGCGGCTCGCCGGCGCGTACGGCTCCGCGGTCGCGGCGCTGCTGACCGGGGTCGTGGCGGCCGGGGCCGGGGTGCTGGCCGCGGTGGCCGCCACCGCCGCCAAGTGGGTGCTCCTCGGCCGCGTCTCCGCGGGCGACCGGCCGCTGTGGAGCTCGTTCGTGTGGCGCAACGAGCTGGCCGACAACTTCGTGGAGGTGCTGGCCGCGCCGTGGTTCGCCCAGCAGTGGCTGGGGACCGCCCCGCTCAACCTCTGGCTGCGCTCGATGGGCGCGCGGATCGGCCGGGGCGTGTGGTGCGAGACCTACTGGCTGCCCGAGATCGACCTGGTCTCCCTGGGCGACGGCGCGTCGGTGAACCGCGGCTGCGTCCTGCAGACGCACCTGTTCCACGACCGCGTGATGAGCATCGATACGGTCGTCCTGCGGAACGGCGCGACGCTCGGCCCGCACGGGGTGGTCCTGCCCGCGGCGACGGTCGGGGAGGGCGCCGTCGTGGGCCCGGCGTCCCTGGTGATGCGCGGCGAGTCCGTGCCGCCGGGGACCCGCTGGTTCGGCAACCCGATCGCCGCATGGACGACCCGCCCTCCGAGGACGTGAGACCGGTTCTGAGCACTTCCCACCGCCCCTATTTCCCCGCCCACGGCGACGACGGCTACCGGGTCGGCCACTACGACCTGTCCCTGGAGTACAAGGTCGCCGCCAACCGGCTCGGCGCCGTCGCCCGGCTCTCGGCGACGGCCGTCCGGCCGCTGGAACGCGTCTCCCTGGACCTCGGCCCCTTCCGCGTGGGCGGCGTCCGCGTCGACGGGCGTCCCGCGCGCTTCACCCACCGCGACGGCAGGCTCCACCTCACCCCCGGGCGGCCGGAGCCGGGGCCGTTCACCGTCGAGGTCCGCTACTCGGGCATCCCCCGGCCCGTCTCCAGCCACTGGGGCGGGGTCGGCTGGGAGCAGCTGACCGACGGCGTGATCGTGGCCGGGCAGCCCGTCGGGGCCCCGTCGTGGTTCCCCTGCAACGACCGGCCGGGCGACAAGGCCTCCTACCGGATCGCGGTGACCACGGCCTCGCCGTACACGGTGGTGGCCAACGGGGAGCTGGTGGAGCGGCGGCGCGCGGGCCGGGACACCACCTGGGTGTACGAGCAGGCCGAGCCCATGGCGACCTATCTGGCGAGCGTGCAGATCGGCCGCTACCGGCGGACGGAGCTCGGGCCGCGGATGCTGCTGTTCCATCCCGCGAAGCTCGCCGGACGGACCGCGAACGACTTCGGGCGCCAGGACCGGATGATGGCGCTGTTCACCGACCGGTTCGGCCCCTATCCGTTCCGCGCGCCGTACACCGCGGTGGTGACGGAGGACGAGCTGGAGATCCCGGTCGAGGCGCAGGGCATGTCGGTCTTCGGCGCCAACCACGTGGACGGCGCGCGCGGGGAGGAGCGGCTGGTCGCCCACGAGCTGGCGCACCAGTGGTTCGGCAACAGCCTGACGGCGGCCGGCTGGCGCCACATCTGGCTGCACGAGGGGTTCGCCGCCTACGCCGAGTGGCTCTGGTCGGAGGAGTCCGGCGGCCCGTCCGCCGCCGCGCACGCGGCCCACTGGCACCGCCGGCTGGCCGCGCTCCCCCAGGACCTGGTGCTCGCCGACCCCGGGGCCCGCGACCTGTTCGACGACCGGGTCTACAAGCGCGGCGCCCTGGCCCTGCACGCGCTGCGCACCGGCATCGGCGACCTGGCGTTCTTCGCGCTGCTGCGCGCCTGGACCGCCGCCCACCGGCACGGCTCCGTCACCACGGAGATGTTCGTCGACCTCGCTCTGGAGTACACCCCGAGGTCGTACGAGACGTTCTTCGCCTCCTGGCTGTACGGCACGCGCCTCCCCCCGATGCCCTGACCCCGGCGTCCGGCCCCGGGCGGCTCCCTCCGCCGACCCTGTGACGCCGCCCTGTGACGCCGCCCTGTGACGCCGCTCCGGCGGCGGCCGCCGCCGGAGCGGCCGCTATCGTGGGGCGGTGCCCGACGCCCTCCGCTCCCGTCTGCCCGCCGCGCTGGCGGCCGTGGCGACCGTCGCCGCCGGGCTGACCCTCCGGGCGCTGGCCGGCGGCCCGCTCGGCGCGTACGGCGGCGACGCCCTCTACACCGTGCTCATCCACACGATCATCGTGTTCGCCCTGCCCCGCACCGCGCCGCTCCGGGCCGCGGCCGGGGCGCTGGCCTTCAGCTGGGCGGTCGAGTTCGCCCAGCTGACCCCCGTCCCCGCCGCGCTCTCCGAGGCGAGCACGCCGGCCCGGCTGGTGCTCGGCAGCACGTTCGGCGCGGCCGACCTGGCGGCCTATGCCGCCGGGGCCGCCCTCGCCGCGGCCGTCCACGCGCTCCTGCGCCGCAGGCCCGCCGCCGCCCCCCTGACGAGCGGATAGCCTTCGCCCATGCCCGAAGGACACACCATCCACCGCCTGGCCGCCGAACACCGGCGGGTCTTCGCCGGGCAGCGGCTCCGCGCCGAGAGCCCGCAGGGCAGGTTCGCCGCCGGGGCGCGGCAGATCGACGGGCGGGTGCTCCGGAACGCCGACGCGCACGGCAAGCACCTGCTGCTCGGCTTCGACGACGACCGCTGGCTCCACGTGCACCTCGGCATCTACGGCAGGTACGCCTTCGGCCCGGTGCCCGCCCCCGCCCCCGTCGGCGCGGTACGGCTCCGCCTGACCGGCTCCGGCGCCCACGCCGACCTGCGCGGCCCGAACACCTGCGAGCTGCTGGACCCCGTCGACGTCAAGGCGCTGCACGCCCGGCTCGGCCCCGACCCGCTGCGCGCCGACGCCGACCCGGACCTCGCCTGGCGGCGGATCTCACGCAGCCGCACGTCCGTCGCGGCGCTGCTGATGGACCAGTCGGTGGTCGCGGGCGTGGGCAACATCTACCGGGCCGAGGTGCTGTTCCGCCAGGGCATCGCCCCGGCCACACCCGGCCGGGAGCTGACCCGCGAGCGCTGGGAGGCGGTCTGGGCCGACCTGGCGGCCCTGATGGCCGAGGGGGTGCGCGCCGGCCGGATCGACACGGTCCGGCCGGAGCACACGCCCGAGGCGATGGGCCGCCCGCCCCGGGTCGACGACCACGGCGGCGAGGTCTACGTCTACCGGCGCTCGGGCATGCCCTGCCTGGTCTGCGAGACCGAGGTCCGCACCGAGTCGCTGGTCGGCCGCAACCTCTTCTACTGCCCGGCCTGCCAGCCGGGCTGACCTGCCCCGGCCGTCGGCCCGGCCGGCGACCCCGCCGGCCCGGCCGCCCCGGCCTCTCCGGTGCGCCCTACCCGCCGCGACCCGCGCCGATGCCCGGCGCCGGAAGAGGGGCCGGGTCGTCCCGGCCCTGCTCAGACGGGATCGACCGGTGACGGCTCGGCGGAGGGCCGCTCAGAGCAGCCGCAGGACCGCCTCGACCGACTCGCGCCGGGCCGGGACGAGCGGGAGCCGTACCGACGGGGTGGGGATGAGGCCCCGCGCGTGCAGCACGCCCTTGAGCACCGTGGGGTTGGGCTCGGCGAACACCGCCGCCGCCAGGGTGGACAGGCGGTGGCCGAGCGCACGGGCGCGGGCGGCGTCGCCGGAGCGCCAGGCCTCGGCGAGCGCGGTGAAGTCGGCGGTGCGCAGGTGGGCGGTGGCGACGATGCCGCCGGGGGCGCCCAGGGCGAGCAGCGCGGAGAGGAACGCGTCGTCCCCGGCCAGCACCGCGAAGTCCTCCGGCGGGTCGGCCAGCAGGGCGACGGTGTCGGCGTCGACGCCGCCGACCGCCTGCTTGACCCCCCGCACCATGGGCAGCGCGCCGATCTCGCGCAGTACGGCGGCGCCCGCGGCCTGGCCGGTCCGGTGGGGGACGTTGTAGACGATCAGCGGCACCGGGCTGTGCCGGGACAGCTCGGTGAAGTGGGCCAGCACCCCCGCCTCGCCGGGGCGGACGAAGGACGGCACGGTGACCAGCGCGGCGTCCGCCACCCCGCCGAGGTCGCGCAGGGCCTCGGCGGTGCCGCGGGTGCCGCTCGATCCGGCTCCCACCACCAGGGTCGCCCCCCGCTCCCGGCGGACGCGGGCGCACACCTCGACGACCGCCTGCCGCTCCTTTCCGGTGAGCATGGCGGCCTCGGCGGTGGTGCCGAGCGCGACCAGGCCGCTCGCGCCCCCGTCGAGCACGGCGTGCGCGAGGCCCTCCAGCGCCTCGGCGGCGACCTCGCCGTCGGCGGCGAACGGGGTGATCAGCGGGACGAGGACACCGGAGAACGTCATGGTCCGAGCCTGGCAGCCCGCAAGCCTTCAGGTCCAGTTAGCCTTTGTTGAGCGAACCGTTAAGCCCTGCTGATCCGTTGTGCCGCGGGGCCGCCTCACATCAGCGTGCGGGCGGTCCAGAGCTCGGGAAAGATCTCCCGGCGCATGCTCCGCTCCAGCCAGGTCATCCCGCTGGACCCGCCCGAGCCGGGCTTGGCGCCCATGGAGCGGCGGACCGCCATCAGGTGGCGGTAGCGCCAGTCGGAGAACTGCTCGGCCAGGTCGGTGAGCGCTTCGGCCAGCGGTGCCAGCGGGCTCGCGTAGACCTCGACCCAGACCGCCTCCACCTGCTGGCTCGGCTGGTACTCGGCCGCGTGGTCGCGCTCGGTCGCCTGGCGCGGGACCGCGAAGCCGTTGCGGGCCAGGAAGGCCAGCACCGAGTCGTAGAGGCTGGGCCGGGCCAGCGCGTCCACGAGCTCGGCGTAGGCCTCGGGGTTGCGGCGGTGCGGGCGGATGAGGGCCTCGGACTTGATGCCGAGCAGGAACTCCACGTGCCGGTAGTACGCCGACTGGAAACCGGACGCCTCGCCGAGCGCGTCGCGGAACTGGTTGAACTGCGCCGGGGTGAGCCAGCTCAGCGAGGACCAGGCCGCGTTGAGCGCCTCGAAGTGCCGGACGCTGCGCTTGATCGTCGTGATCGCGGCCGCGGCGTCGTCGTCGTCCAGCTGCCGCTGGGCCAGCCGCCACTCCGAACGCAGCAGCCCGAAGTACAGCTCCATCACCTGCGTGGTGACCAGGAACGCGAGCTCCTCCGGCGCGTCGGTGACGGTGCGCTGGAGCCGGTGCAGCACGGCGGTGCCCACGTAGTCGTCGTACGGCGTGGCGGAGTCGAATCCGAGCGTGGGCAGCCCCTCGTTCTCGGCGGCCCGCTCGGCCCGCTCCCGCTCGGTGCGCTGCTTGATGCTGTTCACTTCTCCCCCTCGTACGGTCTCCCTTCCATCCTGTCCCAATCCCCCGAATGGCGAAATAACATGAGAAAGGCGATTAGGTGGTTTACCTTGGGATCGGAAGGCCGTACGACCGGTCCGGTTTACGGGTGACGGAGCGTGACGATGGACGCGATGGACTGGGCACTCCTGGCTGAGCTGCAGAAAGACGCCCGGCTCTCCTACAGCGAGCTCTCCCGCCGGGTCCACCTGTCCGCCCCGGCCGTGGCCGAGCGGGTGCGGCGGATGGAGGAGTCCGGAGTGATCACCGGCTACCACGCCCGGGTGGACCCGGCCCGGGCCGGGCGCGCGGTGGCGGCGCTGATCAGGATGTCGTGCTACGGACCGCGGTGCGTGCTCCGCGACGAGCAGGCGCTGGCCTGGCCGGAGATCCTGGAGGTGCACCGGGTGACCGGGGAGACGTGCTGCCTGATGCGGGTGTCGGCCGCCTCCATGACGGCCTTCGAGGAGCTGATCGACCGGCTGGCGCCGTACGGGCACCCGTCGAGCATGATGGTGCTCTCCAGCCCGGTGCCCTGGCGTCCGCTCTCCCCCTGAGCGGCCGCGTCATCGTCCTTCCGGCGGGCCTCCGGAACCCCGGAGGACCCGGTCGGCGATCATCCCGGCGGTGGTGTGCCAGATCGGCGAGGCGGGGTCGATCACGTCGAAGTGGTCGCCGGCCGCCTCCAGGTACGTCACGTCGTCGCCGGCGGCGCGGGCGGCCCGTGCGTAGCGGCGGCCCAGGTCGACCAGGTCGAGGTCGTCCCCGTCCCCCTGGACGACGAGCTGCGGGACCTTCAGCGGCAGGCGCTCCAGCGGGCTGGAGCGGGCGTAGACCTCGGGCACCCCGTCGGCCGGGCCGCCCAGGGCGGCGGCGACCGCGCCCCCGCTGAGCCGGCGGCGGTCGCCCTCCACCAGGTCGAGCACCCCCGCCAGGGAGACCGCCAGCGCGACCCGGCCGTCGTCGGCCGCCGCGCGCAGGGCGAGCTGGCCGCCCGCGGAGTGGCCGATCACCACGACCGGCCCCCGCGCGCCCTCCGCCGCCAGGGTGAGCCCCGCCGCCACGTCCGCGGTCGTCGCGGCCCAGCCGTGCAGGTCGGGACGGCGGTACTCGAGGTTCCAGGTCTCGAGGCCACGCCCGGCCAGGTCGGCGCAGAGCGCGTCCATCAGGTCCGCCCCCCAGACCGAGCGCCAGTAGCCGCCGTGCAGCACCACCGCCACCGGGGCCGGCTCCCGCGGACCGCCCCGCCGCACCTCCGCCCACTGGTCGGGGTGCGCGCCGTAGGCGACCCGGCGGGCGGGCCGGCGCAGCCGGTGCACGGCGTGGCGGATCGCCCAGGCCAGTCCCCACACCCCGCGCCCGTGCAGGTGCCCCGGGCCCGCCGGATCCGCCACCCGGTGGAGGTCCAGCCAGACGGCGCGGGGGTGCCGGGCGATGAGGGCGCGCGCCTCGGGAGCGGGTCCGGGCAGGACGACCAGGGCGCCGGAGGACTCCAGGACCGCGGCCTCCAGCGCGGCGGCCCCGGGGACCGCCGCGACGCTCCCGCGCACCCCCAGGGCGGCGAACTCCCGGTCGGCGACCTCGGTCAGCAACCGGAGGTCGGCGACCAGACCGGGCCCGGCGAGCACGCGGACATCAACACCATCGACGACATCGGCGACATCCGTGACAGGAGAGGTCATCCGCCTATTGTCCCCCGTGGTCACCGGTCCGGCGTGAACGCCCGGACCAGGAGCTCCTCGGCGTCGCCGAGATTCGGCGACCGCGTCGGCCGCAAGAACGTGTCGGCGGCGCGCCGGCCCCCATCGTCGCCCTGGAGCTGCTCGGCAGGTTCCAGACCACCGTGGCGATCTCCCTGTACGTGGTCGCGGCCCTCGCCGTCACCGCCGCCGGCCTGCTGATCGCTCCGGAGAGCGCTTCCCAGGCCACCGGGGTGCCGCCCGCGACGGATCGCGCCGAAATCGGGAAATGATCCCGACCGGAATCATCTCTAGCCGCGGGACGCGCGAGACGTTAGCGTCTGCGCATGCGCCCTGTTGAGATCTCCGGCAAGAGACTCGGACTGAGGGAAGTGACGCCCGCCGATGTGGACGCGCTGCACGCCGTGTACGGCGATCCGGCGACCACCGAGCATCTGCCGTTCGACCCCCGCACCAGGGAGGAGGTCGAGGAGATCGTCGCCGAGGCGGTCGAGTCGGCGGCCGGGGAGCCCCGGCGGCTCTACGTGCTGGCGGTGACCGACCTGGAGGACGGCGAGGTCATCGGCGTCGCCCGGCTGCACATCGAGGCCGACCACCCGCACAGCGCGGAGATCGGCCTCGGGCTCCGTCCCGACCACTGGGGGCGGGGGATCGGCACCGACCTGATCAGGCTGCTGCTGACGTTCGGCTTCAAGCACCTGCGCCTGCACCGCATCTGGGGCGCCCGCTCCCCCGCCAACACCGCCGCCCAGCTCGCGATGCTGGTCGCCGGGATGGTCGAGGAGGGCAGGATCCGGCACCACGTGCGGGTCAACGGCTCCTGGCGCGACTCCATCGTGCACTCGGCGCTGGAGGACGAGTGGGAGGGCCAGCGCGACACCTGACCGTTCCGGGCCGTGCCCCCGGCGGCCGCGCGAGGGTGCTGCGGGGCACCACCGCGGGCACCGCGAGGGTGGACGGAGCGCGCGGTGGGGGCGCCTCCTCCGGCGTCCCGGCAGGTTGTGACGGAATCGCTGCCGTTTTCCGGCAGCGGAGCGACCGAAATGGCCCTAGAGTTCGCGCGTGTGAGTGAGAGTTCCAGCCTCCCCGTGCGCGGACGCGCCGCCCGGCCCTCCGGCCGGCACCGCAGGCCCGTGCCTTCCCAGCTCCCGCCCGAGGCCCCCGCGCTCGTGCTGGCCGTACCCGGCGACGCGTCCGGTGCCGCCGCCGAGCTCGCCGCCACCGTCCGGGTCGACAACCCGCAGATCGAGGTCCGCCTGGCCGGTCTCGGCGAGGACGGCAAGGAGCTGACCTCCGAACTGGAGGCCGCCGCCCGCTCCAGGCCCGAGGACGGCGTGGCCGCCATCGTGGTGCCCCTGCTGACCGGGCCGCACCCCGTCGCCGACCGGATGATCGCCGAGGCGGTGGCGGCGAGCGGGGCGACCGTGACGGTCACCGAGCACCTCGGCCCGCACCCGCTGCTCGCCGAGGCCCTGCACATCCGGCTCGCCGAGAAGGACCTCGCCAGGCCCGACCGGGTGCGGCTGCTCAACGTCTCCAGCCCGGTCGACGCGGTCGTCCTGGCCACGGTCGGCGGGGACCGGGGGGCGGTGGAGGCGCAGCCGACGGCCGTGCTGCTGGCCTCCCGGCTGACGCTCCCCGTGCTGGTCGCCTCCCTGGACGGCGCCCCCTCCGTCGCCGACGCGGCCGAGCGGCTGCGCGGCATCGGCGCCGGGCGCATCGCCCTGTCCCCCTGCCTGATCGGCCCCGAGGCCGATCCCGGTCTCGCGGACGCGGCGGCCGGGGACGCCGGGATCGAGTGCGCCGGCCTGCTGGGCGCGCACGGGCTCATCGCCGACCTGGCGGCCCGCGCCTACGGAAGCGTGCTCGCCGAGGCGTAGGGCTCCCGGGCGCGCCCGCGGCGGACCGAGGTCCCCGCGGGCGCGCCCCGGCCGGTGCCGGTCGCGATCGCTCCGCCATGATTCCGGCATGACACGCGAACACCGCTACCGGCTCACCGTCACCTGGACCGGGAACCGCGGCGAGGGCACCGTGAGCTACCGCGGCTACGGCCGGGAGCACGAGGTCTCCGCCCCGGGCAAGGAACCGCTGGCCGGCTCGTCCGACCCCGCCTTCCGGGGCGACCCTTCCCGCTGGAATCCCGAGGAGCTGCTCGTCGCCTCGCTCTCCCAGTGCCACATGCTCTGGTACCTGCACCTGTGCACGGCCAACGGCGTCGTGGTGACCGGCTACGCGGACGAGCCGGAGGGCGTCATGCTGGAGGACGGGAACGGCTCGGGGCGGTTCGCCGAGGTCGTGCTCCGGCCGGCCGTGACCGTCGCCTCCGCCGAGATGGCGGCCACGGCCGAGCGCCTGCACGGCGAGGTCCACGAGTACTGCTTCATCGCCCGCTCGGTGAACTTCCCCGTCAGGCCCGAGCCCGTGATCGGGTTCTGACCCCCTCCGGACCCGTCAGGCGACCAGCGACCGGTAGAGCTCCATCGTCCGCTCGGCGATCCGGGCCCAGGAGAAGTGCTCCACGGCCCGGATCCGCCCGGCCCGGCCCAGCTCGGCGGCGAGCGACGGGTCGGCCAGCAGCCGGTTGACCCGCTCGGCGAGGTCGGCGGCGAACCGGGCCGGGTCGTCCGGCGTGCCGTCCGCGGCGGTCTGCTCGATCGGGACCAGCAGCCCGGTCGAGCCGTCGGCCACGACCTCGGGGATGCCGCCGGTGGCGGTGGCGACCACGGCGGTCTCGCACGCCATGGCCTCCAGGTTCACGATGCCCATGGGCTCGTAGACCGAGGGGCAGACGAACACGGCGGCGTGGGTGAGGATCTGGATCACCTCGGGGCGCGGGAGCATCTCCGAGATCCAGACGACCCCGGCCCGGTCCCGCTCCAGCTCCCGGACGAGGCCGGTCACCTCGGCGGAGATCTCGGGCGTGTCGGGGGCGCCCGCGCAGAGCACCAGCTGGGCGTCGGGGTGCAGGTCCCGGGCCGCGTGCAGCAGGTGGACCAGGCCCTTCTGCCGGGTGATCCGCCCGACGAACACGACGTACGGCCGGCCGGCGTCGATGCCGTGCTTCTTCAGCACGTCGGTGCCGGGGTCCGGGGCGTACTCGTCGGTGTCGATGCCGTTGTGGATCACCGAGACCCGCTCCGGGTCGATCTCCGGGTAGCAGGCGAGCACGTCCCGGCGCATGCCCTCCGAGACCGCGATGATCGCGTCGGCCGCGGCCAGGGAGGTCCGCTCGGCCCACGACGAGAGGGTGTATCCCCCGCCGAGCTGCTCGGCCTTCCACGGCCGGAGCGGCTCCAGGCTGTGGGTGGTCGCCACGTGCGGCGTGCCGTACAGCAGCTTGGCCACGTGACCGGCGAAGTTGGCGTACCACGTGTGGCTGTGCACGAGGTCGGCGCCCTCGCACCCCGCGGCCATCTCCAGATCCACTCCGAGCACCTGCAGCGCGGCGTTGGCCGCTCCCAGCCCGCCGGGGACCCGGTAGGCGTCGGTCCCGGGCTCGGTCCGCGCGGCCCCGAAGCAGCGGACGCGGGTGTCGGCCAGCGCCCTCAGCTCCCTGGCGAGGTACTCGACGTGCACTCCGGCGCCGCCGTAGACCTCCGGCGGGTACTCGCGGCTCAGTAGATCGACTCGCATGGTCACACCCTAGTGTTTCATCCCCCTTCGCCAGGTTAAGGTCCTGGGTATGAGAGTCCTCGCGATCGTGCTCGCCGGCGGTGAAGGCAAGCGGCTCATGCCGCTGACTGCGGATCGGGCCAAACCGGCGGTGCCGTTCGGAGGGATCTACCGGCTGATCGACTTCGTGCTGTCGAACCTGGCCAACGGTCACTATCTGAAGATCGTCGTGCTGACGCAGTACAAGAACCACAGCCTCGACCGGCACATCTCACGCACCTGGCGCCTGTCGGCGATGCTCGGCAACTACGTCACCCCGGTCCCGGCGCAGCAGCGGCTCGGGCCGCACTGGTTCTCCGGGTCGGCCGACGCGCTGTTCCAGAACCTGAACCTGGTCTACGACGAGATGCCCGAGCACGTCATCGTGTTCGGCGCCGACCACATCTACCGGATGGACCCCCGGCAGATGGTGGAGCAGCACATCGACTCCGGCGCCGACGTGACCGTGGCGGCGATCCGGCAGCCCCTGTCGCTGGCCGACCAGTTCGGGGTGATCGAGACCGACCCGGCGGGGCGGCGGATCACCGCGTTCCGGGAGAAGCCCACCGACGCGGTGGGCCTGCCGGACGCGCCCGACCAGGTCTACGCCTCGATGGGCAACTACGTCTTCCGGACCCAGGCGATGATCGACGCGCTCCGGGAGGACGCGCTCGACCCC
The DNA here is from genome assembly GCF_014647955.1 of Planomonospora antibiotica. Classification (NCBI taxonomy): domain Bacteria; kingdom Bacillati; phylum Actinomycetota; class Actinomycetes; order Streptosporangiales; family Streptosporangiaceae; genus Planomonospora; species Planomonospora antibiotica. Next base: position 271,612 of record NZ_BMQE01000005.1, on the reverse strand, counting down.
ACCAGCAAGCACGACCTCGGCGGGAACATCATCCCGATGATGGTCAAGAGCGGCAGCGCCGAGGTCTACGACTTCGCCGACAACGTCGTGCCCGGCTCGACCGAGCGCGACCGGGGCTACTGGCGCGACGTCGGGACCCTGGACGCCTACTACGAGGCGCACATGGACCTCATCTCGGCGCACCCGTTCTTCAACCTCTACAACGACCGCTGGCCGATCTACACCGGCCACGACCCGCTCCCGCCGGCCAAGTTCGTGCACAACGACGGCGACCGGGTCGGCCGGGCGATCGACTCGCTGGTCTCCTCCGGGGTGATCGTCTCCGGCGGCCTCGCCGAGAGGTCCGTCCTCTCCCCCGGTGTGGTGCTGCACTCCCACTCCGTGGTCGAGGACTCCGTGCTGATGGGCAACGTGAAGGTCGGCAGGGGCGCGGTCGTGCGCAAGGCCATCATCGACAAGAACGTGGTCATCCCGGACGGCGCCCGGATCGGCTTCGACCTGGAGCACGACCGCTCCCGCTTCGCGGTCACCAACAGCGGCGTCGTGGTCATCGGCAAGAACGAGATCGTCGACCGGTAGGGCGCGCCGCGCCGGCGGGCGACGGGGCGGGCGGCGCCGTCCGCGCCCGGCGCCGGGGCGCCGGCTCCCGCCCTCCGCCGGTCGGGGCGCGCCCCGTGGCGGGACCGACCGTCACCGGCCCCAGGTGAAGCGGGGCGGGCGGCGCTCCAGGAAGGCCGCCACGCCCTCGGCCAGCTCCTCCCGGGAGGCCTGCTGCCATGCCCGGAAGGCCTCCTCTCCCGTCCGCCCGTCCACGATCTCCTTGCCGGCCGCCAGGGTGAGCTGCGACCGCCCGGCCATCGTGCGGGCCAGGCCGTACACCCGGCCGGCCAGTTCCCCGGCCGGCAGGACCTCGTCGACCAGGCCGATGCGCAGCGCCCGTCCGGCGTCGATCAGATCGGCGGTGTAGAGCAGCGACTTGGCCGCGGACGGGCCGACGTGCTCGACCAGGCGGCGGGTGGAGGAGAGCGGGTAGACGATGCCGAGCTTGGCCGGGGTGATCCCGAAGCGGGCGCCGTCGGCGGCCAGGCGGAGGTCGCAGGCGAGCGCGAGCTGGCAGCCGCCGCCCACGCAGAAGCCCTCGATCATCGCGATCACCGGTTTGGGGAACCGGGTCAGCGCCCGCTCCGCGGTGACGGTCAGGCCGGTGTCGTCGCCGCCCTCGGACAGCTCGGCGATCTCGGAGATGTCCGCGCCGGAGCAGAAGGTCCCGCCCGCTCCGGTGAGCACGAGCACCCGTACGGCCGGGTCCGCCGCGAGCGGCTCCAGGATGCCGGGCAGCGCCCGCCACATGTCCGCGCTCATCGCGTTGCGCTTGCCCGGTCGGTCGATCACGAGCGTGGCGACGTGCTCGGCGGGGTCGCCGAGGGTCAGCCGGAAGCCGTTGCGGATCTGCACGGGGTAGATTCTCCCTCGACCCTGATCCGATCATGAGGCGGGCCCCGCGCCCGTACGGCGGGCGGCCCCGCCATGACCGCTCCCGGGAGAGGCCCCGCATGCGACTGACGCGCCCCTTCCGGCGGCTGAACCCCGCCGAGCGGCGGCTCTGGGACGCCTACCAGACGGGCGCCTGGGTGGACCTGCGCTCCGGCGACCCGGAGGCCGACGATCCGGCGAACGGGGAGTCCTGGGGGCCGGAGCGGACGGTACGGGCGGAGGTCGTCGCGGCGCTGCTGCTCGGCGCGCGGGAGCCGGAGCCGGGCGCGACGCCCGGCCTGCGGCTGGCCGGGGCCCGGATCACCGGCAACCTGGACCTGTCGGACGGCGCCGTCGGGGCCAAGCTCCACCTGCTCAACTGCCACCTGTCCGGGACGGTCGACATCAGCGACGCGAAGACCCAGGGCCTGCGTTTCCGCGGGTGCGAACTGGGCCGGGTCCGGGCGGCGCGCAGCACCGTCGACGGGCTGCTGGACTTCGACGGCTCCTCCGTGCGCGGTCTGCGGATGGACAACGCCCACATCACCGGCCAGCTCCGGCTCGCCAGGGCGCGGGTGAGCCCTCCGGACGCGGCCGACCCCGACCTGATGCGGTTCATGGAGGACGTCAGGAAGCCGTACAGCGAGGCCGAGCGGCGGGAGCGCGGCCTGGACGACGGGCACCGCTGGGCGGTCTGGGCGGGCGGCGCGGTCGTGGACGGCGGCGCGTTCCTGCGGGGGCTGCGTGCCACCGGCGGGCTGCGCATGGTGGGCGCGAAGTTCCACGGCGGCCTCTACCTGCAGGAGGCGTCGATCACCGCCACCCCGCACGCCTCCTTCCCGGCCGCCGAACCCGCGGCCGCCGAGCCGTACGGCCACGTCGGCTTCCCTGAGACCTCCGCCACGTCGTACGCCGTCTACGCCGACTTCCTGGAGTCCTCGGCGGCCGAGTTCAGCGCGGGGTTCGACGCCGTGGGCACCGTACGGCTGCGCGGGGCGCGGATCAACGGCGTGCTCTCGTTCGACCGGGCGGCGCTGAAGGCGCCCGACCGGTCCCTGCACCTGAGCCACATGCAGGTGGAGGAGCTGATCCTCAAGCCGTCGGCGATCGAGGGCGAGGCCAATCTCGGCTACTCGCGGATCGGCGTGCTGCTGGACCACCCCGCCGCCTATCCCGACCGGGTCCAGCTCAACGGGCTGACCTACGAGGCGCTGCGCGGCTCGTGGACCGTCGCCGAGCGGCTCTCGTGGGTCGGCCGGGACCCGGGCGGCTACCGGCCGCAGCCGTACGAGCAGCTGGCCGCCTGGTACCGGCGGATCGGCCACGAGCCGGACGCCCGCCGGGTGCTGCTGGCCAAGCAGCGCGAGCACCGCGGCACGCTCAGGCCCACCGGCCGGTTCTGGGGCCGCCTGCTCGACGTCGCCGTCGGGTACGGCTACCGCCCCTGGCTGGCCGGGCTGTGGGCGGTGGTACTGCTGGCCGCGGGCACGGCGGTCTTCTCGTCCGTGCCGCCGGTGAAGATCGACCCGGACCACGTCCGGCACTTCAACGCCTTCGTCTACACGCTGGACCTGCTGGTCCCGGTGAGCGTCTTCGAGCAGCGCGGGGCCTGGGAGCCGGTGGGCTGGACCCGGTGGCTCGCCTGGACGCTGGTGGCCTCCGGCTGGATCCTGGCCACCGCTCTGATCGCCGGAGCCGCCCGGGTGCTCCGGCCGTCGAACTCCCCGTGAGGATCCCGGATCCCCCGTGACCCCCGGGTGAGGTCTTCCGGTCCCGCGTGCGGGCGCGGCCTTCGAGGCGGCGCGCCCGCACGGCGGTGATCCGCGGCGGGGCTCAGCGCCGTCCGACCCGCCCGGGCAGGGACAGGTCACCGGAGGCGACGTCGAGCACGTTGCTCACCCGCAGCAGCGGGTCGTGCAGATCGGCGTTGATCCGCAGCGCGGCGGTGACGCCGTCGTAGGCGAAGTCCTTCGGGAAGCCCAGGTCCGCCAGGGGGACCCGGATCCGCACCGTGTGGGCGTCCAGCCGCGTCGGGTAGGGCGGGCTGTCGAGGTAGAGCGGCACCCCGGGCCAGGTGCGGGGCAGGTCCGGCTTCTCGCCCTCGGCGATGTCGCGCACCTTCAGCGCTCCGTCGGGGCGGGTGGTGTCGGGGACGAGGACCACCCAGTGGCTGTGCCAGCGGGCGCCGTCGTCGTCGGTGCGGCCGTTGCGGTCCTCGTCGTAGCCGGGGGTGTCGTCGAAGTCGGGGTGGGAGGTCGCGGCGAGCGCGAGGGTGCCGCTGCCGGCGGTGAACCCGACCGTGGAGGGGTCGAGCGAGGTGGGCCAGACGTAGCTGAGCACCTCGCTGCCGGCGAAGGACCCGTGCCGCTCGGGCCGCACGGAACCGGCGCGGCCGCGTACCTGCTCGGTGAAGACGAGATGGCGCCCGTCGCGTCGCACGCTGGTGCGGACGAGGTCGAAGGCGGACGGGCGGGCGTCGCCGCGCGACGAGCGGATGCCGCCGTGCTCCGCGGCGTGCCGGTGGCCCTTCCCGTCCGGGTGGCCCTTCCCGTCCGGGTGGGCGGCCGCGGGCGTGGCGAGCAGGCCTGCGGCGAGCAGGCCGAGCGCCGCCGCGGCGGCGAGGCGGCGCCCCCGGATCTCGATTCGGGACATGCTGACCCTCTTTTCCGTTAGGAGTCCTAAGCTTCGGACTCCGAAGTAAACTAGAAGAGCACGCAGAGCCTGTCAACCTCTATGCTTAGGACTCCTGGCGAATGGAGGGGCGATGCAGCAGGAAGGGCCGCTGCCGGCCGACGCGGCCGCGCCGCCGGCCGCCGACGGGACCGACCTGGACCGCCGGCTGGCCGCGGCGCTGGAGCGGGTCGGGCACGCGGTGCGCACCCTGCTGTGGCGGCAGGCCTACGCCAACGGGCTGAGCCCGATCCAGACCCAGTTGCTGCTGCACCTGTCCGGCAGGACGCGGCCGCCGCGCTCCAGCGACCTGGCCGCCGAGTTCGACGTCTCGGCCGCCACCATGAGCGAGGCGCTCACGGCGCTGCGCCGCAAGGAGCTCGTCCGGCGGGAACCCGATCCGGGCGACCGGCGCAGCCACGTCCTCCTGCTGACCGACGCCGGCCGGAGACTCGCCGGCGAGCTGGCGCACTGGTCCGATCCCGTCACCGCCTGGCTGGGCGGCGCCCCGGAGGCCGACAAGGCCGACACGCTGCGCTTCCTGCTCGACCTCGTGGCCCGCCTCCACGGAACCGGCGTGCTCGCGGTCGCCCGGACCTGCGTGACCTGCCGCTTCTTCGCCCGCGCCGCGCACGACGACCCGGACCTGCCGCACCACTGCCGTCTGCTCGACACTCCCTTCGGGGACGCCGCCCTGCGGGTGGACTGCGCCGAGCACCAGCCGGCCGGCGAGGCGTAGGAAAGGCCGTCAGGGGGAGGTCTCGACCCGGAAGCGCGGCAGCGCCTCGGGATACTTCTCCCGGACGAACTTCAGCAGGTGCTCGCGCATGTCGCACTTGAGGTCCCAGGCGCTGGCGGAGTCGGCGGCGCTCATCAGCGCGCGCAGCTCCACCAGGCCGTTGGGCAGGACGTCGGTGACCTGGAGCACCCAGTCCTTCTGGTCCCAGAGGGGGTGCTCGCGCAGCGCGTGGTAGAGCTCGGTGCGCAGCTCGTCCACCGGGACCGACCAGTCGACCCGGAAGAGCACGTGGCCGATCACCCGGCTGCCGTGCCGGGTCCAGTTCTCGAACGGGTTGGTGGTGAAGTAGGAGACGGGCAGGACCAGCCGGCGCTCGTCCCACAGGCGCAGGACCACGTAGGTGAGGGTCAGCTCCTCGATCCGGCCCCACTCCTTCTCCACCACGACCACGTCGTCCAGCCGGATCGCGTCGCTGAAGGCGAGCTGCAGCCCCGCGACCAGGTTGCCGAGTGTCGACTGGGCGGCGATGCCCGCGACCACGCCCGCGATCCCGGCGGAGGCGAGCAGCCCGGCGCCGAGCGCGCGGACCTGCGGGAAGGTGAAGAGCATCGCGCCCAGCGCGACCACGATGACCACCGCCGAGGCGACCCGGCGGACCAGCGCGATCTGGGTGCGGATGCGCCGGGCCCGCAGGTTGCGCTCGCCCTCGATCCGGATCAGCCGGTCGAGCACGACGTCGGTCACCGCGTAGGCCGCCTGGAGGACCAGCCACGTGACGGAGCCGATCATGGCCAGGCTGAGGAGCCGCTGGATGTTCTGGTTGGTCTCGCCGTCGGCCATGGTGCCCGGCTCGTAGACCGTGTAGGCCGCGACCACGGCGGCCGTGGCGAACGCGGGCCAGGTGCAGCGCCGCATCAGCGGGCCGGCCATGACCCACTTATCCCCGATCAGTCGTGAGCGCAGCACCCGCCTCACCACCTCCACGGCCGCGACCGCGGCCAGTACGGCGACCAGCATGATGATCCAGTCCGTCACGGACGGCGTCCCCCCTCGTCGGCTTTACCGGCGAGAGGTTTCCCCTATAACTGGCCCATAATCAGAAGTCCTCGTCGAATGTGACATTCCCCTCGACAGCCACCTGATACGCAGAAACCCGGCGCTCGAAGAAGTTCGCCAGCTCCTGCACGTCCTGCAGCTCCATGAAGGCGAACGGGTTGGCGGTGCCGTACCGGACGGGCATGCCGAGCCGGGCCAGGCGCTGGTCGGCCACGTACTCCAGGTACCGCCGCATCGCCTCGACGCCCATCCCGGACAGGCCGTCGCCGCACAGGTCGGCGGCGAAGGCCAGCTCGGCCGCGACCGCCTCCTCCATCATCCGGACGACCTGCGCGGCGAGCTCGTCGTCGAAGAGATCGGGCTCCTCGGCGCGTACGGTGTCCACCACGCTGAAGGCGAACTCCATGTGCATGGACTCGTCGCGGAACACCCAGTTCGTCCCGGTGGCCAGGCCGCCGAGCAGCCCGCGGGAGCGGAACCAGTAGACGTAGGCGAAGGCGCCGTAGAAGAACAGGCCCTCGATGCAGGCGGCGAAGCAGATCAGGTTGAGCAGGAAGGCACGGCGGTCCTCCCGCGTCTCCAGCCGGTCCAGCCCGCCGAGCGAGTCGATCCAGCGGAAGCAGAACTCGGCCTTGTCCCTGATCGACGGGATGTGCTCGACCGCGGCGAAGGCCTTGACCCGCTCGTCGTGGTCGGGCAGGTAGGTGTCGAGCAGCGTCAGGTAGAACTGGACGTGCACGGCCTCCTCGTACAGCTGGCGGCTGAGGTAGAGCCGGGCCTCGGGGGCGTTGACGTGCTGGTAGAGGTTGAGGACCAGGTTGTTGGCCACGATCGAGTCGCCGGTGGCGAAGAACGCCACGAGCCGGTTGATCAGGTGGCGCTCCTGGTCCGTCATCTTCGCCAGGTCGGCGAGGTCGGAGTTCAGGTCCACCTCCTCCACCGTCCAGGTGTTGCGGATGGCGGCCCGGTAGCGCTCGTAGAAGTCCGGGTAGCGCATGGGCCGCAGGGTCAGGTCCATGCCGGGGTCGAGCAGCATGCTGGATGTCTCCGTGTCGTCGTCGGGTCGTGCGTGATGCGTGGTGCGCGAGGTCATCGGTCGCGCACGATGCGTGGTGCGCGAGGTCATCGGCCGCGCACGATGCGCGAGGTCGCCGGGTCGCGGGAGGGCCGCACCGCGGGCCTACTGGCAGGCGTCGCAGACCTCGGGGTTCTCCAGGGAGCACGCGACGGCCTCGGGGTCGGCGACCGCGGCGGGCGCGGGCGCTCCCGGAGCCGCGGCCACGGTGGTCTGGGCGATCCTCGTCGCGGGGCGCGAGCGCAGGTAGTAGGTGGTCTTCAGGCCCGACTTCCAGGCGTAGGCGTACATCGAGGAGAGCTTGCCGATGGTCGGGGTGGCCATGAAGAGGTTCAGCGACTGCGCCTGGTCGACGTACGGCGTGCGCGCGGCGGCCAGGTCGATCAGCGCCTTCTGCGGCAGCTCCCAGGCGGTCCGGTACAGGACCTTGAGGTCGGCGGGGATCTCCGGGATGTCCTGGACCGAGCCGTCGGCCCGCTTGATCGCGTCCCGGATCGGCTCGTTCCACAGCCCGCGCGCCTGCAGGTCGCGGACCAGGTAGCGGTTGACCTGGAGGAACTCGCCCGACAGGGTCTCGCGCTTGAAGACGTTGGAGACCTGGGGCTCGATGCACTCGTAGCAGCCGGCGATGGAGGCGATCGTGGCGGTCGGCGCGATCGCGATCAGCAGGGAGTTGCGCAGGCCGGTCTCCGCGATCCGCTCCCGCAGCGCGGTCCACTCGGGCGAGCGTGCGGCGGCGTAGTGGTCGGGGTGGAGCACCCCGTCCGCGGCCCGGGTCTCGCCGTAGGAGGGGTGCCGGCCCCGCTCGGCGGCCAGGTCGGCGGAGGTGCCGTAGGCGGCGAGCGCGATCTCCTCGGCGATCCGGGTGGACAGCTCCAGCGCCTCCGGCGAGTCGAACGGCAGGCGCAGCGCGAAGAACACGTCGGCCAGGCCCATCACGCCCAGCCCGATCGGCCGCCACCGGCGGTTGGCGGCCTCGGCCTCGGGCGTCGGGTAGAAGCCCAGGTCGATGGTCCGGTCCAGGAACCGCACGGCGGTGCGGACGGTGCGGCGCAGCCGCTCCCAGTCGAAGGCGTCCCCGGCCAGGTGGGCGGCCAGGTTCACCGAGCCGAGGTTGCAGACGGCCGTCTCGGCGTCGCTGGTGACCTCGAGGATCTCGGTGCAGAGGTTGGACAGGTGGATGACGTTCTCGGGGCAGGCGGTCTGGTTGGAGGTGCGGTTGGCCGCGTCCTTGAAGGTCATCCAGCCGTTGCCGGTCTGGGCCAGGGTCCGCATCATCCGGCCGTAGAGGGTCCGGGCCGGGACCCGCCGCACGGCCAGCCCGGCCTCCTCGGCGGCCCGGTAGGCGGCGTCGAAGGCGGGGCCGTACAGGTCGGTGAGGTGCGGGACGTCCTTGGGGTCGAACAGCGACCACGCCGCGTCCGCCTCGACGCGGCGCATGAACTCGTCCGGGACCCAGTTGGCCAGGTTGAGGTTGTGGGTGCGGCGGGCGTCCTCACCGGTGTTGTCGCGCAGCTCCAGGAACTCCTCGACGTCGGCGTGCCAGGTCTCCAGGTAGACGCAGGCCGCGCCCTTGCGCCGGCCGCCCTGGTTGACCGCGGCGACGCTGGAGTCCAGCGTGCGCAGCCACGGCACGATGCCGTTGGAGTGGCCGTTGGTGCCCCGGATCAGCGAGCCCCGCGAGCGCACCCGGGTCCAGGCGATGCCGATCCCCCCGGCGTACTTCGACAGGCGCGCGACCTGCGCGTAGCGCTCGTAGATGCCCTCCAGCTCGTCGCGCGGCGAGTCGAGCAGGAAGCACGACGACAGCTGCGGGCGGCGGGCGCCGGAGTTGAACAGGGTCGGCGAGCTCGGCAGGTAGGACAGCGTGGTCATGAGGCCGTACAGCTCGGCGGCCTCGGCCACCGTCTCCGACAGGCCGCAGGCCACCCGGAGGAAGAAGTGCTGCGGGCGCTCCAGGACCTTGCGGGTCTCCGGGTGGCGCAGCAGGTAGCGGTCGTAGACCGTGCGCAGGCCGAAGTACTCGAACCGGGTCTCCTCGCGGACCAGCGCGTCCAGCTCCGCCGCGTTGGCCGCGACGAACTCCGCCAGCCGGTCGGAGACCAGCCCGGCCGCACGGGTGGCGGCGACGGACTCCGAGAAGGTCCGCACGCCGTGCTCGGCGGCCTCGTCGGCGATCAGCCCGTCCAGCAGCCCGGCGGCGGTCCTGGAGTTCTCCGGGTCGGTGATCACCCGGGCGGCGGCCTCCTCGATGGCCAGCCGGCGGGCGTCCGGACCGGCTCCCGTCGCCGGTACGGCGCCGGCCGCCGTGCCGGTCCCCGCCCCGCCCGCGGCGTCGGCCACCGTGCCGATCGCCGTGTCGTTCGCCGTGCCGATCACTGCGCCGATCACCGTGCCGGCCGCCGTGCCGGTCGCGGCCTCTGCCATGGTCTGTGTCACGTGCCACCCCTCGCGCGCTGGAATTCCCCGTGTGTACGGCTCTCCAGGGACGGGCGCGCGTCGGAGGGCGGATCCCGGCCGCAGGAAGGGCACGCGGGAACCGCCTCGTCCGCGGGCCCTCCCTCGAGGCCCTGGACCGCTTGCGTGGCCGGGGCCGCCCCGACGGGCGGCCCGGACCGCCCTCGGGCGTCCCGGAGCCCGGTTCGGCTCCCCTTCCACGCGTCACCGGCAGGTCTTCGGACTCACGGGCGTGTTCGTGCGCTTCCTACTGGCCGTCGCTTCCCAGGTCTCCCCAGTGCCTCTGACGGCGGTCGTTCCCGTTCACCGCTGCGGGGCAGTCCCGGAATCGCACCGGGTTCCCTCTTTCCTCGCCCCGCCAGGGGCGAACCAGCAACGAGGAGGATCCTACATCTAGGGGCGGATCGCGCAACCGGCCCTACAATTTGTGTCCGATGAGCCCAGCAGGCCCAGCTCGTAGAGCACGCCCCGGGTCCGCTCGGTCTCGGTGGCGAGCCACTGCCCAAAGTCGCCGCCGCTCAGGTACACGCGCTCCCAGCCCTGGCGCGCGCACAGTTCCCGCCAGCGCGGGGAGGCGTCGATCCGGTCGCAGAGCGCGACGGCGGCCTCGCGGTCCTCGTCGCTCATCCCTCCGGGACCGAGCAGCCCGCGCCAGTCGGCGTACTCCAGCCGGACCTCCAGCTCCATGAGCGTCGGCGCCTCGATCCCGTCGATCCGGTCGCGGGAGGAGACCGCCAGCGCGCGCAGGCGCCCCGAGGCGAGGCCGGCGGCCAGCGCGCGGGCCGGGACCAGGACCGCGGCGGCCCATCCGCCGCCGAGCGCCTCGACGGCCTGGCCGGCCCCGGCGTACCCGGTGTAGTCGAGGAGGCGGGCGTCCACGCCCAGGCACTTGCCGATCATGCCGTAGAGGACGTGGTCCGGGCCGCCGGCCGACCGGCCGCCGACCACCAGCCCGGCGGGGTCCCGCCGGAGCCGGGCGGCGAAGTCCTCGAAGGAGCGCAGCGGCGAGTCGGCGGAGACCGCCAGCGCCGCCCACTCGCCGACCAGGCGGGCCAGCGGGGTGGCGGACTCGGCCAGCGGGGCGGCGCCGGACGTCTCCGCCCCGGCGACCATCGGCATCCCGGCCACCAGCAGCCCGCCCTCGCGGGTGAACGGCACACCGGAGGTCCGCGACGCGGCGAGGGCCGCGAGGGCGGCGGCCCCGGCCCCGCCCGGGTGGTTCCCCACCTCGACCGTCCGGGCCAGTCCGTCGCCGGTCAGCGCCGACGCCAGCGCCCGGGCCACCCGGTCGGCCTCCCGCCCGCGGGCGGCGGGCGCGATGACCGACAGCCTCCCCCACGCCGGAGGCCCGGCGCCGCCCGTCGCCCCGCATCCCGCCGCGGCGACCACGACTCCCGCGGTGATCCCGAAAAACCGCCTACGGTGCATAGGTGCCCCTTTCCCAGGGTGCCCTTGGCACTCTAGGTTACAGCACCATCACTTTCCGCAACAGAACGGGACGTAGCGGGCGTCATGCTCCGGCTACTCCACCGTGACGCTCTTGGCCAGGTTCCGGGGCTTGTCCACGTCCCGCTCCAGGGCGACGGCGGCGTGGTAGGCGAAGAGCTGGAGCGGGATGCCCAGCAGGATCGGGTCCAGCTCGACCTCGTTCTTGGGCACGACCAGGCAGTCGTCGGCCAGCTTGGGGTCGGCGACGCGGTGGCCGACCATCAGCACCCGTCCGCCGCGCGCCCGGATCTCCCCCAGCGTGGTCAGGTTCTTGTCCAGCAGCTCGTCGTCGGGGACGATCGCCACGGTCGGCATCTCCGGGCCGATCAGCGCCAGCGGGCCGTGCTTGAGCTCGCTGGCCGGGTAGGCCTCGGCGTGCACGTAGGAGATCTCCTTGAGCTTCTGCGCGCCCTCGCGCGCCACCGGGTAGCCCCGGACACGGCCGACGAACATGATGCTCGGCGAGTCGGCGTACTTCTCGGCCAGCTCCTTGACCTGCGGCTCCAGGGCGAGGATCTCCTTGATCTGGTCGGGCAGGGCGCGCAGCCCCTCGCAGATCCGGCGGCCGTCGGCCGGCGACAGGTCGCGCACCCGGCCCAGATGCAGGGCGAGCAGCGCGAAGGCCACGGCGGTCGAGGTGAACGCCTTGGTGCTGGCGACGGAGACCTCGGGCCCGGCGTGCAGGTAGACGCCGCCGTCGCACTCGCGGGCGATGGCGCTGCCGACGGTGTTGACGATGCCGAGCACCCGGCCGCCCTTGCGCTTGAGCTCCTGGACGGCCGCGAGGGTGTCGTAGGTCTCCCCCGACTGGCTGATCGCCACGTACAGGGTGTCGGGCTCCACGACCGGGTTGCGGTAGCGGAACTCGCTGGCCGGCTCGGCGTCGGCCGGGATGCGGGCCAGCTCCTCGATGAGCTGCGCGCCGATCTGGCCGGAGTAGTAGGCCGAGCCGCAACCGATGATCTTCACGCGGCGGAAGGAGCGGGTCTCCCGCGCGTCCATGTTGAGGCCGCCCAGGTGGGCGACGTTGAAGCGCTCGTCGAGGCGTCCGCGCAGGGTGCGGGCCACGGTGTCGGGCTGCTCGGAGATCTCCTTGAGCAGGTAGTGCTCGTAGCCGCCGGTGTCGTAGTGCGCGGCCTCCCAGTCGACGGTCAGCGGCTCCTTGGCGGTCTCCCGCGCGTCGCTGGCGAAGGTGTTGAACCCGTCGGCCCGCAGCACCGCGAGCTCGCCGTCCTCCAGGTGCACCACCTGGCGGGTGTAGCGGACCAGCGCGGCCACGTCGGAGGCGGCGAACATCTCCTTCTCGCCGATGCCCAGCACGATCGGGCTGCCGTTGCGGGCCACGACCACCTCACCGGGGCGCTCGGCGTCGAGCACGGCGACGCCGTAGGTGCCGACGACCCGCTTGAGCGCGAGGCGGACGGCCTCCTCCAGCGAGTCGGTCTCCTTGACGGTCCGGGCGATCAGGTGCGCCAGCACCTCGGTGTCGGTCTCGGACAGGAAGACCGCGCCGTCGGCCTCCAGCTTGGCCCGCAGCTCGTCGGCGTTCTCGATGATGCCGTTGTGCACGACCGCGACGCGCTCGTCGTTCGACAGGTGGGGGTGGGCGTTGACGTCGCTGGGCACGCCGTGGGTGGCCCAGCGGGTGTGGCCGATGCCGACCGTCCCCTTGAACCGCGCGGGCACGGCCGCCGCCAGGTCCGCCACGCGGCCCTTGACCTTGCGCATCTTCAGGCCCTTGTTGGAGACGACCACGCCGGCCGAGTCGTAGCCCCGGTACTCCAGGCGCTGGAGGCCCTCCAGCAGGATCGGCGCCGCGTCCTTCGGGCCGACGTAGGCCACGATTCCACACATGATCATCACCCTCTCACTGAGATATTTGTACCCTTTGTACGGTTTTATCCGTAAACGATCCGTCGCAACTGGCGCAGGGAGAGCTCGGGGGGCGAGACGCGGCGGGCCGCCAGCTCCGCGGCGATCCGCGGGAAGACGACGTCGTTGACCAGCCCCTTCGCCTTGAGCTCGGCGTGGCGCCGCCGGACGTACTCCTCGGTCCCCTCCGAGAAGTACGCCAGCACGTCCGCCACCACCCGCGCCGCTTCTCCCGGCCCGAGTGCGCTCGTCCGGGTCAGATGAGTGATCAGCTCCTCGTGCGGATGCCATGCGGTGGACACAGACCAGGACGATATGCAGGGAGAACGCGATTCGCCAACTTTCCTGCCCGGAATCGGGCAGGAATTCGTCGATTCCGTCCGATCGATCACATGAATCACATACGGTAGCTCATCGCTACTGTGGGTAGTGGTCCGGGCGGGAGGAACCACTATGCGCCGCCTGCCGTGCATCACCACCGTATTCGCCGCTCTCGCCGTCTCCGCCGCCTTCGGCGCGCCCTCTGCCCACGCCGTCCCGGAGCCGAACCTCCGGACGGGCCCGCAGCCGCCTCCGCTCCCCGGCCCGGAGACCACCCCGGGGAACGCACACGGAAACGGCCCGGAGACCGCCCCGGGGAACGGCGAGGGGGCCGCCCGGGAAAACCGCCCGGGAAACGGCCCGGAGAGCCGGATGCGGGACCGTCCGCACCAGGGCAGGCAGGCCGCCTTCGCCCGGGCCGCCCGGACGTACGGCGTGCCGGAGAACCTGCTGCTCGCCGTCTCCTACCTGCAGTCCCGCTGGGACGCCAACGGCGGCAGGCCGAGCGTCTCCGGCGGGTACGGCCCCATGCACCTGGTCGACGCGCGCACCGCCGCATCCTCCGGCCGCCACCGCGACGACCACCACGGCGCGGCCGGGGTGGACGCGCGCGGCGACGAGACCCGGCCGCTCCGGGTGGCGGTCCCCCGCCCCACCGCCCGCGGCGACCGGATCCCGCCGCCGGACACCCTGCACCGGGCCGCCCGCCTGACCGGGATCTCCCCCGACCGGCTGCGCCTGGACCCGGCCGCCAACATCATGGGCGGCGCCGCGCTCCTCGCCCGCCACCAGCGGAGCGGCGGAGGACGGCCGGACGCCGGCCCCGCCCACTGGTACGACGCGGTGGCCCGCTATCCCGCGACCCGGGACGCCCGGGCCGCGACGGTCTTCGCCGACGAGGTCTACGCGGCGCTCCGCACCGGAGCCGCCCGGGTGACCGACGACGGCGAGCGGGTGGTCCTGCGCCCGGACCCCGCCCTGACCCCGGCGACCCCGGCGGGCCGTGCGGAGGCGGGCCGTGCGGACCGGGACGACCGCCCGCCCCGGCGGCTCGCCCTGCGGCAGGAGACCCGGCGCAGGACCGGGCCCGACTGCCCCCGCGGGGTCTCCTGCGAGTGGATCCCCGCCGCCTACCGGAAGCTGGGCAAGGGCCGCTACGGCAACCACGACCGCTACGAGGGCCGCAGGGAGATCGACTACATCGTCATCCACGACGGGGAGACCGGCTACGACGCCATGACCCGGCTCGCGGCCAACCCCGCCTACCTGAGCTGGCACTTCACCCTCCGCTCCAGCGACGGCCACATCGCCCAGCACCTGCGCGGCCAGGACGTCGGCTGGCACGCGGGCAACTGGTACGTCAACTCCCGCTCCATCGGCCTGGAGCACGAGGGCTACCTGGCCCGCGGCGGCGCCTGGTACACCGAGGCGATGTACCGCGCCTCGGCCCGGCTGGTCCGCCACCTCGCCCGGCGGTACGGCGTGCCGCTGGACCGGGCCCACATCCTCGGCCACGACAACGTGCCCGGCGCCACCCCGGCGACCGTGCGCGGCATGCACGAGGACCCGGGCCCCTACTGGGACTGGGAGCACTACTTCGAGCTGCTGGGACGCCCGCTGGACCGGGCCGCCCGCGCTCCGCGGCCGGCCCTGGCCGCCCTGACCGCCCTCTCCGGCCGGCGGCCCGCGCGCTCGGTGACGATCCTGCCCCGCTACGCCGTCCACCGGCCCCACTTCACCGGGTGCGGCGGCGGGTCGCGCGCCTGCCCTCCCGCGGGCGCGTCCTCGGTCTGGCTGCGCACCGCCCCGGCGGCCGACGCCCCGCTGGTCAGGGACGTCGGCAAACACCCGACCGGGGGTTCCAGCCACAGCGTCTACGACCACGCCGCCCGCGCCTCGACCGGCCAGCGCTACGCCCTGGCCGAGCGCCGGGGCGACTGGACCGCGATCTGGTACCTCGGTCAGAAGGCCTGGTTCCACGACCCCGCCGGCGCCCGGACCTCCGTACGCGCCCGCGGCCCCGTGGTCACCCCCCGGCCGGGCCTGGCCTCGGTGAAGCTGTACGGCAGGCCGTACCCCGAGGCCTCGGCCTACCCGCGCGGGGTGAAGCGGCAGCGGCCCGTCCCGCTGCAGTACCGGCTCCCGGCCGGCCAGCACTACAGCCTCGGCCTGACCCGGCGCGGCTCCCACCTGCACGCGGTCACCTTCGACCCGTCGAAGCACCGCCTCATCCGGGGCGCGACGCGCTACCACCAGATCCAGTTCGGGCACCGGGTCATGTTCGTCCGGGCCGAGGACGTCGTCCGGCTCCGGAGCTGAGCGTCCCGCAGCCGCGGCGGGCGGCCCGGTTGGACGCGCGCACTCCGGGAACGCGCTAGAGTTCTCCCGTGCCCCGGACGAATTCACCGGGAAACACGCGGAAGTGGCTCAGTGGTAGAGCATCACCTTGCCAAGGTGAGGGTCGCGGGTTCGAATCCCGTCTTCCGCTCTGACGGATCCTCCGGGATCCGGCTGGTGGAGTGGCCGAGAGGCGAGGCAACGGCCTGCAAAGCCGTGTACACGGGTTCAAATCCCGTCTCCACCTCACCGCACGGGCGCCGGAGCCCTCGGGATCCGGTAAAGTGTTGCGAGCACCGCGAGGGGAAACCCGCAGCGGGACGCGCGGAAGTGGCTCAGTGGTAGAGCATCACCTTGCCAAGGTGAGGGTCGCGGGTTCGAATCCCGTCTTCCGCTCTGGTTCACCCGAGGACGATTAGCTCAGCGGGAGAGCGCTTCCCTGACACGGAAGAGGTCACAGGTTCAATCCCTGTATCGTCCACCACCAGCGGTCCCCCGGCCCCAGGCCGGGGGACCGCTTCGTTTCCGCCCCTCCAGGTTCCCCGCCGTGCCCTGACCGGCGGCCGGAATCACCCGTAGGGAGGACACCACAGGCCTCGCGAAGAGGCACCATGGAAGCACGCCTGACCCGAAATCGGGTTGATAGGTATGCTTTTGGCTTCGGCGAAGGGGGCGGGCCCGTGCTGCGTGTGGTGGTCGATCCGGAGGTGCCCGCGGAGGTGGCCAACCTCATGCGCCGGAACGGACCGCTGCTGTCCCGGTTCCACCGCGGCTGGAACCCCGAGGCGCGGGACGGCTCGCGGGTCCCCGGCCCGGTCCTGGGAGTCTTCGCGCTGACGCTGGTGCTGGCGTTCGTCACCCTCGTCGCCGCCGGGGTGGGCGCCCTCCCCCTGATCGTCCTGGCCGGGATCGAGCTCCTCGTCATGGCGATCCTCTACCTCGCCAGGAAGCCCACCCCCGCCGACTCCCTGGAGCGCGTCCTGTACCGCCACGCGGTCCAGCTCCGCGGCCGCTTCCTGGTCCTGGAGGACTTCGACCCGCCCTCGCGCCACCTGCTCGGCCGGGTCCAGCAGGCGATCGACCGCATCCTGCGCTCCCGGATCAACGCCATGGGCCTGCTGGACGGCGTCCGCAACTCGGTGATGCTCCCCGCGGAGGAGTGGGAGATCGCCCGCCTGCTGACCAAGCTGTCGGCCCTGCGGGCCAGGCACCACGACATGGCCAGGAGCGGGAGGACCCCGGAGGTGGCCGCGGCGATGGCGCCGCTGGAGCGGGCGCTGGCCGCCAGCGAGGCCGCCGTCGTCGCCCGCGTCGAGGCGCTGGAGCGCTACGCCGACCACGTCGCCGAGGCCGAGCGGGCGCTGCTCTCCCACCACCAGATCGAGGCCCTGCGCGCCCAGCTCCCGGAGTACGAGCAGCTCGTCGCGGAGGCGGGTGCGGGCCGGCTGATGGCTCCGGAGATCGGCCATCTGGCGCAGGACGCCGACCAGCTGCGGCAGGCGCTGAACGCCAGCATCCGCTCCGCCCACGAGGCGTTCCGCTATCTCGACGGATAGCCGAAAATAAGATTTCTCGACTACGGTCCGACCGCGGGAAAGGGGAGAACGAGCCGGTGCAGCATGTGGCGGTCGACCCGGAGGTTCCTGCGGAGGTCGCCGATCTGTTCCGCAGGAACGGATCGCTGCTGTCGCGCATCCGCGCCGGATGGACCCCCGAGCCCCGGCTCGACGCCCCCGGCCTGCCGGTCCGGGCGCTGCAGGTCGCCGGGGCGGTCGCAGCCCTCCTGCTGCTCGCCGGCGCCTTCCGCGCCGACGACGGGCGGATCTTCATATTCGTCCCCGCGCTGCTCCTCTTCGTGGCCTTCACCGGCCACCTGGCCGCCCGCGAGGGGCCCCTGGAGAGCGAGGACACCGAGCAGGACGTCTACCGCAACGCCCGCTGGTACGAGGACCGCTACCTGCTCCCGGAGGACTTCGACGCCCCCGCCGAGGAACTGCGCGAACGGACCCGCAAGGCGGTCGAGTACGTCCTGCGCTCCCAGGTCAACGCCTCCAGGATGCTCGACGACGCGCGCAACTCCGTGATGCTCCCGGCCCAGGAGTGGGAGATCGCCCGGCTGCTGGCCAAGCTGTCGGCCCTGCGGGACGAGCACGACCGGCTCGGCCACGACGCGAGGACCCCGGAGGTGGCCGCGGCGATGGCGCCGCTGGAGCGGGCGCTGGCCGCCAGCGAGGCCGCCGTCGTCGCCCGCGTCGAGGCGCTGGAGCGCTACGCCGGCCACGTCGCCGAGGCCGAGCGCGCCTTCCGCGCCCACCAGCAGATCGAGCTGCTCCGCTCCCGGCTGCCCAGGTACGAGGAGCTCCTCGCCGAGACGGGCGCCGACGCGCTCGCCGTGCCGGAGATCGACCACCTGGCGCAGGACGCCGGCCGGCTGGAGCGGGCGCTGCGGGAGAGCGTGCGCTCGGCGCACGAGGCCTTCCGCTACCTGGACGGCCCTAGCACAGAAGGTGACAAGTAGGGTTTGTCTATGACAGAACGACCGGTGCTGGTCTACGACGGCGACTGCGGATTCTGCACGGCGAGCGTGCACTTCGCCGAGAGGTGGATCGGCGTGCGGGCCCGGGTGACGCCCTGGCAGTCCGCCGACCTGGCCGCGCTCGGCACCACCCCGCAGCGGGCGGACCGCGAGGTGCTCTGGGTCGAGCACGGCCGGGTGTACGGCGGGGCCCAGGCCGCCGCCCGGCTGCTGATCGCCGCGGGAGCGCCGTGGAGCGCGCTGGGGTTCGCGCTCCGGCTCCCGCCGCTGCGGTGGGCGGCCCACGGCCTCTACCGGCTGGTCGCCGCCAACCGGCACCGCCTGCCCGGCGGCACCCCGGCCTGCGCCCTGCCGGCGGCCCGGCGATGAGGGCGCTGCTGGCCGGGTTCGAGCCGTTCGACGGCGCGACCGTCAACCCGTCGTGGGAGGCGGTGCGGCTGGTGCCCGGCGCGCACGCCGTACTGCTGCCGTGCGTGTTCGGCGCGGCGACCGACCGCCTGCGGGCGGCGATGCTGGAGCACGGACCCGAGGTGGTGGTCTGCGTCGGGCAGGCGGCCGGGCGGGCCGACGTCACGGTCGAACGGGTCGCGATCAACCTCGACGACGCCCGCATCCCCGACAACGCGGGCGACCAGCCGGTGGACCGCCCGGTGGTCCCCGGCGGGCCGGCCGCCTACTTCGCCACGCTGCCGGTGAAGGCCTGCGTGGCGGCGGCGCGGAAGGCGGGCGTGCCGGCGAGCGTGTCGCACAGCGCCGGGACGTTCGTCTGCAACCACGTCTTCTACGGCCTCATGCACCTGATCGCCACCGAGTTCCCGCAGGTGCGCGGGGGCTTCGTGCACGTGCCGGCCGCCCCCGGGCAGGTTCTCGACCAGGGCGGGCCGTCCATGCCGTCCATGCCGGTCACGATGGTCGCCGAGGGGCTGACCGCGATCGTGACGGCCGCCGGCCTGGTCCACGACGACCTGCGCCTGGCCGGCGGCTCGCTGCACTGACGGGGAGGATGCGGGCGAACGCCTCCCGGCGGACCCGGCTCCGGCTCCGGCCGACCCACGGTCTCTCCGACCGGATCCGCCGGCTCCGGCCGCGGCGCCCCGGGCCGGGCGGCTCCTCAGAGGGGGACCCCGTAGATCACGCGGCGGCCGACGAACTCGGTCACGCTCCACACCTGCCCGCGGCCGCGCACGCAGGCGAGGTCCTCCGGGCCCACCGGGTACGGCCTGCGGACGATCCCGTCGCCGACCTCGATCAGGGTGCCGTTCCGCTGCGATCCGGCGCCCTGGCTGAGGTACCAGGCGCCGTCGTACGACAGGGCGCCCTGGATCCTCCCGGCGGGCAGCGCGTAGGCGTCGAGCGCCGCGGCGACACCGTCGGCCCCGGCCCGCAGGGCGCCGTCGGGGTCCAGCCGCCAGCGGGCCACCCGGCCGGTCTCCCCCGGCTCGTCGACGTACTCGCCGGAGATCAGCAGGTCGGGGTCGGCGCTGCGGTCCACGGCGGCGAAGGAGAACCGCGCGGCCCCGGTGGTGGTGGTCCACGCACCGGTCTGCGGCATCACGTAGCGGTAGCCGAACGCGTCGTAGACGCCCTTCTTCCCGCCGATCGCCCGGTCGTCCCCGCCGTTCACCTCGAAGATCTGCCGGGTGTCGAAGACCCGGAACCCCCGGACGGTGTCGGCGACGTAGAGCAGGTGGCCGTACCAGGCGACGCCTCCGGCGTGGATGTCGATCGGGGCGATGCCCCCGTCCGCGCGGGCCTCGACGAGCAGGACGTGCCGGTAGCGGAGGGTGGCGGCGTTCAGGAAGGACAGGCGCACGCCCCGCTCCCCCGCCTCCGGCTTGTAGTACCAGCTCACCACGAACACGTTCCCCGCCGCACCCGCGTCGGACGAGCAGGTCAGTCCCTGCGGGTACCAGTCGGGGAAGGCGTTGTCGGCGGCGTCGAAGCAGTACCAGTCCACCGGCCGGGGCCTCATCGAGCCGAAGGCCCCCGACCCGGCGGCGCCCCGCCGGGTGGCGGCCCGGTTGGCCTTGGCCAGCACGGCCTCCAGCGTCACCCGCTCGAGTTCCCGCTCCAGCACCCGGATCCCGGCGCTGAAGCGGTCGCCGTCGCGCTTCAGCTCGAACGGCCCCGCGGACACGGCCTTCATCGCGCTCATGAGAGTCCTCCCGTCCCGCCCAGTCTGGCGGATCAAGGTACGGAATTCATGAGTATGCCGGTCGAATCCCTTTCGCGATCATCCGGGCCGCGATCACACGGGAGGGGCCGCGCAGGGCATCACCCGGGGGCCGCACAGGGCCGGGTCAGACGGGCCAGGTGTGCACCGGGTCGCCGACCAGCGCCAGCTCCCGGTAGCGGGTCACCATCCGGGCGCGGTCCCCGCCCAGCGCCTCCAGCGCCTCGCGCTGCCAGACCGATCCGGTGCGGCGCCGCGTGACGCGCTCCCGGACGACGTCCAGCATCCGCTCGGCCTCGCCCGGCTCGACGCCCACCCGCTCCAGCCCGGCCGCGGCCAGCGGCAGCAGGTCCAGGGCGAGCCGGGCCGCCGGGACCTCCTCCCGCCTGCCGGGCCAGGCCAGCGAGGCGTCCAGCCCCTCGATCGCCGACCGGTAGAAGTTGCGGTAGGCGGAGGCGAAGGCGAACTCCTCGACCGGCTCGACGGCCAGGGCGGAGGTGAGACCGAGCAGGAAGGCCGTGTTGGCCGCCATGTCGACGGGGGTCGGCCCGGCGGGCAGGGCACGCATCTCCACCCGCAGGTGGCCGCCGTCCGCCGGGTCGTAGACCGGCCGGTTCCACTGCCAGACCGTGCCCTGGTGGAGTCGGAGCTCGGCCAGGGCGGGGGCCCCCTCCCGGCCGGGGTCGCGCTCCGGCGTGAGCATCGGCAGGATCGGCTCGTAGTCGCGCACGCACGCCTCGAACAGCTCCTCGGCGCTCCTGACCCAGCCGGAGCCGAAGGCCACCCGCCGGTCCCGGCGCCCGAGCCGCTCCAGGTCGCGGTCGTCGGCCGACTCCTCGAACAAGGCGATGCGGGTCTCCTCCCACAGCCGCCGGCCCAGGAATCCCGGGGAGTTGCCGCTGACCGCCAGGACCGGCCCCATCGCCAGCTGAGCGGCGTTGTAGACGCGGGCGAAGTCGGCGGGCGCGGTGCGCAGGTGCACCTGCCAGGAGGTGTTGGCGCTCTCCAGGATCACGCCCTCGACCTCCAGCTCCAGCTGCTCCACACCGTGGATGCGGACCCGGAACGGCTCGGTCCGCAGCCGCCGGAAGCCGCGGCTCATCGCCCGGTAGCGGCTCTCGTCGCTCATCGCCCCGTGGGTGAAGTCGAACTCGTGCAGGGTCGGCAGGATCCCGATCGCCACCGACCGCCCGCCGTGCTCCGCCGCCGCCGAGTCCACCACCGCGATGGTCTCGTGCAGCTCCTTCTCCAGCGCGGCGAACGGCCTGCCCGCCAGCGGGAGCGGGGTCAGGTTGACCTCCAGGTTGAACCGGCCGAGTTCCAGGGTGAGCCGGTCGTCCCCGGCGGTGTCGCGCACCTCGCGGTTGCGCGGGAGCGGGCGGCCGTCCGGCGTGGTCAGGAACAGTTCCAGTTCGGCCCCGATGGTCATGGGCCCCGTCCCGAACCCCGGCCGGGCCAGCAGCTCGCGGAGCTCCGCCAGCTGCTCGGCCAGCCGCTCCCCGAAGCGGGCGAACTCCGCCTCCGAGAACCGGTCCTTGTCGAGTTGCTGCCCCATCTCACCGTCCGATCAGTCAGGTGGTCTCCACCGCGAACCGCGATTCGCGTCGCCTCCCCTCTCTGTCCCGTCCGCCGCCGTCTAATCCGCCGGTGAGGTAGATCACCAGGGCAGGACGCCGTCCTCGTCCTGGTAGGAACCGGTGGGCCCGTCGGCGTCCAGCAGCGCCAGCCGTACGGCGGCGGCCGCGCCCTGCTCGGCGGTGCGGGGGCCGCTGTGGCCGTTCATGTCCGTCGCGCAGTACCCCGGGTCGGCCGCGTTGACCTTGATCGGGGTGCCGGCCAGCTCCTTGGCGTAGGCGACGGTGACCATGTTGAGCGCCGACTTGGAGGAGTTGTAGGCCAGGTGGTTGTGCTCCCAGGACGGGTCCTGCGGGTCGGAGGCCTGGGCCAGGGAGGCCAGACCGCTGGACATGTTCACGATCCGCGCGGCGGGCGCGCGGCGCAGCAGCGGGAGCATCGCGTTGGTGACGGCGACCACGCCGAAGACGTTGGTCTCGTAGGTGGCGCGCAGCACGTCCACCGGGGTGGCGCTCGGGGCCGGGTCCTCCTGGGGGAGGAGGACCCCGGCGTTGTTGACGAGGATGTCGAGCCGGCCGTACTCCGCCTCGATCCACTTGGCGGCGGAGGCGACGGACTCGGCGGAGGTGACGTCGAGCTGGACGAACCGGGCGCCGATCCGGTCGGCGGCCCGCTGCCCGCGCTCGGCGTCCCGGCCGGCGGCCAGGACGGTCACGTCCCGCTCGGCGAGCAGTCTGGCGATCTGGTGTCCGATGCCCTTGGTGGCACCCGTGATGAGAGCGATCATGCCCCTCACCCTCGCCGGGGCCCGCCGGGGGCGGGAGAGACCCCGGAAGGCTGGGACCGGCGGTACCACCCTCGGGCCGCCGCCCGGGCGCGGACTCCGGCCATGATGGAGGGCATGAACCGCAGCGGACTCGCCGAATTCCTGCGCAACCGCCGCGCCCGGCTGACGCCCCGGGAGGCGGGGCTGCCCGGCGGCGGGCGCAGGCGCACTCCGGGGCTGCGCCGCCAGGAGGTGGCCCAGCTGGCGGGCATGTCCATCGACTACTACATCCGCCTGGAGCAGGCCCGGGGGCCGCACCCGTCCCGCCAGGTGCTCGGCGCGCTGGCCCGGGCGCTGATGCTGACCGCCGACGAGCGCGCCCACCTGTTCCACCTGGCCGGGGAGGCCCCGGCACCCGGCGGCAGGCCCTCGCGGGACGTGCCGCAGGGGGTGCTGAACCTGCTGGCCTCCCTGGAGGACGTGCCCGCCTACGTGGTCGACGCCAAGTACGACATCCTCGCGTGGAACCCGCTGGCGGGCGTGCTCATGGGCGACCTGGACCGCGCGGGGCCCCGGGAGCTCAACGTGGTGCGCCGGGTCTTCGCCTCCCCGGACCTGCGCGCCGGGCTCTGCGAGGAGGAGGAGGGCGGTTTCGCCCGCACCGCGGTCGCCGACCTGCGCGCCGCCGCCGCGCGCTACCCCGACGATCCGTCGGTCGGCGAGCTGGTCTCGGAGATGCTGGCCCTCAGCCCGCGGTTCGCGGCGTTCTGGCAGACGCACGACGTGGAGATCCAGCGCAACCAGCGCAAGCGGATGAGCCACCCGCTGATCGGCGTGATCGAGGTCTCCTGCCAGTCCCTGCACGTCCCCGACCGCGACCAGCGCGTGGTGCTCTACACGACGGACGCCGGCTCCCCCGCCCGAGACGCCCTGCGGACGCTGCGGGCGCTCCGGCTCCAGGACGCCTGACGCCCGGCAGGACACCGGGGGCCCGCCGGGAGACCTTGCGGGGACGCGGAGGGCGGGCGCCCCGCGTGCGGGGACGCGGGCATCGGGCGCGCCCCGGCGCCGGGCCCGTCAGCCCTCGTACTTGGGCAGGTGGCGGACCTTCAGGCCGCCGCCCCAGCGGTCGATCGCCTCGTCGTCGGCGAAGGCCAGCGCGCGCAGCATGTTGCCGCCGTCGGACGCCTCGACCTTGCGGCGGAGCCGCCGCTGCAGCGGCTCGGAGAGCTTGGTGGTGCCCGCCTCGACGGTGTCGCCGTAGAAGGGCGTGAAGGCCACCCCGGCGAACCCGGTACGGCGCAGCAGCGTCGGCATGGTCTCGGCCGAGTAGAACATCAGGTGGTTCTTGGTGAATCCGTTCCACGCGCTGCCGTGGGCCTTCAGCTGCAGCGAGGCGGCGTTGACGGTGAGGATCATCAGCACCCCGCCCGGCGCGAGCAGGCTGCGGAAGCGCCGGAAGTCGTCCAGCGGGCGCGGCAGGTGGGCCAGGACCGACCAGAGGGTGATCACGTCGAAGCCGCCCACGGCGATCTCCGGGACGTCCTCCGGGGTGCCGTGGTAGGCCCGCGCCCGGGAGAGCCGCCGGTTGGCCTCGGCCACCGAGTCCGGCGACAGGTCGACCCCGGCCGCGTCGAACCCGCGCTGCTCGGCGAGCTCCAGGAAGAGCCCGGCCCCGCAGCCGAAGTCCAGCAGCCGCCGCCCTCCCCCCTGGGCGAAGACCGGGTGGAAGGAGTCCATGGTCAGCCGGTAGCGGCGGCGGCGGTCCGCGGCGTACTTGCCGGTGAGGAAGGCGCTGTACCCGTTGGCGTACAGGTCGCCGAGGCGTTCGGGCCGGATGTTGGGGTTGCGGTAGAGGAACCCGCACCCCGGGCAGCGCACCACCTGGTAGCTCCACCGGCCCTTGGGCCCGGTGGGACGGAACAGCGGCTGCTGGCGGCTGTCGCCGCACAGGTGGCAGACGACGAACTCCTCGATCTCCCCCAGGTCGGTCCGCTCGCGGTACTCCGCCAGCGTGAGCAGCTCGGCCCGGCGCAGCCGCAGCCGCCACTGGACCTCCCGGGCCAGCCGCTCCCCCGGCCGGACGTAGATCCGCTGCCCCCAGGGCACACGGTCGTAGCGGGAGCCGTACAGGGCTCGGTAGATCGTGCGTTTCACCGCGGCCATGGCACGTCCGTTCACGGCTTCCGTCCCCACCCATCACGATTCAGTCGGTCGACAAACCGGTACCCGACCGGTGATCCGGACAGACCCGGTGCCCGGTATAGCGTTCTTCATCGGGTGATAACGTCCCAGGCCATGCGCCCAGAAGACCTCGCCCTGCTGCACGTCCCCGGCAGCGTGACCCTCCACGACGATCTCCTCCTCGTCGACGTGGCCCACCCCGACCTGAAGGCGGACGCCTACCGGGGAGGCCTGTGGCGGATCCCGCCGCAGGGCCCGCCGGTCCCCTTCACCCACGGCGACCTGGACACCGCGCCGAGCATCTCCCCGGACGGCGCCTGGGTGGCCTTCCTCCGGGCCACCGCGGGCGGCAGGCCCCAGCTGCACGTGATGCCCACCGGAGGGGGCGAGCCCCGCCCGGTCACCGACCTGCCGCTCGGCGCGGGCGCCCCGGTCTGGGCACCCGACTCGCGGCGGATCGCGTTCGTCGCCCGGACCCCGGAGGCGGGCCGCTACGGCACCGAGGAGGGGGTGGGCGCCGCGGCCGAGGCGCCGCGCCGCATCACCGGCTTCCGCTACCGGAGCGACAACGTGGGATTCGTCCAGGACCGCCGGAAGGTCCTGTACGTGGTCAACGCGCTGGCCGACATCCCGCAGCCGGTGCCGCTGACCGGCGACCGCTACGACGTCGACGACCCCTGCTGGCACGGCGACGAGCACCTGCTGGTCTCGGCCCCCCGCGACCTGGACCCCGAGAGCCTGAACACCGACCTGTACGCGGTGCCCGCGCTCGGCGGCGAGCCGGTCCCGGTGGTGCGCGGCCCCGGCTCGGCGGCCCGCCCGGCGGTGCTCCCCGGCGGCGACGTGGTCTTCCTGGGCACGGAGTTCTCCGGGATCGACGCGGTGGCCCGCAACACCGGGCTCTACCGCGCGCCCGTGCGGATCGGCGCCGCGCCCGCGACCGTACCGACCGGCGCCGGGTCCGCACCCGTGCCGACCGGCGCCGAGTCCACGCCCGGCGTCCGGCTGACCGAGGAGGAGTCGGTGGACTGCGAGTCCCTGACCCCGATCCCGGTGGAGGGCGGCGTCCTGGTCGCGGTCCGGGTGCGCGGCGCGGTCGAGCTGCGCCTGGTGCCCCTCGACTCCTCCACCGGCGTCCCGCTGGGCAAGCTCCCGGTCGTGCTGGGCGAGCGGTCGGCCGTCAAGGCGTTCGCGGCCCGGCGCGGCCGGACCGTGGCCGTGCTGTCCACGCCCGAGCACCCCGGCCTGGTCGCCGACGCGGGCGGGACGCTCGCCGACTTCTGCGGGCCGCTGCCCGCGGCCCGCCCGCTCCGGGAGATCACCGCCGTCGCCCCCGACGGCTACCCGGTGCACGGCTGGGTGGCGCTGCCCGAGGGCGAGGGGCCGCACCCGGTCCTGCTGAACGTGCACGGCGGACCGTTCCACCAGCACGGCTGGGGCTTCCTCGACGAGACCCAGGTCTACGCCGCCGCGGGCTACGCGGTCGTGCTGCCCAACCCCCGGGGCTCCGCCGGGTACGGCCAGGCGCACGGCCGGTCGGTGGTCGGCGCGCTCGGCACCGTCGACGCCGACGACGTGCTGGCCCTGCTGGACGCGGCGCTGGCCCTGCCGGAGTGCGACGCCGACCGGGTGGGCGTGATGGGCGGCTCCTACGGCGGGTTCATGACCAGCTGGCTGGCCGCCCACCACGGCGAGCGGTTCCGGGCGGCCTGGAGTGAGCGCGCGGTCAACGCCTGGGACTCCTTCACCGGTTCCTCCGACATCGGCTGGTTCTTCGCCGAGGCCTACTGCGGCCCCGACCCCGAGACCCAGCGCGCGATGAGCCCGCTCCAGCACGCCGACCGGATCACCCTGCCGTTCGCGGTGGTCCACTCGGAGGA
Source organism: Planomonospora antibiotica (assembly GCF_014647955.1). NCBI lineage: Bacteria > Bacillati > Actinomycetota > Actinomycetes > Streptosporangiales > Streptosporangiaceae > Planomonospora > Planomonospora antibiotica. Next base: position 245,010 of record NZ_BMQE01000005.1, on the reverse strand, counting down.
GGACTGGCGCTGCCCGGTCGAGCAGGCCCAGCGGATGTACGTCGCGCTGCGCCGGAACGGCGTGCCCGCCGAGTTCCTGCTCTTCCCGGGCGAGGGCCACGAGCTGACCCGGAGCGGCCGGCCCCGGCACCGCCTCCAGCGCTTCGAGGCCGTGCTGGAGTGGTGGTCGCGCCACCTGGCCTCGTAGCGGTCCCGGCGATGCCGCGGAGGTCTCCGGCGGATGTGCCGCCGATCCGAGGGCCCCGTCACGCCGCCTCGGCGCTGAGCACCTGCGCCACGGGCCGGCGCGCCGCCAGGCGTGCGGGCAGGGCGGTGAGCGCCGCCGTCGCCAGGAGGGTCGCGAGTACGGCGCCGAGCAGCCAGGAGGAGGGAGGTTCCACCGCGTTCCCGGCGGCGAAGAGCGAGAGCAGGCCGATGCCCGCAGGAACGCCGACGACGGCGCCGGGCAGTGCGGGCAGGAGCTGGGCGGTGGACAGTCCCGCGGTGATCTGCCCCGGGGTGGCGCCGAGCGTGCGTGCGACGGCCATGTTCGCCCGGGCCTCCATGGCCGTGGTCCAGGTGAACGTGATCGTGTTCACGACGGCGAGGGCGATCAGCAGGACGGTGACCGCCAGCATCAGCCGGCGGTCGTGAACGCCCCGCAGGTTGGGCAGGACGGAGGAGCCGTCCAGGCCGTAGCCCCGCTCCGGCTGGGCGTGGAGGGTCAGCACCGCGACGATCGCGATCACCGTGGTGGCGGTGGAGCACGCCTGCAGTACGACCCGGCCCGGCCGGCGGGCGGTCAGCCGGAGCCCGAGCAGGAGCGGCGTGGGCAGCCACGCGGACAGCGCGGTGACCCAGGCCCGGCGACGGGGCCGGTACGCGGTGGCGGTCAATGCCGTGACGGTCGCCGTGCGCATGGCCCGGAGCGCGGGACGCAGCGTGGACAGCACCGCCACCGCCACGGCGAGGACGGTCGCCGCCACGATGGCGGCGGCGGTCGGTCCGACGGCGTCGCCGATCCGGCTGGCGGTGGGGCTGGCGGCAGCGGGAGCGGCCAGGCGGGTGATCAGCAGCCCCAGCGCGTCGCCGGCCAGCGCCGGAATCAGGTACTCGGCGAGCAGGACCGTGATGATCAGGCCGGGACCGGCGCCGACGGCCTTGAGCAACCCGGCCCGGCGCGTCTGCTCGGCGGCGCGTCCCGCGGCCAGCGCGGCCACTCCGGTGACGGCCAGGAAGCCGAGCAGCCAGCCGCCGACGACCAGGATCGGCTGGCTGTTCCTGAGGATGACCGTGTCCTGCCGGGCTTGGAACTGCCAGGAGTGGAAGGTCACCCTGGTGGCGGAGAGACGGTGGGCGTCGATGAACGCCTCGGTCCCGGCGGGGTCGCGCAGCTTCAGGTCCAGGGCCGTGGTCACGGGGAGATCATGGGACGACGCCAGCGTCCGGGCATCCGACCGGGTCATCCAGGCCAGACCGGTGTAGTCGCTCGGGCCTCCGTACGGGCCGATCTGCGCCGCCCAGGGGTAGACGGACGTGGCCGCGGTGACGGCGATCCCGACGACGGGGTACGGCCGGCCGGCGATGGTGACGCGGTCGCCGACACCGACGCCCAGCGCGGTGGCGAAGCCGCGTTCGAGGACCGTGCCGCCGGGCTGTACCCAGTGCCCCGAGGTCACCAGCGGCCGGTTGACCGCGCCGGGCTCCTCGGCGAAGCCGTGCACCACCACCGGGGACGACGCGGAATCGCGCGTGGTGAGATCGGCGTAGACGATCCGGTAGGGGCCGTGGTGGGCGGCCACTCCGGGATCGTCCGCCAGCGAGGCCAGGGCCGAGGCCACGGCAGGGCCCGTCTCACCGGAGAGCGCCACCACGTCCGGCCCGGCGGTGGCCGCGCGGGTCTGCCCGTACAGCGCGTCGCTCACGCCGCCCAGGGACAGGCCCAGGGACATCATGGCGGTGGCCACGGTGACCGCGAGCAGGAGCATCGCGGACTGCGCCCGGTGCCTGCGGAGGGCCGCCGGCACCAGGCGCACGACGAGCACGGCGGAGCCCATGGCGCTCAGCCCTCCAGCCCGATCAGCCCGCCGAGCCCGCGCGGGTGGGAGCCGGCCAGCCAGGTGTCGTCGATGAACATCCCATCGCGCATCGAGATCAGCCGGTCCGCGCCGGCCGCGACCCGTTCGTCGTGCGTGACGATCACGAGGGTCTGACCCCCGGCACGCAGTTCCTCGAAGATCCTCAGGATGTCGAGGGTCGCCGCGGTGTCGAGGTTGCCGGTCGGTTCGTCGGCCAGGACGACCAGCGGGTCGTTGGCCAGCGCGCGGGCGACGGCGACCCGCTGGCGCTGGCCGCCGGACAGCTGCGACGGCAGGTGCCGGGCGCGGCCGGCGAGCCCGACCCGTTCCAGCAGCAGGCTGGCGCGCCGCCCGGCCTCGCGCCGCGAGCACCCCGCCAGCAGCGCGGGCAGCTCCACGTTCTCGGCCGCCGACAGCTCCTCCACCAGGTGAAAGGCCTGGAAGACGAATCCCACCGACCGGCGCCGCAGCCGCGCCAGGGCCCGCTCGCTCAGGGCGTCGATGCGGCGCCCGCCCAGCCACGCCTCCCCGCCGCTGGGCCGCTCCAGGCCGCCCAGCAGGTGCAGCAGGGTCGACTTCCCGCAGCCGCTGGGCCCCATCACCGACAGCATCTGCCCCCGGGGCACCTCCAGGTCGACCCCGTCCACGGCGCGGACCCGGCTCTGCCCCTGACCATGCGTCCTCACCAGGCCGCAGGCCCGTACCGCGGTGCTTGACATGTTCATCCGCCCTCGATTCCGTCATCTGCCTCGGACCAGGCCCGCTCGCAGGCGTCCAGCCAGCGCAGGTCCGCCTGCAACCGCAGCACGACCCCTTCCAGCAGCAGGCCCGCGGACGATCCCTCCGGCTCGGCCAGCGCCGCCCGCTGCGCCTCGCGCAGGCGGCGAAGCAGCTCACGGCGCTGTGCCGCCACCAGCTCCACCGGATCGGCCAGCCGGGCCGCCGCGGCGGCGGCGAGCTTGAGGTGGAATTCCGCCAGGTTCGATTTCGGCCAGTCCACATCGGCCAGCCAGGCGGCCACCCGCTGCTGGCCCGCCGGCGTCAGCGCGTAGACCTTGCGCTCCGGCCGCTCGGGCAGGCCGTCCGCCCGTTCGCAGACGGCGAGCCCCGCTCGCTCCAGCCGGGCCAGCGTCACATAGATCTGACCGCGGTTCATCGCCTCGCCCATCGGGCCGAGGCTCCGCCGCAGCCGGGCGTGCAAGCCGTACCCGTGCGACGGCTCCTTGGCGAGCATCGCCAGCACCGCGTCCTGCATGTCACCCCTAACGGTTGGCTAATAGATAGCGGTTAGCCATGGGAGGTGTCAAAACGTCCCATCCGGCGGCTCCCTCATGGGCCGCCGCAGCCGCTCCAGGTGGGACCGCTCAGTCCGGGACCCGCGTGGGACCGCTCAGTCCGGGACCCGCAGGACGAGGACGGCGATGTCGTCGATCGGCAGCCCGGACTGGAAGTCCACCACCTCGTCCACCAGGTGTTCGGCGACGCCCTGCGCGTCCGCGCCGCGGGCCGCCGCCAGGGACCGCCGCAGCCGCTCCTCCCCGAACATCACGCCGTCGGCGCCCCGCCCCTCGGTGATCCCGTCGGTGTAGAAGAGCAGCACGTCCCCCGGGGAGAGCTCCACCTCCGTCTCGCGCAGCTTCGGGTCGCCGAAGACGCCCAGCAGGTCTCCCGGGCGGCCCACCGGCCCGGAGGGGTGCTCCCGGGAGATCCGGACGGGGGGCGGGTGCCCGCCGAGGGACAGCTTCAGGCGCGGCCTCCCCGCGCCGTCGTGGTGGATCCGGGCGTAGGCCGCGGTCAGGAAGCGGTCCGTGCGCTCGCGCAGGAGCGCCTGGTTGAGCAGGGAGAGGACCTCCGCGGGCCGGGCGTCCCGGATGCCCGCGGCCCGCAGCGTGTACCGGGCCAGGCTGGTGACGACCGCCGCCCGCGCGCCCTTGCCGCACACGTCCCCGAGGGACATCCCCCAACCGTGCGCGGTCTCGAAGAGGTCGTAGAAGTCGCCGCCCACCTCGTCGCCGCTGCCGGCGGGCCGGTACACCCCGGCGACGTCCAGGCCCGGGACCGCTGGCAGCCCCGCCGGTACGAAGCTCGCCTGCAGGATCTGCGCGAGGTGGCGGGCCTCGGCCTCGGAGCGTTCGGCCCGCTGCCGCTCGCGCAGGAGCTCGCGCTCGTACCGCCGGCGGTCGGTGGCCGCCACGGCGGACAGGCGGATGACCGCCGGTCTCCCCTCCGCGGCGGGTTTGACCACCGCGTTGACCAGGACCGGCAGCCTCGTGCCGTCGGGACGCCTCAGCTCGACCGCGATCTCCCTGACCTCCCCCTGCATCGCGAGCAGGGGGGCGAAGTGCGTGTCGTAGAAGATCCGGTCGCCCACCGGCAGGAGCGCGGGGAAGCGGACCCGGCCGACCAGGTCTGCGCGGGTGCGTCCCGCCATGGTGAGGAACGTGGCGTTGGCCCTGACGATCGTGCCGTCCATGAGGGTGGACAGGTAGCCGAACGGCGCGTGCTCGTAGAGGTCGCCGAAGTCGTCCTCGACGTCCCCTGTCAGCGGAGGCTCATGCATCCGCGTGGCGGCCTCGTCCGGCTGGGACACAGGCGCGGTCCCGTCCCGTCGGCCCCGTCCCCTCTCAGCCCCGCAGGAACGAGCGGATCGCGGCCACGGTCTCCTCGGGGGCGCTCAGGTTGGGGCAGTGCCCGGTCGCCTTCAGCAGGACCAGCTCGCTGCCGGGGATCATCCGGTGGACGTACTCGCCCACCTGCGGCGGGGCGATCACGTCCTCGGAGCACTGCAGGACGAGCGTGCGCGCCCGCACCCGCGGCAGGTCGGCCCGGTTGTCCGACAGGAAGGTCGCCCTGGCGAACTGCCGGGCGATCGCGGGGTCGGTGCGGCAGAAGCTGTTCGTCAGCTCCTCGCCCAGCTCGGGCCGGTCCGGATTGCCCATGATCACCGGAGCCATCGCGCCGGACCAGCCGAGGTAGTTGCTGTCCAGCGACTCGAGCAGCTCGTCGATGTCCTCCCGGCTGAACCCGCCGACGTAGTCGCCGTCGTCGATGTAGCAGGGCGACGGGCCCACCAGCACCAGCCGCTCGAAGCGCTCCGGCTCCTCGATCTCGGCCAGGACGCCGATCATCGCGGCGACCGAGTGGCCGACGAAGACGGCCCGCTCCAGGTCGAGCTCCCGGCAGATCTCCAGCAGGTCGCGGGCGTAGCCGTCGAGGGTGGAGTGGCGCTCGGCGGAGTGGCTCGCCAGGTCCGACGAGCCGTACCCCACGTGGTCGAAGAGCACGACCCGGTGGTCCTCCTCGAAGGCCGGCGCGACGAACCGCCACATGTTCTGGTCGCAGCCGAATCCATGGGCGAATATCATCGGCGTCCCCGAAGGATTCCCCGATATCTGGACGTTGTTACGGGCCAGCACGTCCATTGTCGTATGACGCCTTTCTTGGAAACCGATACTTCGGGCCGTGTTCGGATGATATCCCCGCCGTGGGAACCCCCGGCCGCGGGCCGCCGCCGTGTCGGCCCCTGCCCCCGGCGCCCCCCGGCGAACCGGCCGTCCGGCACCGGGCGCGCGACCTGCGGACCGCCGTCCGCCACCTGCGAGACGGCCGTTGTCCCCGGCGGAGGCATGGCGTACGTTCCGGTTACACACCGCCGATGGCCAGGGAGCAGCCGTGTCCGATCTCGCCCCTCCCCAACTCGTCGTCAACAGCAGGATGATCTATTTCGGCTGGTTGCCGGCCGACCCCGACGCCGTCGCGGCCCTGGTGCCCGACGGGCTCAAGCCGATGTCCAACCGGCAGGTCTTCATGAACCAGTACGTCGTCGACCGGCCCGAGCAGACCTCGGGTTTCGGCGCGTACTCGCTGACCTACATCGGGCCTGACCTGGAGGACGCCTACGCGCCCGACGGCGTGACCCCCGGCCGCTGGTGGACGCACTACTTCAACTCCAGCCCGGTGGTGCGCGAGTACGCGGCGGCCCGGGGCGTGCCCGCCGTCGAGGGCCGCACCGTGATCGAGGTCGAGGGCGGAAGGCTCGTCGCGACGACCGAGGCCGACGGCACGGCGGTGATCAGGACCACCGCGCGGGTCGGCGGCACCGGCGCGGCGGTCAGCCGCGGCCAGCTGCGTTACATCACGGAGGCCGGCGGACGGCGGATCAGCGGGGTCTACCCGTTCGTGGCGGAGCCGGTCGACCCGTTCGAGGTCGTGTCGCTGGAGTTCCTGGAGCCGGACCACCCCGTCCACGCCCTGCGTCCGGCCGACCCGCTGCAGATCGTGTGGGGCTTCTACTCTCCCCGGTCGTCCTTCGCCTACCCCGGCGGCGAGGAGGCGATGCCCTGAGCCCGGACGCGCTCCGGTCGGCCGGCGGTTTCCCCGGCCGCCACCGGGTAGCCGAACGGCATGCGCATCGGAAACACCGAGATCAGGTTCCTCGGCGGCACCGCCGGATGCCTGACCATGATCATTATTTCCGTCCTGCTCTCGATCCTGCTCACCGTCGTGGTCAACTTGCTTCTCTGATTCGCCGGACGAGGGACCCATCATGATCGAGGAATTGCTCCAGGACCTCATGTCGACCGCGTACGGCGCCTGGAGACCGGAGGACGGCTGCCCCCGCGCCGAGATCGCGGCGGCCGAGGATCGCCTGGGGTTCGCCCTGCCGGACGCCCTGCGCGACTACTACGCCGCGGCGGGCCGGCACCCGGAGCTGATGGGGACCGGCGGCCGCGAGTACACCCTCCGGGTGAGCGCTCCCGGGCGGTTGGACGTCGAGGCCGGCGCGCTGCTCTTCTGCGGGGAGAACCGGTGGCCCGCGCAGTGGAGCGTGTCCACGGACGACCACGGCTGGCCCGATCCCCGGGTCCAGGGGCGCTCCGGTCCGGACGAGCGGTGGTACAGCCGGTTCAGGAGGCTGTCGGCCTTCCTGATCAACGTCGCCTGCCGGCAGGCGGTGCGGTCGCTGCCGCACCAGGCCTCCGTCCGGCTGCGCAAGGGGGATCTGGGGACCGTCGAGTCGCTGCTCGGCTACGTCGGTTCCCGCGACGTGTGCAAGGGCGGCGACTGGCTGAGCTTCGCCGACCGGTCGAGCCGGATGCTGGCCGACTACTGCCACATCACCTCGACGCTGCGCGTCGGGACGGCGGCGCCGGGCGCGCTCGACTCCTTCCGCGAGCGCTCAGGCCTGCGCCTCGGACCGGTGTGAGGGAGCTGCGACGCCCAGCAGAGGCCGACCGCGCGTCTCCGGACCGGCCGCGCACACCCAGACCGGCCGCGCGTCCCGGACCGGCCGTACGGCCGGTGCGGGTCCGGCCCGGATCGGCCGTACGGCCGACGAGGCGGCCGCCTTCCGGCCGATCCCCCGCCACCGGCCCCCGGCCATGATCAGGACATGTCGATCCGCACCGTACTGGCCGCCGCCTGCGCCGGCTCCGCCCTGCTGACCGCCCTCGCCCTCCCTGCCACCGCCGACACGTCGTCGCCCTCGTGCTCCGCCGTACGCGACCGGCTGCAGGGCGCGCTGGACGCCGCGGTCGAGCAGAAGGTCCCCCCGGACTCGCCGTATCCGTCACCAGCCCCCGCTGCGGCACCTGGCGCCTGGCCGCCGGAGCGGCCAGGCGGGAGACCGGCGCGAAGATGCGCGGGGACGAACGCTTCCGCGTCGGCAGCGTCAGCAAGACCTTCACCGCGGTCGTGGTGCTCCAGCTCGCCGCGGAGGGCAGGCTCGACCTCGACGCGCCCATCAGCGACTACCTGCCCCGGTTCGAGCTGGAACCGGAGATCACCCTGCGCAGGGCGCTCCGGCACGAAGCCCGCCTGGGCGACTACGCCGAGACCATCGACCAGCTCGCGCTGCGCTTCACCACCGTCGAGCCGGAACAGCTGGTCGCCGCCGGGCTCGAGATGCCCCGGACCGAAGGCTGGGCCTACTCCTCCACCGGCGCCGTCCTGGCCGCCCTGGCCGCGGAGAAGGCGACCGGCCAGGACATCGGCCGGTTGATCACCCGGTGCATCATCAAGCCGCTCAAGCTGACCGGCACCTACTGGCCCGGCACCAGGGACGACGTGGCGGGCCGGCACGCCGACGGCTACGTCCTCGACGAGGGCGTCTACCACAACGCCACCCGCTTCAACCCCTCCATCGGTCACGCGGCGGGCGCCCTCATCTCCACCCCGCAGGACCTCGACCGCTTCTACGGCGCCCTGCTCGGCGGCAGGCTGCTCCCGGCCCAGCAGCTGGCCGAGATGCGCACCACCGTCCCGGCCGATCCCGAGCGGATGTGGGCGGGCGCGCAGGCGGGACTCGGCCTGTTCCGCACCGCGTTGCCCTGCGGCGGCGACTGGTGGGGCCACGGCGGCGGATTCGTCGGCTTCCGCACCCTGGCGGGCACCACCGACGACGGCCGCCGCGTCGTCCTGGCCGCCAACCAGCAGCCGAGCGACGCCAAGGCCTTCCAGCTGGAGGTGCTGCCCCGGCTGCTGTGCGCCCTGGATTAGGCCTGAGAGCATCCGGGGCGGGCCTTCACAGCGCCCCGGACAGCCGGGACTCCACCTCCCGGTAGCGGGCCACCGGGATCAGGTGCACCCCGTCGAAGGCACCCGAGTCGCGGACGGCCAGGACCTGCTCGCAGGCCGCCTCGACCCCGGCGAGCCGGTCGGCCGCCACCCTCTCCACCAGGTCCGCGGGGATGTCGATGTCGGGGATCGCGGCGGCCAGGCGGCGGGCGTGGTTCTCGCTGGCGATGACCATCACCCCGGCGTAGACCGGCACGTCCACCGGATTGGCCTCGCGCCACCGCAGCAGCGCCTCCAGCGAGAAGCCGACCTGGACGAACACGAAGTCGGCGGCGCGCTTCCAGGCCGGCAGCGGGCGCAGCCCGGCCGCGGTGCCGACCCGGAAGGCGGGGCTTCCCGCGAAGGCGGGGTCCTCACCGAGCCCGCGGACCTCCTCGATCATCGAACGAACGGTCAGGTCGCTCGTCCGGTTGCCCGTGGTGGGCTTGTCGCCGTACACGAACAGGAACTGGTCGACCCCGTACGCCGCGGCGGTGAGCAGGTCGCGGCGGAAGCCGAGCAGGTTGCGGTCGCGGGAGTTGAGGCAGGCGATGCTCCGCCCGCCCATCGCCTGGACCTCGTGGGCGACGGCGACGCTGGAGACCGTGGCCCGGCCGATGTGGTTGTCCGGGACGAGGAAGGAGCCGGCGATCCGGCTGAGGGTGCCGATCTGGTGGCGGACGTGCTTGAGGTCGGGACGGGTCGGCGGCTCGATCTCACAGACGATTTCGAAGGGGCGATCAGTCATGGGGTCGAATCTACGGAAGTCATGATCTCCGGGCCGGGTGTTCCACTGGACGAGATCAGCTCGAATCATAGGAAAGCGGCACCCAACCGGCCTGGACATGAACCGCACGGCCGCCGCCCCGCCGAGTGGACGCTCCCCGCCACCCGGAAACACGGGCACTCTTACGGACATATAGCCTAAATCGCTATAAAGCTCCGCCCGTCCGATACCTCTCCTCCAAAGAGGGCGGCGTCCCGCACAGTTCGTTCCCCGCACCAGGAGTGCCCCATGTTCAGCAGGCTCCTCGCCTCCGCCGCCGTCGTCGCGTCCGCAGTACTCGTCCCGTTCGCCCAACCCGCCGTGGCCGCGGCCCCGTCGGTACAGATCACCCGCATCTACTACGACAGCCCGGGCACGGACACCCGGTCCAACACGGTCATCAACCGCGAGTACGTGACGATCAAGAACACGAACCGGGTCAACATCAACATCGGCGGCTGGGTCCTGGTCGACAGGTCCAACCACCGCTACGTGTTCCGCGCCGGGCAGATCATCGGTGCCGGCAGGTCGCTGACGATCCGCACGGGCAAGGGCACCAACACCTCCACGACCCTCTACCAAGGACGTGGCTGGTACGTGTGGAACAACGACAAGGACACCGCCTATCTGCGTAAGAGCAACGGGGCGCTGGCGGACTACTGCTCCTACAACTCGGCCCGGACGTCCTACAAGAACTGCTGAGCGCTCGTGGCCGCGGGCCGCCCCGTCCGACCGGCCCGTGCCCATCCCGCGCCCGCCCCGGCGTGACCGGCGCGACCTGTGCGCAGGCGTTGATCACCCGGTCGTAGGCTGGCACCGTTGCCGAGATCGGGAGGGTTCTGTTCCATGGAATACGTACGGCTGGGGACGACCGGGTTGAAGGTCTCCAGGGTCTGCCTGGGCATGATGAGCTACGGTGACCCCGCCCGGTGGGGCGAGTGGGTGCTGGACGAGGCTTCCGCCGAGCCGATCGTGCGGCGGGCCGTGGAGGCCGGAGTGACGTTCTTCGACACCGCCGACGTGTACTCCCAGGGCGCCAGCGAGGAGGTCACCGGGCGGCTGCTCGCGCGGCGGTTCCCCCGCCGCGACGACTACGTGCTGGCCACCAAGGTCTTCTTCCCCATGGGCGAGGGGGCCAACGACCGCGGCCTGTCGCGCAAGCACCTGCACGCCGCCATCGACGACTCCCTGCGCCGCCTGGGCACCGACCACGTCGACCTCTACCAGATCCACCGCTGGGACGACGAGACGCCCATCGAGGAGACCATGCAGGCCCTGCACGAGATCGTGCAGGCGGGCAAGGCCCGCTACCTCGGCGCCTCCAGCATGGCCGCCTGGCAGTTCGCCAAGGCCCAGCACGTCGCCGAGGCCAACGGCTGGACGAAATTCGTCTCGATGCAGCCCCATTACAATCTCCTCTACCGCGAGGAGGAGCGCGAAATGCTCCCGCTCTGCGCGGACCAGGGCGTGGGGGTCATCCCGTGGAGCCCGCTGGCCCGCGGTCTGCTCGCCCGCGCGGGTTCCGCAGAGAGCACCGTCCGCGCCGGGAGCGACCCCCGCATCGACGCCCTCTACACCGACGAGGAGAACAACCGGCTGATCCTCGACCGGGTCGCCCAGGTCGCCCGGGAGCGCGAGGTCCCCGCGGCCCGGGTGGCGCTGGCCTGGCTGCTCCACCAGCCCGCGGTGACCGCCCCGATCGTCGGCGCGACCAGGGACCGCCACCTGGACGACGCCGTCGCCGCGGTGGAACTGGCCCTCACCGACAAGGAGATCTCCTTCCTCGCCGAGCCGTACCGGCCCCGTCCCGTCAGCCTCTGAGCGGACCGGGCGGACGGCGCGCCGGAGGCGACAGGGGCCCGGCGCCTCGGTGCCGGGCCGGAGCGGAGACGGCGGGGTCCCGGCGCCTCGGCGCCGGGCCGCCGGGGCCCGGCCGGGGTGGAGACCGGTCTGCGGGAGTGCACGGGCGGCGCATTCCCCGCTGAAGTTTTCCCCTGGAACGTCCCCGGGACCGTGTCGTAGTACGCACTGCGGGTGTGGAGAAGGCCATGGTGGGGGCCCCGGATCGCGGGCACGCTTCCGGGCGACCGTTCACCGGAAAGGACCTGATCATGTCCCATCTCGACACCCCCGCCGCGGGCCCGCAGACGGGCGGCGGGTGGCCGGACCCCGCCTCGCTGGACGTCGACTCCGAGCGGCTGGACGAGTTGCTGGGCAGGGCGATCGTCGACGCCGGGGCCACGACCTCCGCGGGCCTCGTCGTGCTGGGGATGCGGCTCGGCCTCTACGAGGCGCTGGCCGGCGGCCCGCTGACGACCGCCGAGCTCGCCGGGCGCACCGGTACGGCCGAGCGCTACGTGCGGGAGTGGGTCAGGGCCCAGGCCGCCGGCGGCTACCTCACCCACGACCCGGACGGCGACCGGTACGGCATGTCGCCCGAGCACGCGCTGGCGTTCAACCCGAGGGGGCCGCTGAACCTCGGGACGATGTTCCGCTTCGCCGTACGCGCGCTGACCGGGCTCGACCGGCTGGAGGCGGCGATGCGCAGCGGGGAGGGCATCGGCTGGCACGAGCAGGACGACGAGCTCGTCGCGTCGGTCGCCGACTTCTTCCGGAGCGGGTACGCCGCGCACCTGGTGACCGAGTGGATCCCGGCCCTGGACGGCGTCCACGAGCGGCTCACCGCGGGCGCCCGGGTGGCCGACGTCGGCTGCGGGTACGGGGTCACCACGATCCTGATGGCCCAGGCCTATCCGGCCTCGGAGTTCGAGGGCTACGACTACCACGACGTCTCGATCGAGCGGGCGCGCAAGGCCGCCGAGGCCGCGGGCGTCTCCGACCGGGCGCGGTTCGCGGTCTGCGCGGCCACCGAGATCCCTGCGGGTGGATACGACCTGGTCTGCACCTTCGACGCCCTGCACGACTACGGCGACCCGGTCGGCGCGGCCCGGCGCATGCGCGAGGCGCTGGGCGAGGGCGGGACCTGGCTGCTGGTGGAGCCGGCCGCCGGGGACCGGGTCCAGGACAACCTCCATCCGATGGGGCGCATGTTCTACGCGGCCTCGACCTACATGTGCGTGCCCAACGCCGTCTCCCAGGGCGGTTCGGCGATGGGCGCGCAGGCGGGCGGGCAGGCGATGCGCGGGGTGCTGGAGGAGGCGGGCTTCACCGACGTGCGCCTGGTCGCCTCCACCCCGGTCAACCACGTCTACCAGGTGCGTCCCTGACGCCGGGGGGACCGGCCGTCAGGAGACGGTCAGCCGGCCGCTGCCCTCGACGGCGGACACCCCGCTGACGGTGCAGGAGGTGAGGTCGGTGGTGGGGGTGGCGCTGCCCGCGACGCGGCGCCCCTTCATCGGGCCGGAGACGACCTTGCCGACCAGGAGGGCGTCGGCGGGGTTGGTTCCGGACAGCTCGCGGGACCCTGATCGGATCTTGGAGGTTCCCGCGGCCCGGCCCCGGGAGTCGTACCAGGTGATGGTGCCCTGGCTGCGCAGGCCGGAGACCCCGGTGCAGCTGGCCCGGCCCGAGCCCTTCATGGTCAGCCGCCCGCTCCTGAGGCGGGACTGGGAGCCGTCGGGAGAGGTGCAGGAGCTCAGCCGCAGGGTGCCCTTGGTGTCGACGGGTGCGGGCAGCAGGCCGACCGCCGGGGTGAAGGTGACCGGTCGTCCCGGCTCGGTGGCCGCGGTGCAGACCAGTTTGGCGGGGGCGGCGGAGACCCGGGCGTCGGTGAGGGCGGGCGCGGCGGAGGCCTGCGCGGTGCGGGCCGTCGCGGCGGGGGCGAAGGGGGCCGTCGCGGCGAGCACCGTGGCGAGCGCGGCGGTGAGCGCGGCGGTCGGGCCGGACACCGTCCGGCGCGGGGTGCGGCGCCCGTCGCGACGGGTACGGCCTGCGGTCCGGGGTGGGACGGTCATGGTTCTCCTCGGCGAGTCTCATTACCCTGAGTAGTTCTATCGAGACAATCTGTAGCATGCGGTGGTGATCCCCGGAGGCGATCCGCGGGTTCGCACGGAGCGCGCGGGCGGACGGGCCCTCGGCCGGTTCTCCCGATCGGCTCTCGACCGGCCCCGGGCGGCGTCCTGCGGAAACCGCGGACCGGCTCCCCGCCATGCACCCTCGGCCCGGAGGCCGGGGCCCACCCCGGAGACGATCGATGACGCTGCCGGCCGAACGACTCGGCACCGGGCCCGCCCCGCCCCGCCCGCCGGAGCGGCCTCCCGGACCCGCGGGCCGGCTGGGGTCGTGGGCGGCGCGGCACCACCGGCCGGTGGTCGGGATGTGGCTGCTGGCCGCGGTCGTGTCGCTGGCGCTGCTGCCCGGGCTGGTCCGCACCCTGGACGGCCCCTCGCTGGAGGTGGCGGGCTCCCCCTCGGCGCGGGCCGCCGCGCTGCTGGAGCGCGGGTTCCCGGAGATGGGCTCCGAGCAGGTGGTCGCCGCCTTCACCTCGACCGCCCCGGCCGGCCCGGCGGCCTCCGATCCGGCGTACCTGCGCGCGGTGGGCGCGGCGCTGCGGGCGCTGGCCGGGCGGCCGGGGGTCGGCGCGGTCCAGGTCCTGCCGCCGGCGCCGGGGCAGGACCGGCGCAACCTGTACGCGCTGGTCGGGCTCACCGGGGACGAGGCCGCGCGGCAGCGGCGGCTGGCGGACCAGGCGTCCGTCCTGCGGGAGGCGGCCGGGCGGGCGTCCGGCGGCGCGGTCGGCGCGTCCCTGGTCGGGGTGACGCCGCTGTTCGCGGAGGTCAAGGAGGTCGATCTGGCCGACCTGCGGACCGCCGAGGCGGTGGCCGCCCCGCTGGCGCTGATGATCCTCACCGCCGGGCTCGGGTCGCTGGGGGCGGCGCTGGTGCCGCTGGCCGTCGCCGGGGCCGCCGTCGCGGTCACCGCCGGGGTGCTCGCCGCGGCGGGTCCCGGACTGGGAGCCGGGCCGGACACGCTGACGCTGACGGTCGCCTGCTCGGTGGCGCTGGGGCTGGGCATGGACTACGCGCTGCTGATCACGTTCCGCTACCGGCAGGCGCGCGACCGGGGCCTGGACCGGTCGGCGGCGGCCGGGACGGCGACGGCCACGGCGGGGACGACGGTGTGCTGGTGCGCGGCGGCGGTGGCCCTCGCCGCGTGCGCCCTGCTCGCCGTACGGGTCGGCCCGGTCCGCTCGCTGGCCCTGCCCGCCGTGGTGGCGGCGGTGGCGGCACCGGCCGCGGCGCTGACGCTGCTGCCGGCCCTGCTGGCCGGATGCGACCGCTTCCTGGGGTTCGGCGCCCTGCCCCGGCGCGGTGCGCGGGGTTCGGGCCGGTCCCGCGGCACCGGCCTGCCCGGCGGGTCCGGCGGGTCCGGCGGAGCTGACGGGTCCGGCGGGTCCGGCGGGTCCGGCGGGTCCGGCGGAGCTGACGGGTCCGGCCGGGCCTGCGGGAGGCACGGCGTGGACCGCGGGGGCGAAGAGGGCGGGTGGGCGCGCTGGGCGCGGCATCTGATGCGCCATCCGTGGCCCTACCTGGCGGGTGCGACCGCGCTCCTGCTGCTGGCCGCCGCCCCGCTGCCGGGTCTCCGGCTGGGCATGGACGTCGACCGGGCGTCCGTCGCCGGCACGGAGGCGGGGCGCGGCCTGGCCCGGATGGAGGCCGACGGGGTGGCGGGGCTGACGGCGGTGCTGCTGCCCCACCCGCCGGGCGGGCCTCCGGTGGACACCTCCGCGCTGGTGGCCGCGCTGCGCGCGGATCCGCGGGTGGCGCTGGCCGTGCCCGCCGACAACGGCCGTGACCTGACCGTCGTCATGGTGGTGAGCGACCAGGCGCCCGACCGGGCGGGTGCGGCCGCGCTGAACGAGCGCATCGCGCGGGCGCCGGCCCTGGGCCTGCTGCCCGCCGGGCAGCGGGTGCTGGTCGGCGGGCCCGCCGCGATGACGGCCGACCTGGGCGCGGCGAGCACCGACCGGCTCTGGCAGGTGGCGGCCCTGGTGCTGTCCGGCTCGCTGCTGTTCCTGTCGGTGGCCTTCCGCAGCCTGCTGCTGCCGCTCAAGGCGGTGCTGCTGAACCTGCTGACCGTCGCGGCGGCCTTCGGGCTGACGGTCTGGGTGTTCCAGGGGCCGTCCGGGACTCCGGCGGTCTCCGCGGTGCTGCCGGTGGCCCTGCTCACGCTGGTGTTCGGCCTGTCGATGGACTACGAGGTGTTCGTGGTGCGCCGCATCGCCGAGTACCGCCGCGCGGGCGCCGGGGACACGGAGGCTGTCGCGCTGGGGCTGCAGCACAGCGCGCGGACCGTGACCCTGGCCGCCGCGGTCATGGTCGTCACCTTCGCCGGGCTGCTCGCCGGTCACCGGCAGGAGGTCCGGCAGCTCGGTTTCGCCGTCGCCGCGGCGATCACCATCGACGCGGTCCTGGTCCGCCTGGTCATGGTCCCGGCGCTGATGCGGCTGCTGGGGCGGGGCAACTGGTGGCTGCCCGCCCCGCTGGCACGGCTTCTGCCGCTCGCCGTACCCGGTGCCGCCGCGGGCCCGGAAACGTCGGGGTGATCTCCTAGGGTGGGCCCGTGACACGAGCGAATGACGATGTGGCCGCCGCCCTGGAGGAGTACGCCGAGCTGTTCGCGATGACGGGCGGTGACGCGTTCCGGGTCCGCAGCTACCAGAAGGCCGCCAAGGCCATCGCGGGCTTCCCCGAGGACATCGCCTCGACGGCCGTGCGGAGCGTGCCGGGCGTGGGCGAGGCGATCGCCAAGAAGGTCGAGGAATACCTCGAGCGGGGCGGGTTCCGGCAGCTGGACGAGCTGCGCGGCCGGGTCCCCGAGGGGGTGCGCAGGCTGACCCGGGTGCCCTCGCTCGGGCCGAAGAAGGCGGTCTTCCTCTACCAGGAGCTCGGCGTCGACTCCCCCGAGGCGCTCGCCGAGGCGATCAGGGCGGGCCGGCTCAAGGGGGTGAAGGGCTTCGGCCCCAAGACCGAGGAGAACCTCCTGCGGGGCGTCGAGCAGCTGGCGCGGACCAGCGCGCGGGTGCACGTCGGCGTGGCCATGGAGCTGGCCGAGCGGGTCGTCGCCTCGCTGCGGGACGGGGCCGAGCGCATCGCCTACGCCGGGTCGCTGCGCCGGATGCGCGACACCGCCGGCGACGTCGACGTGCTGGCCGTCGCGCCGGAGTCGCTCATGGACGACTTCAAGGCCAGGCCGTACGTCGCGGAGGTCATCGCCTCGGGCGGGAAGAAGACCTCGATCCGCACCCACCAGGGCGTGCAGGTGGACCTGCGGCTGATCCCGGCCGGGTCCTGGGGTGCCGGCCTGCTGTACTTCACGGGGTCGCAGGCGCACAACGTGCGCCTGCGGGAGATCGCCGTGAAGAAGGGCTGGAAGCTCTCGGAGTACGGCCTCTTCGACGGCGACCGGGTGATCGCGGCGGCCGAGGAGGAGGACGTCTACCGGGCGCTCGGCATGGAGTGGATCCCGCCGGCGCTGCGCGAGGACGGCGGGGAGATCGCCGCCGCGCTGGAGGGCGGACTGCCGCGGCTGGTCACCCTGGAGGACCTCCGCGGCGACCTGCACACCCACACCGACCTGACCGACGGCATCGCCTCGCTGGAGGACATGGTGGCCGCCGCCGCGGCGCGCGGCCACTCCTACTACGCGATCACCGACCACGCCCCGGACCTGGCCATGCACCGGATGACGCTGGAGAAGGCGCTGGAGCAGCGCGAGCAGATCAAGCGACTTCAGGGTAGATATCCGGACATGCGGCTCCTGCACGGCACCGAGCTCAACATCGGCCCGGACGGCTCGGTCGACTGGCCGGCCGAGATCCTGGCGGGCTTCGACGTGTGCGTGGCGAGCGTGCACTCCCATTTCGGGCAGTCCCGCGAGGAGATGACCCGCCGGCTGGTCACCGCGTGCGAGAACCCGCACGTCCACGTCATCGGCCATCCCACGACCCGACTGATCGGCCGGCGCGAGCCGGTGGACGCCGACTGGGACGAGGTCTTCCGCGCCGCCGCCCGCACCGGCACCGCGATGGAGATCGACTCCATGCCCGACCGCTCCGACCTCCCCGCCGACCTGGTACGGCTGGCGCGCCACCACGGCGTGGTCTTCTCCATCGACAGCGACGCCCATGCGGTGCCCCACCTGGCGGGACAGCGCTTCGGCGTCGGCATCGCCCAGCGTGCCTGGCTGACTCCGGAGGACGTGGTCAACGCCTGGCCGCTGGAGCGGCTGCTGGCCTTCCTGGGCCGCTGAGGATCCGCGAACCCGCACCCCCCACGAGATTGCATGCTTTCCTAGTAGGTAATAGCAGCAATAGAGGGGATGGTGCCGCATGCCGGACGAGGCCGTCGTCGAACCCACCGCCGAGCCCACCGCCGGACCCATCGTCAAGCCGCTGCCGCCGGAGCTGTTCGACGTGCACGGCTCCTGCGCCGAGATGCGCTGGGAGGCCATGCGCGGCGCCGGATACCACGTGCCCGTCGACCGGTTCTTCGTCCGCAACCACACCCGCACCCCGGTGATCGACGCGGCGGCCTGGCGGCTGGAGTTGCACGGCTCGGGCCTGCGCGCGCCGAGGAGCTTCGGCTACCGGGAACTGCTCGCCATGCCCTCCGTGACCCGGGACGTGCTGATCGAGTGCGCGGGCAACGGCCGGCGGTTCTTCACCGACCAGCAGCACCAGGAGGTCTCCGGCACCCCCTGGCGGCTCGGCGCCGCCGGGGTGGCCCGCTGGCGAGGGGTGCCGCTGGCCGCGGTGCTGGAGCTCGCCGGGATCACCCCCGGCGCCGTCGACGTGATGCCCCGCGGGCTCGATCCCCGCTACGTGGCCGACGGCGTCGACCACGGCCGGGTGCGGCGGCCGATCCCGGTCGCCAAGGCGCTCGACGACGTCATCCTGGCCTACGAGATGAACGGCGGGCCGCTCCCGCCCGACCACGGGCACCCGGTCCGGCTGGTCGTGCCGTCGTGGATCGGCCTGGCCTCGGTCAAGTGGGTGGGCGACATCGAGGTCTCCGCCGAGCCGCTGTCCTCGCCGTGGACCACGGAGTTCTACCGGATGGTCGGCGGGGAGCACCCGCCGGGGGGCGGTCCCCCGCTGACCGTGCACGACGTCAAGAGCGCCTTCGAGCTGCCGTGGGGGGCCGTCCTGGCCGCCGGGCGCCCGCACGTGCTGCGCGGCCGCTCCTGGTCCGGCCGCGGCCGGATCACCTCGGTCGAGGTGAGCGTCGACGGCGGCGCCTCCTGGCGGCCGGCCCTGCTGCGCGGCGCGCACGTCGCCCGCGCCTGGACCCGGTGGCACGTCACCTGGAACCCTCCGGCGAGCGGTTCGTACACCCTGCTCGCCCGCGCGGCCGACGAGACCGGCGCCGCCCAGCCCATGGAAAGCCCTTACAATGAATTGGGATATCTCTTTAACGCGGTTGTGCAGTGTCCGGTGCGGGTCGTAAACATCTAGCGGAACCGCCAGCGGCACGGAAACATAACCCCAACGGGAAAAACAGCGACCGTGCCCGCATGACCTGCGCATGCGTTGATCAGGCAGGACACGTTACCGAAATCGGCGTTCGCTATTGCGGATTTCATCTGAAAGACTCCTCCGGTTGCTCCACGGAAACGCAGACGAAACGAACCGGGGTGATGATGACAGAGTCCGTTCCAACGGTCCGTTCCCATTCTCTCCGCCGAGAGGCCCAGCCGATGCGCCAGTTGACCCCGCTCGACGCGCAGTTCCTGCACGCCGAGTCGGCGACCACCGCCGCCCACGTCGCGGGGGTGGCCGTGCTGGATCCGAGCCGCACCCCCGAGGGCAGGATCACCCGCGAGGCACTGATCGCGCTGCTGCGCGACCGGCTGCACCTGGCCCCGGCCCTCGGACTGCGCCTGGTGAGCGTGCCGTTCGGCCTCGACCATCCGTACTGGACGGAGGACCCCTCCTTCGACGTCTCCCACCACGTGCACGAGACGACCCTGCCGATGCCGGGCGACGACGCCCAGCTCGCCGAGGCGGTCGCCCGGCTCCACGAACGGCGGCTGGACCGCCGCCGCCCGCTCTGGGAGATGCACCTGATCCAGGGCCTGACCGGCGGCCGGGCCGCGCTGTACATCAAGGTCCACCACTGCGCCATCGACGGGGTGTCGGGCGCGGAGACGCTGGCCGCCCTGCTGGACCTCACCCCCGAGCCGCGCGCGGTCGAGCCGCCCGCGGCGCGCCGGCCGACCGCCGCGCCGGGGATCGTCACGATGCTCGCCGGGGCCGTCAGCCGGTCGGCGACCCATCCGCTGCGGGCGCTGCGCTCCCTCGGCCGGGCCGCGGCCGACCTCGACGCGATCCCGCTCGCCGCCACCCTGCCGGGGGCCCGCCTGGTGGCCGCCACGACCCGGATGCTCCGGGGGACGACCAGGGACCTGCCCGCGCTGCCCTCGCTGGCGGCCCCGCGCACCCCGTTCAACGGCCCGATCAGCGCCCGTCGGCGCTTCTCGTACGGTTCCGTCCCGCTGGCCGACGTCCGGCGGGTGGCCAGGTCGTCCGGGATCAGCGTCAACGACGTGGTCATGGCCCTGTGCACCTCGGCGCTGCGCTCCTGGCTGGAGGAGCGCGGCGCGCTCCCGGACCGGCCGCTGATCGCCGCGGTCCCGGTCTCGGTCCGCACGGCACGCGGCCGGAGCGATCGGCGCGGTCAGGACGGGCAGGGCGGCGAGGGCGCCGTCGGCAACCAGATCTCCGCCATGATCACGCCGATGCCCACCGACGTGGCCTGCCCCCGGGAGCGGCTGCAGGCCGTGGGGGCGGCGATGCGCACCGCCAAGCGCCGCTTCGCCGGTTCCCCGTCCGCCTGGCCCAGCGAGCTGACCTCGATGATGCCCGCGCCGGTCACCGCCCTGGCCACCCCCGCGCTCTTCCGGCTGGCCTCGATGGGGGCCCCGCCGGTCAACCTGATCGTCTCCAACGTGCCGGGGCCGCAGTTCCCCCTGTACCTGTGCGGGGCCCGGGTGCTCGGCTACCACCCGATGTCGGTGCTCAGCGACGCGACCGGCGGGCTCAGCATCACCTGCTTCTCCTACGACGGCTCGCTCGACTTCGGCATCGTCGCCTGCCCGGACCGGGTCGAGGACGTCTGGCGGCTGTTGGGCCACCTCCAGGAGGCGATGGACGAGCTGGTGGAACTGACCGGGCCCGCGCCGGCCGCCGCTCCCGCGCCGGTCCCTGTCCCGGCCGCCGCTCCCGC
Organism: Planomonospora antibiotica; assembly: GCF_014647955.1. Taxonomy (NCBI): domain Bacteria; kingdom Bacillati; phylum Actinomycetota; class Actinomycetes; order Streptosporangiales; family Streptosporangiaceae; genus Planomonospora; species Planomonospora antibiotica. Next base: position 224,446 of record NZ_BMQE01000005.1, on the reverse strand, counting down.
TCCCGCGCCGGTCCCTGTCCCGGCCGCCGCTCCCGCTCCCGCGCCGGTCCCTGTCCCGGCCGCCGCGCCGGCCGTGGAGCCGAGCCCGGTCTGAACCCGGCCTGAGCCCGGCCTGAACCGCGCGTCCGCGCCGGGCCCGGTCCGGGCCGCGCGTCCGCGTGCCGCGCCCTCCCGACCGGGAGCGGCCGGCAGGGCGCGCCGTCACGCCAGGGCGTGCACGATCAGCTCGGCCACCGCGTCGGGATCGATGTGGTGGCCGGTGAGCTGGCAGAGGTTCTCCTGGTGGAGCAGGACGGCGGCGAAGGTGACCGCCGCGACCTCCAGCCGGGCGGCGTCGCCGCGGGCGCCGGGCAGGGCCAGCTCCAGCGCGAACCGGGCCCGGCGGATGATCTCACCGTTGAGGTGGCCGAGCCGGGCGCGGACCGAGCCGTGCGTGTCGGCCTCGCGGAACAGGATGCGCCGCATGGCCGGGGAGGCCCTGATCGGCAGGCGGCGGGCGAGCCGGGACAGGGCGCCCGCCGCGTCACCGGGGACGGCCTCCGCCTCCGGGGACTCCTCCACCACCAGCGTGCGCTCGTCGACCAGCGCGACCAGCACGTCGATCTTGCGGGGGAAGTAGTGGAAGACGAGCCCCTTGGGGACGTCCGCCAGGCGGGCGATCTCTGCCGTGGGGGTGGCCTCGTAGCCGTCGCGGGCGAACAGCTCCTCGGCGGCGTCCAGGATGCGGGCGCGCGCGTCCGGCTCCCCCGTCCCGCCGGGACCGCCGGGGCGCCGCGATCTGCTGGCGCGGTGACGGAGGCTTCCCACAGCCCGACGATAACCTCGCGGGCCTGGCGGATTCCATGTCGCCGGGGGAACAGGGCCGTACGCGCTCAGTCACCGGCCCCGACGGAGGACAGCAGCATGGGCAGCGCGCGGCGCAGTTCCCTGTTCCAGTAGGTCATGTTGTGCCTGCCCCGGTAGAAGTGCGTCTCGACCGGGATGCCCAGCTCGCCGAGCCGGCCGGTGAAGGCGGTCGCCGCCTTGCGGGCCAGTTCCTCGGTGACGTCGCCGAACAGCTCGCCCGGCCGCGGGCGCCCGTCGCCCGCGGCCACATACAGGCGGACTCCGCGCAGCTCGGCGGCCCGGTGGTAGGGGTTGTGCTCCTCCCAGACCTTCCGGTCGCCGTGCGGGTCGCCCCAGATGCGCTTCCAGTCGGTGCCGAAGCAGCCGGCGGCGGTGCCGAGCATGACGGCGAGGTCGACGCCGGGCAGCAGCGTGTGCACGGCGCCGCTGAAGGAGGCCGCGGCCCTGAACCCGCCCGTCGCGGCGTAGAGCATCGCCCCCTGGCCGCCCATCGAGTATCCGGCGATCGCCCGGTCGCCGCCCGCGCCGTACCGGCTCTCCAGCAGGGGCAGCAGCTCCTGAAGGTGGTGGGTGGCCCACCGGGGCGGTCCGCCGCGGCCGCCGTTGTACCAGTCGGAGTAGCTGCCGCACCTGCCGCCGTCGGGCATCACGACGATCACCGGGGCGGCCGCGGTCAGCCGCTCGACGTCCGACCTCGACCAGCCCCGGTGGTCGTCCAGCCCGCCGTGCAGCAGCCACAGGGTGGGCCAGGTCCGGCCGGAACCGGCCGACCAGCCCTCGGGCAGCAGCAGCCGTACCGTGGTGACGTCGTCCAGCGCGGCCGAGCGCAGGGTCAGGTCCATCCGGCGGCCGTCCAGCCGCCGCTCCCTGACGACCTCGATCCCCTCCGGCGCCTCGGGGGTCTGCCGGGTCTCCGGGGTCGCGCTCGCCCGCCGCTCCCCGGTGGCGGGGGCGCCCGTCGGCTCGGCGACCGGGCGGCGCTGGCCGGTGATCAGTGCGAGCGTCGCGGCCACCACCAGGACGAACAGCCCGGTGACGACCACGGCCCCGACGAGGAGCCCTCGTAGCCGTGAACCGGGTGCCATGCGAGCCGCCTCCGCCCGTGCGCCGACCCGGCACATGCTAATCCCGGGACGATCTCCCTGGATGCTCAGGAAGTGAGTGAACGCCGGGGAATAGAGTGGCTGGCATGAGCCTTTCTGAGCTGAACCTCTTCCCGCTCTGCCTGGGCGGCAACGTTTTCGGCTGGACCGCCGACCGGGACGCCTCCTTCGCCGTCCTGGACGCCTACGCCGAGGCGGGCGGCAACTTCATCGACACCGCGGACTCCTACTCCGAGTGGGTCCCCGGCCATGTCGGCGGCGAATCGGAGACCATCATCGGCGAGTGGATGGCCTCCCGGGGCAACCGCGACCGCATGGTGGTGGCCACCAAGGTCGGCTCCCTCTCGGCCCGCAAGGGGCTCTCGGCCGCGAACATCCGCGCCGCCGCGGAGGACTCGCTGCGGCGGCTGCGGACCGACCACATCGACCTGTACTGGGCGCACATCGACGACCGGGAGACCCCTCTGGAGGAGACCCTGGAGGCGTTCGACGCGCTGGTCCGCGAGGGCAAGGTCCGCAACATCGGCGCCTCGAACCACGACGCCGGCCGGCTGGCCGAGGCGCTGGAGATCTCCGACCAGAAGGGCCTGGCCCGCTACGGGGTGCTCCAGCAGCACTACAACCTGATGGAGCGCGGCTACGAGGGCGCGCTGCGCGACGCGGTCGTCGAGGGGTGCCTGACCAGCACGCCGTACTTCGGCCTGGCCAGGGGCTTCCTGACCGGCAAGTACCGGCCGGGGGCCGACGTGGACAGCCCGCGGGCGGCCAAGGCGTCGGAGTACCTCGCGACCGAGCGCGGCCCGCGGGTGCTGGCCGCGCTGGACGAGGTGGCCGCCGCGCACGGCGCGGTCCCGGCCACGATCGCGCTCGCCTGGCTGGCGGCCCAGCCCACCGTCGCCGCGCCGATCGCCAGCGCCCGCAGCGTCGAGCAGCTCCGGCCGCTGCTCGCGGTCGCCGACGTGAAGCTGACCGACGAGGAGCTCGCCCTGCTGGACGAGGCTTCCCGCTAGGAGACCGTCGCGGGACGGTGAAGGGCCCGGCCGCCCCGAGGCGGCCGGGCCCTCCGGCGGGACTCGTGACCCGTCCGGCGATCTTCGCGGCCGGGGCCGGGATCCGTCCGGCGGTCTCCGTGGCGGGGACCACCGGACGTCCGGTGCGCCGGGCTAGTGCTCGGCGGCCTTCTCGGCGCCGACGCCGGTGAGCGAGCGGACCTCGATCTCGGCGTACTTGGCCGCGCTGTACTCCTTGCTGAGCTTGGTGCCGATCCAGCCGGCCAGGAAGCCGATCGGGATCGAGAGCAGGCCCGGGTTGCTCAGCGGGAACCAGGCGAAGTTCGCGTCGGGGAAGAGCGAGGTGGGCTTGCCCGACACGACCGGCGAGAAGATCACCAGGACGAGTGCGGAGACCAGGCCTCCGTAGATGGCCGAGGTGGCACCCGCGGTGTTGAAGTTCTTCCAGAACAGGCTGTAGAGGATCGCCGGCAGGTTGCCCGAGGCTGCCACGGCGAAGGCCAGGGCGACCAGGAAGGCCACGTTCTGCCCCTGCGCGAGGATGCCGAGCCCGATGGAGAACGCACCGATGACGAAGGCGGAGATCCGGGCGACCAGGACCTCCTCCTTGTCGGTGACGTTGCCGCGCTTGAAGACGTGCGCGTACAGGTCGTGGGCGAAGGACGAGCTGGAGGCCAGCGTCAGGCCGGCCACGACCGCCAGGATGGTGGCGAACGCGACCGCCGCGATGACGGCCAGCAGGATCGTGCCGCCCACGTCTCCGAAGATCGCCGTACCGATCGCCAGGGCGAGCTGCGGCGCCGCGGTGTTGCCCGCCTTGTCCTGCGCCAGGATCGCCTCGCCGCCGACCAGCGCCGCCGCGCCGAAGCCCAGCACGAGGGTGAGCAGGTAGAAGGTGCCGATGATGCCGATGCCCCACAGCACCGACTTCCTGGCCTCCTTGGCGGTGGGCACGGTGTAGAAGCGGATCAGGATGTGCGGCAGGCCCGCGGTGCCGAGCACCAGCGCCAGGCCGAGGCTGATCAGGTCGAGCTTGCCGGCCAGGCCCTGCGCCTCGGTGCCGTACTTCAGGCCGGGCTCCAGGAACGCCTTCCCCTTGCCGCTCTCCGCGGCGGCCTCACCGAGCAGGGCGGAGAGGTTGAAGCCGTACTTGCCCAGGACCAGCAGGGTGACCAGGGTCGCGCCGCTCATCAGCAGCACGGCCTTGACGATCTGCACCCAGGTGGTGCCCTTCATGCCGCCGATGACCACATAGATGATCATCAGGATGCCGACGCCGACGATCGTCCACGCCTTGGCCGCCTCGCCCTCGATGCCGAGCAGCAGGCCGACCAGCGCGCCCGCGCCGACCATCTGGGCCAGCAGGTAGAAGATCGACACGACGATGGTGGAGACGCCCGCCGCGGTGCGGACCGGGCGCGGGCTCATCCGGAAGGCCAGCACGTCGGCCATGGTGAACTTGCCGGAGTTGCGCATCAGCTCCGCGACCAGCAGCAGCGCCACCAGCCAGGCGACGAGGAAGCCGATGGAGTAGAGGAAGCCGTCGTAGCCCGAGAGGGCGATGATGCCGGCGATGCCCAGGAAGCTGGCGGCCGACATGTAGTCGCCGCCGATCGCCAGGCCGTTCTGCGCGCCGCTGAAGGAGCGGCCTCCGGCGTAGTAGTCGGCGGCGGTCTTGGTCTGCCGGCTGGCCCAGAACGTGATGCCCAGCGTCGCGGCGACGAAGACCAGGAACAGGATGGTCGACAGGGTCTGGGAGCTCATTCGGTCCGCCCCTCGATCTCGTGGCGGATCTCGTCGGCGATCGGGTCGATCTTCTTCTCCATGTGCCGCGAGTAGGCCCAGGCGATGCCGAACGTGGAGACGAACTGCAGGAAACCGAAGATCAGGGCGACGTTGATGTTGCCCAGCACCTTGGTGCCCATGAAGTCGCGCGCCCAGCCGGACAACACCACGTAGAGCAGGTACCACGCGAGGAAGGCGGCGGTCATCGGGAACGTCCAGGCGCGGAAGCGGCGCTTCAGCTCCTGGAAGCGCTCACTCGCCTGCGCTTGTTCGTAAACCGATGCGTCATGTTGTCTGGCGGTCAAGGGGGAGACCTCCCATGAATGTGATCTGGATCACGGCTACCGTAGGAGCGGCGGGTACCCCGCGAGGAGACCCCCGCACGCGCTCTTCGCCCAGCCGCCGCCCAGCCGCGTTCAGCTGGGTACGGCCTGCGGTGAAAGGTCCTTCCCGCGCGCCGAACGGCACATGGGCCCGGTCATCGGCCCGGACGCCTCACGTTCCCCTGGGGCGCCAGTCCCCGCGGTCCACCTTCAGCGTCTCGGGGGTGTGCAGGCGCACCATCGTGCGGGCCACGCCCTTCGGGATCCGGCCCGGTGTGAGCAGGGAGACGACGACCATGACGAGGAACGCGATCGGGACGGTCCAGGCGGCCGGCTGGGCCAGCAGTGCGCCGGCCAGGCCGCGGTAGGGCCCCCCGACGATCGTGGCGAGCACCGCCGCGCACGCCAGCCCCCCGCCGGTCAGCAGCCCCGCCATCGCACCCGCGTCGGTGAACCGCCGCCACCAGATGCCCAGGACCAGCAGGGGGCAGAACGACGAGGCGGCGACCGCGAACGCCAGGCCCACCACGTCCGCCACCGGCAGCGAGCGCGTCGCGGTGGCCAGCGCCAGCGGGACGATCACCGCCAGCACCGTCGCCAGCCGGAACGAGCGCACCCCGCCGCGCAGGATGTCCTGCCCGATCACCCCCGCCACCGAGACCGTGAGTCCCGACGAGGTGGACAGGAACGCGGCGAACGCCCCCGCCGTCACCAGCGCCGAGAGCAGGTCGCCCGCCGTACCGCCGACCAGGCGGCCCGGCAGGGTCAGCACCACCGCGTCGGTGCGGCCGGTCATCAGCAGCTCGGGGGCGTAGATCCGGCCGAGCGCGCCGTAGACCGCCGGCAGCAGGTAGAAGGCGCCGAGCAGCGAGAGCACCACCAGCGTGGTACGGCGGGCCGCCCGGCCGTCGGGGTTGGTGTAGAAGCGCACCAGCACGTGCGGCAGGCCCATGGTGCCCAGGAAGGTCGCCAGGATCAGCGAATAGGTCGTGTACAGGGGGTAGTCCCTGCTCTCCAGCGGCAGCGCCCACTGCCGGTCGGTGAGCGCGGGCAGGTTCTCGGCGTGCGGCACCGCGGCGCCGGCCGGGAAGGTGACCCTCGTCTCGTGGGCGACGGTGTGCGGGCCGGGGGCCAGCGTGATCCGCGCCCGGTCGAGGGGGCGCCCGTCCAGGCGGCCGGTGACGGTCACCTCGACCGGCTCGGCGACCCGCACCGTGACGTCCACGGCGACGGTGACCGTGGTCCGCTCGGCGAAGACCGGGGGCGTCTCCCCGGCCGGGGCGGGGGCGCCGTCCGCCCGCCAGGCCAGCAGCAGGAAGACCACCGGCAGGGCGAGCGCGGTGAGCTTGAGCCAGTACTGGAAGGCCTGCACGAACGTGATGGAGCGCATGCCCCCGGAGAGCACGTTGACCGCGACGACGACGGCCACCAGCACGCCTCCGGCCCACACCGGCGCGCCGGTGATCGTGCGCAGCACCAGCCCGGCGCTCTGGAACTGCGGCATGAGGTACAGCCAGCCGATCAGCACCACGAGCACGCTGGCGCTGCGGCGCACGGTCATCGACTCCAGGCGGGCCTCGGCGAAGTCCGGGAGCGTGTAGGCGCCCGACCGGCGCAGCGGCGCGGAGACCAGCACCAGCAGCACGAGGTAGCCGCCCGTCCAGCCGACCGGCAGCCAGAGCATGTCGGCGCCGTAGGCCAGGATCAGCCCGGCGATGCCCAGGAACGACGCGGCCGACAGGTACTCCCCGCCGATCGCGGAGGCGTTCCACAGCGGCGAGACCGTGCGGGAGGCCACGTAGAAGTCGGAGGTCGTGCGCGACAGCCGGAGACCGAAGATCCCGATGAGGACGGCGGCCAGCACCACGACGACGACCGCCGAGACGCCGTAGGCGGTGTTCACTCCGGCCTCCCGGCCCGGCCGCCGTCCACCCCGGCCGCCGTCTCCCCCGTGGTCCCGGTCTCCCCCGCTTGTCCCGCCGGCTCCACGGTCACTGCCGCTCCACCAGGTCGGCGAAGTGGCGCTCGTTGCGCTCGGCCTGCCGTACGTAGAGCCAGGCTCCGGCGACGAGCCCCGGGTAGACCAGCCCGGCGAGCAGCGCCCAGGGCAGTCCCACGCCGAGCAGCCGCACCTCGCGCAGCTCCGGCACGAGCAGGAACAGCAGCGGCAGGCCGCCCACCACGCAGGCGAGCACGGTGCACACGAACAGGGCGAGCCGGAACTGGGTGCGCACCAGGGAGCGCATGTACACCTCGCCCAGGCTGGTCTGCTCGTCGATCTCCCGGGTGGCGGGGTACCGGGAGCGGCGGGCCGCCTGGGTCCTGGGGCTGGTCACCACCTCGCGGCGGGGCCGTTCGCCGGGCCGCACCAGCCGGTCGGCCACGCGCAGCGCCCGGTCGCCGCGGCGCCGCGGCCCGGTCCCCCGCTCCTCGTCGCCCCCCTCGCCGGGCCCCCTGCCGGCGTCCCGCTCCGCGCTCCGGCCCGTGTTCCGCTCCGCGCTCCGGCCCGTGTTCCGCTCCGCACTCCGGCCCGTGTTCCGCTCCGCACTCCGGCTGGTGTTCCGGTCCGTGTTCCGCCCGGTTCCGCCGTCGTCCGCACCCCGCCCGGCCGTCACTCGGACCTGCCCCTGCGGGCGCGCCGTACCAGCAGGTCGCGCAGCTCGCGGGTGTGGCGGCGGCTGACCGGGATCTCGGTCTCGCCGATGCGGACCACGCAGCGGCCCGAGTCGATGTGCAGCTCGTCGATGTGCTTGACCGCGACCAGGTGGCTGCGGTGCACCCGGACGAACCCGGCCGAGGCCCAGCGCTCCTCCAGGGTCGCCAGCGGGATGCGGACCAGGTGGCTGCCGCCCGCGGTGTGCAGGCGGGCGTAGTCGCCCTGCGCCTCCACGTAGCGGACGTCGGTGCTGGAGACGAACCGGGTCACGCCGCCGAGCTCCACCGGGATGGTCTGCGGGTCGGTACGGCCCGCACCGCCGCCGCCGTCGCCGTCCGGCAGCTCCGCCGAGACGCAGACCCGCCGGATGGCCTCGGCCAGCCGCTCCGGGCGGACCGGCTTGAGCAGGTAGTCCTCCGCCTTGATCTCGAAGGCGTCCACCGCGTGCTCCTCGTAGGCGGTCACGAAGACCACCCGGGGCGGGTTCGCGAACTGCGAGAGCAGCCTGCCGAGCACCACCCCGTCCAGGCCGCGCATCCGGATGTCGAGGAAGACCGCGTCGATCGGCCGCCCGTCGGCGATGGCGCGGTCCAGCACGCGCAGCGCCGCGGCGCCGTCCCTGGCCAGGGAGACCTCGTCGATGCGGGGGTCGTCGCGCAGCAGGTAGGCCAGGTCCTCGAGCGCGGGCAGCTCGTCGTCCACCGCCAGAACACGCAGGCCGGTCACGCTCGCTCCTCCGGGTCGTGCGTCAGGGGAATCCCTAGAGGGTGATGAATCAGACATCACGTGTCAACAGTATCCGGCCTGCTCAGCGTACGGAGCAGCTCCCTGTGGCGGTGCAGGATCAGGGAGAGCGGCACCATGAGCGCCAGCAGCAGGCAGCCGCAGACGACCGCGAGGGTCTGCAGGCCGTACGCCCTGCCCAGCAGCCCGCCGCCCAGCGCGCCGAGCGGCATGAGGCCCCACAGCACCGTGCGGATCGCCCCCAGCACCCGGCCGAACAGGTGCGGCGGGACCAGGGCCTGGCGCACCGACATCACCAGGACGTTCCAGACCAGCAGCGACCCGCCGCCGAGCGCCATCGCGGCCGCCAGCGCCGCCGGGGACGGGAAGGCGCCGATGAGCACGAAGCAGGCGCCGGGGACGGCCAGCGCGACGCTCATCACCACGGCCCGCGACCACCTGCGGACCAGCGCCGGCACGACCAGGCCGCCCACCACTCCGCCGGTGGCCGAGGCCAGCACGAACCAGCCGAACGCGGCGGCGGGCAGCTCCAGCACGTCCGTCACGAACAGCACCATCACCGCCATGACCGCCTGGAACGCCGCCCCGGTCAGGCTCGCCACCACGGTGAGCCCGCGGATCAGCCGGTGGTTCCAGAACCAGCGCAGGCCCTCGGCCATCTCCGCGCGCAGGTTCGCGGGCCGCCCGTCCACCGACCCGTCCGCCAGTCCATCCGCGTGTCCGCCCGCCTGGCGGTCCGGACGCCTGTTCGCCTGGTCGCCCACCCGCTCCGCCGTCCGCCCGGCCCGGTAGCGGCCGGGCAGCAGGAGCAGCACCACCCCCGCCAGCAGGAAGCCCATCGAGTTCGCCAGGAACGGCCAGGCGGCCGCGACCACGAACAGCGCGCTCGCCAGCGGGGCGCCGAGGAAGCCGTCGGCGACCACCGATGCGGCCTCCATCCGGCCGTTGGCCTTCTCCAGCTGGTCGCGCCGGACCACGGAGGGCGTCATCGAGTGGGCCGCGTTGTCGTAGAGCGTCTCGACGGCGCCCAGCGTGAAGGCGGCCGCGTAGAGCATCCACAGCGCCGCCTGCCCGGCCAGCACCGCCGCCGCGAGCAGCCCGACCACCGCGGTCCTGACCAGCTGGGCGGCGATCATGGCCCGGCGGCGGTCGACCCGGTCCACCAGGGCGCCGCTGACGATCGCGAACATCAGCCACGGCAGGATGGTCAGCGAGGACAGCGCCGCGACCAGCACCGGGTCCTGGGTGAGGGTGACCGCCAGCAGCGGCAGGGCGACCTTGCCCACGCCGTCGCTCAGGTTGGAGACGGTGCTGGAGGCGAACAGGATCCAGAAACGCCGCCCCAGCCCGCGCGCGACCGGGGTCCTCCCTGCGTCCGGGGCGGTCGCCGGTCCTGGGGCGTCCGTACGGCCTGCGGTCATCGATCCTCCGGGGGAGAGGGCGGGTCGGTCGGCGGAGGGCGGGTCGGCCGGCGGGCACTCCGGGGCGGCGGAGGGCGGGTCAGTCGGCGGACACTCCGGGATGGTACTTGGGCAGGCGGACGCTCACCTTCGTCCCGGCGCCCCGGCCGGTCTCCACCACCAGTCCGAACTCGTCGCCGTAGACCTGGCGCAGCCGCTCGTCCACGTTGGCCAGGCCCACTCCCCCGGTCCCCGACCGCGCGTCGGCGTCACCGGCCAGGATGCGGCGGAGCCGCTCGGGGTCCATGCCGACCCCGTCGTCCTCGACGCTGATCCGGCACTCCGCCCCCGAATCCTCGGCGAGGATCGAGATCCGCCCCACGCCGGGCTTGCTCTCCAGGCCGTGCCGTACGGCGTTCTCCACCAGGGGCTGCAGGCACAGGAACGGCACCGCCACCGCGAGCACCTCGGGCGCGATGCGGAGCGTGACCTGGAGCTGGTCGCCGAAGCGGGCGCGCTCCAGGGTCAGGTAGCGGTCGATGGAGCGCAGCTCCTCGGCGAGCGTGGTGAACTCCCCGTGCCTGCGGAAGGAGTAGCGGGTGAAGTCGGCGAACTCCAGCAGCAGCTCCCGGGAGCGGTCGGGGTCGGAGCGGACGAAGCTCGCGATCGTGGTCAGCGAGTTGTAGATGAAGTGCGGGGAGATCTGCGCGCGCAGCGCCCGGACCTCGGCCTCCATCAGCCGCGTCCGGGACCGGTCGAGCTCGGCCAGCTCCAGCTGCGAGTTCACCCAGTTCGCCACCTCGTGGGCGGCGCGGACCAGGCCTGCGGAGGCGTGGCCGCCGTAGGCGGCCAGCGAGCCCACCACCCGGCCGTCGGTGGTGAGCGGCACCACGACGGCGAACCGGATCGGGCACTCGGGCAGGTCGCAGGAGACCATCTCCGGTCCCAGCACCTGGGTCCGGCCGTCGGCCAGGGTCTTGCCGGCGTGCTCGAAGGCCTCGCGGGCGTGGTGGTCGCCCTCGCCGTCGTAGACCAGCAGCCGCTGCTCGTCGGCGACCGCCAGCGCCGGTGAGCCGAGCAGCGCGCGCAGGTGCCGGGAGGCCTTCTGGGCGCCCGCCTCGGTCAGCCCGGCCCGCAGCGGCGGGGCCGCGAGCGAGGCGGTGTGCAGGGTCTCGAAGGTGGCCCGCTCGGCGGGGCTGCTGCCCAGCTCCCGCCGCCCGCGCAGCACCCGCCAGAGCACCAGGGCGGGCACGCCGACCAGGACGACGACCAGCAGCACGGCCACGACGGGTTCCACGCCCCGGACCCTATCCGCCCCCGGCCGCGCCGGGCACCCTCTTCCGGGGCCGCCCGCCCCGCGCCGGCCCCTCCGGCGCGGGGCGGGCGGCGGTGAAGTTCGCACCAGGATGGTGGCCGCCGACTATGTACAACGTTGAATACAACGTTGTAGAAAGATCTGGAAACGGGGGCGTCCAGTCGGGGACACGTGCGAGACGCAGCGGAAGAGGTCTTCATGGGTGCCGGAGTCGTTCGACGCATGATCGTCACATTGGCCGGGCTGGCCTGCCTGCTCGCGGCGGCCCCGGCCGCGGAGGCGGCGGATCCCGCGCCGGCCCCGGAGGCCGCCGGCCGGTCCCCGGCCGCCTCCGGACGGGCCCCGGCCGGACCGGCCGCGGACCGCGGGCCCGGCACCTACACCAACCCGGTCAGCGGCTCCTTCTCCGACACCTTCGCCGATCCGGCGATCGTCCGGGGCCAGGACGGCTGGTGGTACGCCTTCGGGACCAGCGACCCCCTGCGCGAGGGCGAGGGGACCCGCCACCACCTGCCCATCTCCCGCTCGCGGAACCTGGTCGACTGGTCCTACGTCGGCGACGCCTTCACCGAGCGGACCCTGCCGACCTGGGCCGACACCGCGGCGGGCGCGAGCCTGTGGGCACCGGACATCCGGCGCGTGGACGGCGAGTACCGCCTGTACTACGTGGTCACCCAGACCACCGTCACCCCGGAGCCCGGCGACAACGCGATCGGGATGGCCACCGCGCCGACGCCGGCCGGCCCGTGGACCGACTCTGGCACCCCGGTCGTGGGGCCGCGCCGGGGCGCCGGCGCCTCCGGCGACTTCAAATGGACCTTCGACCCCGCCCACGCCGTCGACACCGACGGGACCGAATACCTCGTCTACGGCTCCTACTACGGTGGGATCTTCATCACGCGCCTCGACCCCACCGGCAGGAAGGCCGTGGGCGAGCCCACGATGATCGCCATCGACAACAAGTTCGAGGGCGGCTACCTGGTGCGCCGCGGCGGCCACTGGTACCTGTTCGCCTCCTCGGCCGACTGCTGCGCCGGGCCGACCACGGGTTACAGCGTCTACGCCGGGCGCTCGCGCGCCATCACCGGCCCCTACCTCGACCGGGAGAAGGTGCCGCTGACCGCCTCGCGGGCGGGCGGCACGATCGTCATCGCACCGAACGGCAACCGCTGGGTGGGCACCGGGCACAACGCCGTCGTGACCGATCCCGCCGGTCAGGACTGGCTGGTGTACCACGCCATCGACCGGACCGACCCCTACCTCGACGAGCCGTTCGGGATCAACGAGCGGCCCATGCTGATCGACCGGCTCGACTGGATCGGCGGCTGGCCGACCGTCCGGGGCGGCGCCTGGGCCTCGGAGGACCCGCAGCCGGCGCCCGGCCGCGCCGGCCCCGTGAGGGTCGCGCCCGCTCCCCGCCCGGGTCCGGTCGACCGCCGCCGCAGCGACGAGTTCGACGGTACGGGGCTGGGCCCCGGCTGGAGCTGGGTGCGCGGGCCGCAGGGCGAGGTCACCGGCGGGGCGCTGCGCTGGCCTACCCAGGCCGCCGAGCTGAACAGGGAGGACAACACCGCCTCCGTGCTGCTGCGCGAGGCCCCCCGGGGCGACTGGACCGCCGAGACCAGGCTCCGCATCGACCTGGGGACCGACAGCGTCCGCAACTACCAGCAGGCGGGCCTCATCGCCTACGCCGGTGACGACCTCTACACCAAGCTCGTCCACGCGGCGATCTGGAACACCCGCCAGACCGAGTTCGGCAAGGAGATGCCGTACGAGGGCCGGATCGCCTACGGCGGCACGATCGTCGGGCCGCCCGCCGAGGAGACCTGGCTGCGCCTGATCCACCGCGTCGACCGGCGCAACGGCGAGCACGAACTGCGCGCGGCCACCAGCCGCGACGGCCGCAGGTGGGTCCACGGCGGCGTGTGGACCCTGCCGGCCGACGCCGACCTGCGCGTCGGGCTCATCTCGCTGGGCGGTGCGGGGGCCACGGCCGAGTTCGACTACTTCCGCCTGCACCGCCGCTGACCCGCGGCGGAGGGGCGGGGCCGCGTGACCCGGCGGGACTTCCCGCCGGGTCACGCGGTCACGCGATCGGTCGCGCGGGTCAGACGCCCGCGGGAACCTTCGCGGTCTCCCGGTCGAGGTGGGCGCGGAGCTGCTCCCCCTCGATGTCGACGTTGGGCAGGGCGCGGTTCAGCCAGCGGGGCAGCCACCAGGCGCCGTCGCCGAGCAGGGACATCACGGCCGGCACGATCGTCATCCGGACCACGAAGGCGTCGATGGCCACGCCGATGGCCAGGGCGAAGCCCATCGACTTGATGATCGGGTCGTCCATGAGCACGAAGCCGCCGAAGACGGAGATCATGATGAGCGCGGCGGCGGTGACGACGCGGCCGCCGTGGCCCATGCCGTTGACGGTGGCCTGCCGGGCGGTGTCGCCGTGCACGAAGTCCTCCCGCATCCGGGAGACCAGGAAGACCTGGTAGTCCATGGCCAGGCCGAACAGGATGCCGATGAGCAGGATCGGCAGGAAGCTGACCAGCGGGCCGGGCGTGTCCAGGCCGACCAGGTCGGCCAGGTGGCCCTGCTGGAAGATCGCGACGGTGATGCCGAAGGTGGCGCCGACGGTGAGCAGGAAACCCAGGGCCGCCTTGACCGGCACCAGCACCGAGCGGAAGACCAGCATCAGCAGCAGGATGGACAGGCCCACGACCAGCAGCAGGTAGACCGGCAGGGCGTCGGAGAGCTTCTCGGAGATGTCGATGCCGACGGCGGTGACGCCGGTCAGGGCGATCTCCGCTCCGGAGACGCCGGAGACCCGCTCGCGGATCTCGTGGACCATCGTCTCGGTCGCCTCGTCGGTCGGGCCTGTCTTGGGGATCACCGACAGCAGCGCGGTGGTGCCTGCGGCGTTGAACCCCTGCGGGGCGGCGGCGAGGACCCCGGGCGTGCTCTGGATCAGCTGCTGGGCCTGCGCGACGGCCTGCTGGGCGGCCGGCGCGGAGTCGGCCGTGATCACGGCGACCAGCCGGCCGTTGAAGCCGGGGCCGAAGCCCTCAGCGGTGAGGTCGTAGGCCTCGCGGGGGGAGGAGCCGGCCGGGGCGGTGCCGGCGTCGGGCAGCGCCAGGCGCATGTCCGCCGCGGGGATGGTCAGCGCGCCCAGGGCGAGCACGCCGGCGAGGATGAACGGCAGGCGGTGGTGGGTGACGAAGTAGCCCCAGCGGAAGCTGAGGGGCTGCCGCTCCTCCTTCTTCTCGCCGGCGCCGTTCTCCGGCGCGGTGGCGCGCTGCTTGCGGGGCAGGACGCGGCGGCCGGCGAAACCGAGCAGCGCGGGCTGGAGCGTGATCGCCACCAGCACGGCGACGGCCACGGTGCCCGCGGCGGCCAGGCCCATGATGGTCAGGAACGGGATGCCGACCACCGTCAGGCCCGCGAGCGCGATGACCACGGTGGCCCCGGCGAAGACGACGGCCGATCCGGCGGTGCCGACGGCGCGCGCGGCGGCCTCCTCGGGCTCCAGGCCGTCGGCGAGGTTCTGCCGGTGCCGGGAGGTGATGAACAGCGAGTAGTCGATGCCGACGGCCAGGCCGAGCATGAGGGCCAGGATGGGGGCGGTGGTGGTCAGTTCGACGGCGCCGCTGAGGGCGTAGAGCCCGGCCATGCCGGCGCCGACGCCGATGAGCGCGTTGAGCAGGGTCATCCCGGCGGCGACCAGTGAGCCGAAGGTGATGACGAGGACGATCGCCGCGACGAGGACGCCGAGGGCCTCGGTGGAGCCGATCTCCGGTTCGGCGCTGGTCACCTCGCCGCCGGCCGCCACCCGCAGGCCGGCGGCCTCGGCGGCCGCGCCCACCTTCGCGTAGGCGTCGCGCTGGGCGTCGGTCACCTCGTCGCCGCGGGCGGCGAACTGCACCTGGATCAGGGCGTAGCGGCCGTCCGGGGAGAGCGCCTTGGTCTGGAACGGGTCGAGGGCGGCCAGCACGCCGGGCAGCGCCGAGGCCTCCTTGACCAGTGCCTGCAGGGTCGCCCGGTCCTGCGGGGAGGCCAGCTGCCGCCCTTCGGGGGCGGCGACGACGATGGTGCCGGTCGCGCCGGAGGCCTGCGGGAACTCCTCGGCCAGGGTGTCGAGCGCGCGCTGCGCCTCGGTGCCCGGCATCGAGAAGTTGCTCGCCATGGGACCCATGAAGGCGGCGGCGGACCCGCCGAGGGCGGCCAGTACGGCGAGCCACAGGGCGAGGACCATCCGCCGGCGGCGGAACGAGGCCCGGCCGAGCCGGTAGAGCAGGGTTGCCATGAAGCATCCTTGTCGGAAATGTCGGAAAGAGCGGAAAGGTAGCGGGAACGCCGCCAGGCGCGGGTGGGGTCGGGGACGCCGTCAGGCGCCGGTGGGGTCGAGGGCCCGGGCCGCGCTGCGGACCAGGGCGGAGCGGAGCTCGTCGTCGCCGATCCCGCACGGTTCCATGCAGGCGACCGGGACGCCGCCGAGCACCAGCAGCGCCGCCGCGCGGGCCGCGGGCGCGGCCGAGCGGCCGGTGAGCGCGTCCAGGAGCCGGTCCGTCATCTCCTGCACCCCGGCGAAGGCCGGGCGCTGGAGCAGGTCGGGCAGGTCGCCGTACAGGACGGTGACCTCTCGCCGGAAGCGCATCACGAGGTCCACGAACCCCTCGACGGCCGCGCGCCGTACGGCCTCGTCGTCGAGGGCGGCCAGCCGGGCGTCGAGTGTCTCGAACGCCTCCACCGCGGGTGCCAGCAGTTCGGCGAGGATCGCGTCCTTGCCGTCGAAGTGGTACAGCAGGGCGGCCTTGGAGCAGCCGACCGCCCCGGCGATGTCCTGCAGTGAGGTGCCCTTGAAACCGGTCGCGGCGAAGAGCCGGGACGCCGCGTCCAGGATCTCCTCACGGGTGCCCGAGCGGGTGCTGCGAGACATCGAAACCCACCTCCTCCTCAAGAATGCCTGTCCGATCGGTCAGTGTTTGACCGATCGGACAGTTTTCCGGAGTGGGTTACCTCACATTTGTGCCGATGGCCCGCTTCGTCGCAGAAGCGCGCTCCGTCCCGGTGGTGGATTCCGTCCCGTGGGCTCCCGTCCGGCTCACCAGCCGACCGTGGAGTCGCCCGCGACGAGGGACCGGGCGATGACCATCCGCTGGACGTCGTTGGTGCCCTCGCCGATGGCCATGAGCGGCGCGTCGCGGTAGAGGCGCTCGACGACGAACTCCTGGGAGTAGCCGTAGCCGCCGTGGACCCGCATGGCCTCCATGGTCGTCCGGAGCGCGACCTCCGAGGCGAAGTACTTGGCCATCGCGGCCTCGGCGGTCACCGCGCCGCCCTCCGAGCGGACCGCCGCCCAGTAGGTGAGCAGCCGGGCGGCCTGGATCTCGGTGGCCATGTCGGCGAGCTTGAGCTGGATGGCCTGGAAATCGGAGATGGGCCTGCCGAAGGCGTGGCGCTCACGCGAGTAGGCCAGCGCGGCGTCGTAGGCGCACTGGGAGACGCCCACCGCGCGGGCGGCGATGTTGATCCGGCCGAGCTCCAGCGCCGACAGGGCCTGCTGCATGCCCCGGCCCTCCGTCCCGCCGAGCAGCGCCGAGGCCGGGACGCGCACGTCGTCGAGGACGACCTCGCAGGTCTCGGTGCCCCGGTAGCCGAGCTTGGGCAGGTCGCGGCCGACGGTGTAGCCGGGGGTGCCGGCCTCGACGAGGATCAGGGACATCCCGCGGTGGGCGGGCTCGGTGATCGAGGTCTTGACCAGGACGGGCATCGGGTCGGCGTGCCGGGCGTTGGTGATCCACGTCTTGGTGCCGTTGATCACGTAGTGGTCGCCGTCGCGGACCGCGCGGGTGCGGATGCCCTGCAGGTCCGTGCCCGCCCCCGGTTCGGTCAGCGCGATCCCGGTACGGCGGGCGCCGGTGGCCAGGTCCGGCAGGTAGGCCTTCCGCTGCTCCCCGGTGCCGTACCGGGCGATCATCCACGCGGCCAGGGAGTGCGAGCCGAGCACCCCGGCCACGCCCATCCAGCCACGGGCGATCTCCTCGAAGACCAGGGCGAACGAGACCCGGTCCAGGGCCAGCCCGCCGTACTCCTCGGGGATCGCGATGCCGAACAGCCCCAGCTGCCGGAACCGGTCGACGATCTCGGCCGGGTAGCGGCCGGTGCGCTCCCACTCCGGGGCGACCGGCACGATCTCGGAGTCGACGAACTCCCGCAGGGTCCGCTGGAACAGCCGCTGCTCGTCGTTCAGCTCGAAGTCCACCCCTGGACGTCCTTTCGATCGTGGCACGGGAAGGCGGGCGCGGTCCCCGGATCGCCGCCGGACCGGCCTCGGCCTCAGGCGAGGGGAACCGGACGTCCCGGCTCGTCGCCGCGCTCCTTCAGGTAGACCGCCGTCGGGACCATGACCTTGCGGCGGAAGACGCAGACCAGGGTGCCGTCCTGCTTGTGCCCCCTGGTCTCCACGCTGACCACGCCGCGGTCCTCCTTCGAGGCCGACCGCCGCCTGTCCAGCACGGTCGTCTCGCCGTAGATCGTGTCCCCGTGGAACGTGGGGGCGACGTGCCTGAGCGACTCGACCTCGAGGTTGGCGATCGCCTTCCCCGAGACGTCGGGGACGGACATGCCGATCAGCAGGGAGTAGACGTAGTTGCCGACGACGAGGTTCCGGCCGTGGTCCGTGGTCGCCGCGTAGTTGTCGTCCAGGTGGACGGGATGGTGGTTCATGGTCAGCAGGCAGAACAGGTGGTTGTCGTACTCCGTCACCGTCTTGCCGGGCCAGTGCCGGTAGACGGCGCCGACCTCGAACTCCTCGTAGGTGCGCCCGAACCGCATGCCTTCCCCTCCATCGTGGGTCCACACGTCGCCCGGCATCCCGGCCGCGCCAGACCGGAACATTGTTCCACCGACGAGGACGCCGCACCAGCTCCCGGCCACGTCCGGGGCGGCTTCCCATTTGTCCAAAGTCCAAAGTCCGACGTCCGAAAGTCCGAAGCCGCAGCTCTGGACGGAGATCGCTTGGTCGGAGCGGGGGCGGCGGGCAAGCTGATCGAGTCCTCGGCGCCCGCGGCTCCCGGCCGCGAGGCGCCCTCCCCCGCCGGTCGCAGAACCGGCCGGGGCCTTGTCGGAGAACGAAGGAAAAGCCACCTTGCACTACAGGAAACTGGTGCCCGCCGTAGCCGCTCTCGCCGTGCTGTGCGTCCCGTCCGTCGCCAGCGCCGGAACCGCGGGGGCTTCCGCCGACGTCCACCGGAAGTCCGCCGCGTGCGCGTCGCCCAGCGGAAAGAAGATCAACGTCTCGTGGGGTGACGGCAACGTGACCACCACCGTGTACTACAACAACCACTGCAACCAGAAGCGGGCCGTCAAACTGCAGTTCGTCCGCGAGAACGGCACGATCTTCCACAAGTGCTTCACCGTCGGGGCCAAGAGCAAGGGCAGCAAGAAGATCGACCACAGCATGCCCAACAAGGTGACGCTGCCCGGCAGCTGCTAGGGCCCGCGTCCCCCGGTACTCACAGGCGGGGGACCGCCCGATGCCCCGCTCCGCCCCGCGGGCGGAGCCGCAACGGAGAACGCCGGACCGACCCGCTCGGTGCGGTGACCGCAGTCGAACGAACACACTCACCGGATGAGGAGACCTTCATGCCCATGTCGTCTCGCAGGACCAGCCTGCGCACCCGCGCCGCCGTCTTCGCCGCCGCCTCCCTCGCCGCCGCCGGTCTCGGCGTCGGCACCGCGGCTCCGGCGTCGGCGGACGTCCACCGCGGCGTCGCCGGCTGCTTCGCCTGGTCGTGGGGGGACGGGAACACCTCCGTGACGGTGTACTGGAGCAACCGGTGCAACAACAAGCGCAAGCTGAACATCAAGTACAGCCTGGGCTGGACCACCAAGTCCTACACGGCGGTCGTCGGGGCCAACGGGAAGGGCCACAAGAAGTTCCAGACCGCCTCGATCGTTTCCATCACCGACGGAGGCCGGGCCTAGCCGCCCGGAGTCCGGATCATGAGGTGAGCCGGACTCCGCAGGTCCACAGGATCGCGCCGCGCAGGCGGAGCCCGGCCGGGGAACCGTCCGGGCTCCTGCCGAAGCGGAAGGCGGGCCCGCACCGCTCCTTGATCCGGTTGATGCAGCGCCCGGCGGTGTTGCGCCCGGTGTGCAGCGCCGCGTCGCGGCGGTCAGGCGGCCTGCCCGCGGGTGGCGTAGAGGTTCATGTCGGTGAAGTCGAGGGTGACGGTGTTGGGCTTGTGGAAGCTGTGGAAGAAGGCGGCCGGCACGTCGAACCCGTTGGGGGCAAGGGGTGCGTCCGGGTTCGTGAAGCAGTAGACGCCGTTGGCGGCGACGCCGCCCAGACGCATCTCCTTCGGATAGCAGGGATAGGCGACGGCCGGGTGGCTGCCGGCAAAGGTCTCGACCGGGCGGTCGCGGTCCACGCGGACCTGCAACCGCTCGGCCGTCGCCCCGTTCACGATCCCGGCGACCTCGCTGTGCCCGCCGAAGAGCACAGCCACCACCCCCGTGCCGGAACCGGCGGCGCCGGCGACCCTGCCCCTGCTGTGGAGCACGTTCTCGCGGGCCAGCCACATCGGCAGGGGCGCGGTGCCCGCCCGCTCGGCGGCGGCGCGTACCTCCGCGGCCGTCTCGGGGGTCCGGCGCCGCAGGATCAGCCGCCGGCCCGCGTAGTCGAAGGTGGTCAGCAGGTGGTAGAAGACCCACATGCCGATCATGCCGTCGGCGTCGGTGTCGACGTCCCCGCCCGACTCCGTCGTCGACCAGCTCACGGGGACGTTGCGGAGCTCGATGCCGCCCAACCGGAACGAGTCCAGCGCCCCGTAGTGCATCCATACGGTGCCGTTCAAGTAATCGATCTTCTCGCTGGCGACGGGCCTCAGCCCGGCCTCCTTGGCCACCGTCGCCGACACCTGCAGCGACGGGGCGCCGGTGTAGAACGTGAAGCGCTTCGGCGGCCCGCCGTTGACCGAGGCCTCGACCAGCGGCTCCGGGTCCATCTGCTTCCAGGGCAGCTGCGCGGTGTCGCCGCGGACCTGGTACGGCTCGTCGGAGAACGTCGCGAACCATTCGGCGTAGCTCTCCTGGCCGGCGGCTCGCCAGTGCGGTGCCGAGAGGGAGAGTTTGTCCTGCCGGATGTAGCAGTCGGCCAGGAACCGGTTGGCGTCCCTGTCATCGGGCGCCAGAGCGACGGCCAGCTTGAGGTATCTCTCCGCGTCACGGAACCGGTTGGCCAGCAGCCCGACGTAGCCGCGCCGACGGGCCGCGTGCAGGTTCTCGGGGTCCTTTCTCAGGATCTCCTCGTACGCGCGGCCGGCCTGCTCGAACATCCCGGCCTTGAACAGCGCGTCCGCGTCACCACCGCCGACTCGTGCCGTGGCCGCCTCACCGAGCAGCGGCACCGTCGCGGCCGCACCGGCCAGCACGGCGGCGCCCCGCAACAGCGAGCGCCGGTCCCATCGCCTGTCATCAGCCATGCCTTCTCCCATTTGTGATCAACTTCACCGCGGCCTTCGGTCCGACTGACGGTTACAGCGCCTCCGGCCTGTCCGGAAACGGCGTCCCGTCCACGTTCCAGTCGCCCGTGGACGGCTCGGGTCAAGGCCGGCCCGACGCCCTCCCGCACAGCCGGTCATCCCCGATCGACGACACTCACGACACGCCGCCGGATTTCGCCGCACGCTCGGTTACCCGCCCGCAGCTCGCCCGTCGACGTCGACCACTGTCTCCGGGCCGTGTCTTCGCCTCGTCCGCGCCGTGTCATGATCGGGTCACGGCCGCAAGCGGCGACGGCGCTGCCGTACCCGCGACGGGGTGCGTCGCGGCGTGCTCGTGCGGATGGCGCGACATCGCGTGGGAGGAGACGGCGGCTTTCGTCGCGCCCGGAGACCATGCGCGGAGCGTGTCGATCGCCGGCCGGACCGGCCATCCAGGGCAGCGTGTCGATGACCGGTCGACGGCGGCGTCCGGCTGACCGGTCGACGAGAGTCCTGGCGGCGCCAGGGGCGTCCGCGACGCCGATCGGAGGCGTCCGGCGGCTTCCGGTAACCTACTCCGTTCGAAAGCGTGTTGCCGGAAAGGGTCGTGCCGGATCCGCGGGCGCGGATGCCGGGCGGTGCCGACCAGAACGGGTAGGGGATGCCGGAGTCACCGGACGTGCACAGGTCGCCAGATTCGCTCCCGGAGAAGCCGGGGCCCCGGCGGGGGCGGAGGCCCGCCCGGCCCGATCCGGAGTCCGGTCCGGTGGCGCTGCTCGCGCACCGGCTCTGGGAGCTCAAGGAGAGGGCGGGCGACCCGTCTTTCGCGGAGATGTCCTCCCGCCTGGGAGCCGCGGCCTCGAAGTCGTCGCTGGCCGCCGCCGCCCGGGGAAGGACGCTCCCGACCTGGGAGACGACGTGGGAGTTCGTCCGGGTCCTCGCGGTCGGCCGGCTGGGCCAGGACGAGCGGGAGACCGAGCGGGAGTGGCGGTCGTACTGGGAGCAGGCCAGGACCCAAGGTCCGCCGGCCTCCCCCGCGACGGAGAGCGAGCCGGCGCGGACCGGATCTGTGGAGAACGGACCGGCGGACAAGGGACCGGCGGACAACGGACCGGCGCGGACCGGACCGGCGCGGACCGGACCGGCGCGGACCGAGCCGGCGCGGACCGAGCCGGCGCGGACCGAGCCGGCGCGGACCGAGCCGGCGGGGAGCGGGCCGGCGGGGAGCGGGCCGGCGGGGAGCGGGCTCGCAGAGGGCGGGCCCGCGGCGAGCGGTCCCGCTCCGGCCGCGCGGCCGCTCCGCATCGGCAGGCCCGTCGTCCTGAGCGTGCTGTCCGCCGTCCTCGCCGGTGGCGCCGGTGCGCTGGTCGCCGCGTTCTCGCCGTTCGGCGGCGAGAGCGCGCCGGACAAGGCCGTGCCGCACGAATCGCCGGCATGGACGGCGCAGTCGAGTGACGACTCCGTCTTCGAGGGGGACGTCACCTACCCGGATGGGAGCACGGTGCGCAGGAAGGCGCACTTCACCAAGGTGTGGCGGATCCGCAACGCCGGAACCGTCCCCTGGAAGGGCCGGTATCTCACCCGGATCAACAGCACGCCGTGCCGTGCTCCCGAGCGGATCGCGATCGAGCCGACCGCTCCGGGCAGGACGACCGACATAGCGGTGCGCGTCCGCGCCGCCGCCGGCCCGGCCAGATGCAAGATCTTCTGGAAGATGACCAGCGAGGACGGGACCCCGCTGTTCCCCGCGAAGAAACCGATCTTCCTGGACGTCAGCGTGAAGTGATCGCGAGCGGAGGTCAGCCGCTCCGGCGGCGTTCGCGCGGCGCCGTGACACCGGCGGCGCCGTGACACCGGCGGCGTCGGCGTCGGCGTCGGCGTCGGCGTCGGCGTCGGCGTCGGCGTCGGCGTCGGCGTCGGCGATCGTACGGCCCGGTGGGCGGCGGGCACCGGGCCTTTCCGAGGCCTTCCCGAAGCTCTTCCCGAAGAAGATCCCCCGGTGGGGTGCGGAATGCGTCCGGGAGGAGAGAACCACTCGAAGGAGTCTCCGTGGGAGACGCGCACGGGTGGCCGGGAGCGGGGAGGGCGTACGGTGACCGCGACGGGGATTCCGGCCGCGCCCGCGGCGGCGGGCCGGGCCGGGACGGCGCTGCTGGCCGCCATGGTGGCGGCGCAGGTGGCGACCGGGCTGCAGCCGCGGCCGATCCTGCTCACCAGCGTCGTCGTGCTGCTGCTTGCGGCGGCCTCGGTCGCCTTCGCCGCGGCGGTCCACACCCTCCCGCGGGCGGTCGCGGCCTTCGCCGCCGCCGTCGCGGCCGGCTACGCCGCGGAGTGGATCGGCACGAGGACCGGGGTGCCCTTCGGCGACTACCACTACACCGGCCTGCTCGTGCCGCAGCCCGGCGGCGTCCCGGTGATCGTCGCACTGGCCTGGGGCGGCATGGGTCTGGCGGCCCACGCGGCGGCCTCCGCGGCGGCGCCGGCGAGCCGGGCGGCGCGCGTCGCGCTGGGCGCGGCGGCGCTCACCGCGTGGGACCTGTTCCTGGATCCGCAGATGATCCGGCTGGGCCTGTGGGTGTGGCACGAACCCGGTCCCTACCGGGGCGTCCCGCTCGGCAACTTCGCCGGCTGGCTGGCCGTGTCGCTGCTGGTGATGGTGCTGATCGACCTCTGTCTACCGGATCCGGCGGCGCGCAGCACCGGGCTGGCCGCGCTGTACACGGTGATGGCGGTCATGGAGACGATCGGCTTCGCGGTGGTCTTCGACCCGCCCGACCCGCTGGTCGCCGCCGCCGGAGGGATCTGCATGGGTGTGTTCGTCCTGCTCGCCTGGAGGCGTCGATGGCGGAAGTGATCGTGGTCGGGGGCGGCGTCGGGGGGATGGTCTCCGCGCTGCTGCTGGCCCGCGAGGGGCACCGGGTCCGGCTCTACGAGCGGCTGCCCCGGCTGGGCGGCAAGCTCGCCGAGCACCGGCGCGACGGTTTCACCTTCTCCGCCGGGCCGTCCCTGCTGACGCTGCCGGACCTGTTCACCGGTCTGGGACTGGAGCTGGACCTGGTGGAGCCGCGTGAGCTGTGCCGCTACCGCTTCGCCGACGGCTCGGTGCTGACGGCGCCCCGCGACCCGGAGCGGATGGCCGAGGCCGTGGAGCGGCTCGCGCCCGGCGAGGGGGCCGGCTGGCGGGCCTTCCACGCCTGGGCCCGGCGGTGCTACGAGGCGTCGGCGCGCGGCTTCTTCGCCGGGCCGGCGATCTCCCTGTCCCGGTCCGCGCCGCGCGGCCGCCTGTCCGACCTGCCGGCGATCGCGCCCGGCCGGACCCTGCACGGGCTGGCCCGGCGCTTCTTCACCGACCCGCGCCTGCTGCAGTACGCCGGCCGCTACGCCACCTACGCCGGTTCCAGCCCCTACCGGGCGCCCGCCGCGCTGGCCTGCGTGCCCGCGATCGAGCACGGCGAGGGCGGCTGGTACGTGGCGGGCGGGCTGCCCCGGCTCGCCGACGCCCTCGCCGCGGCCCTGGAGAAGGCCGGGGTGGAGGTCGTCCTCGGCGCCGAGGTCGCCGGGGTGCTCGCCGGCCGCGACCGGGTGCTGGGCGTACGGCTGGCCTCCGGTGAGCGCGAGCACGCCGCGGTCGTGGTCGCCAACACCGACGCGGCGGCGCTCTACGGGCGGCTGCTGCCCGACCGGCGGCGCCTGCGGCGGATCGCCTCGCTCGGCCTGTCCTCCTCGGCGTTCCTGATGATGGCCGGGGTGGAGGGCCGGACCGAGGGGCTGGCCCACCACACGGTGCTCTTCTCCGCCGACTACGAGCGGGAGTTCGCCGACGTCTTCGACCGGCGGCGCCCGCCGGAGGACCCGACCGTCTACGTCGGCTGCTCGGCGGTGGACGACCCGTCGCAGGCGCCGGAGGGCTGCGAGAACTGGACCATGCTGGTCAACGTCCCGGCCCGCGACCCGCGCCGGTGGCCGATGTCCCCGGGCGCCTACCGGGACCTGGTGCTGGAGCGCCTGGCCGACCGGGGCCTCGACCTGTCGGGCCGGCTCCGCTTCGTCGACCTGCTCACCCCCGCCGACCTGCGCGACCGCTACGGCGCCTGGGGCGGGGCGATCTACGGCGGCGCCCACTCGGGACCGCTGGCCCCGCTGCGCCGCCCCGGCAACCGGGGGCCGCTGCGCGGCCTGTACCTGGTGGGCGGCTCGGCTCATCCCGGCGGCGGGCTGCCGCTGGTGGCGATGGGCGGGCGCATCGTGGCCTCGCTGGTGGCCGAGGACTTCCCCCGGTGACCCGCTCCACCGGCCCCCGGACCGCCGTCCCGATCAGCGCCGCCCAGGCCACCGTCCTCACCGCCGCCGCCCAGGCCACCGCCGCGCGGACCGGCCGCCGGACCGCCGTTCCGGTAACCACCCTCACCGCCGCCGCCCGAGCCGCCGCGCGGACCGGCCGCCGGAGCCCGCTCCGGACCGCCCTCGCCGTGCTCACCGCGTGCCAGGCCGCCGCCGCGGCCGTGGTCGCCGTACGGCTGGCGCGCGGGCGCACCCGTCTGCCCCCGCTCTCCCCCGTGACCGGCCCCGGGAACGGCCCGCTCTCCCCCGCGGCCGGCCCCGGGCGCGGCCCGCGCATCTCCGTGGTGGTCCCGGCCCGCGACGAGGAGCACCGGATCGGGCCGTGCGTGTCGGCGGCGCTCGCCGATCCGGCCGTCGCGGAGGTCGTGGTGGTCGACGACGGCTCCCGCGACGGCACGGCGCGACTGGCCGCCGGACTCGGCGCGAAGGTCCTGGCGGCCCCTCCCCTGCCGGCGGGCTGGGTGGGCAAGCAGTGGGCGCTGCGGCACGGGACCGAGGCGGCCCTCGGCGACGTCGTGGTCACCCTCGACGCCGACGCGCGTCCCGCGCCCGGCCTGTTCGGGGCGGTGGCGGCCGCCCTGGACGCCTACGACCTGGTCACGGTGGGCCCCCGGTTCGTCTGCGACGGGATCGCCGAGCAGGCGCTGCACTCGGCGTTCCTGGCCACGCTGGTCTACCGGTTCGGCCCGATCGGCCCGTCCTCCCCCCCTCCGCCGCACCGGGTGGTGGCCAACGGCCAGTGCACGGCCTTCCGCCGTACGGCGATGCTGGCCACCGACGGGTTCACCCGGGTCCGCGGGCACCTGACCGACGACGTGGCGCTGGCCAGGACCCTGGCCGCGGACGGCTGGGCGGTGGGCTTCCTGGACTCGGGCGGGCTGCTGGAGGTCGACATGCACGAGTCCGCGGCCGAGGTGTGGCGGGAGTGGGGCCGCTCGCTCCCGCTGCGGGACGTCACCTCCCCGGGCCGCCAGGCCGCCGACCTGGCGGTGCTCTGGCTCACCGCCGCGCTGCCGCCGGTCCGGCTGGTCGCGGGCCGGCCCACCCGGCTCGACCTCGCGCTGCTGGCGGTCCGGCTGCTGCTGGCCGGGGCGCTGCGCGGCAGCTACACCCGGCCGGGACCCGGCACGCTGCTCTCCCCCCTGCTGGACCCGCTGGCGGCCTTCCGGCTGACCGCGGCGACCCTGCGGCCCGTCCGCACCTGGCGGGGCCGGTCCTACCCGGCGGCCGTCGCGGGAGCCGTCCCTGGAACCGCCCCGGCGGCCGCCCCCGGCGGGCCGGGGGCGGGGCGGCCCGCCCGGAAGGTCACGACGGGCGCCGGGCGGTCCGCGCGGCCTGGCCGAAGCGCAGCCCGATGAGGCACATCAGCGCACCGGTCCCGGCGACGTGCGCGACCGGCGCGAACGGCAGCTGCAGCAGCGGGAGGGCGAACACCCCGGCCCGCGCCCCGATCGCGAAGGAGCGGGCGGCCAGGGCGGTGCCGACCAGGACGGCGAGGCCCAGCAGGAAGGCGGGCGGGCAGACGACCGCGAAGCCGCCCGCGAAGGTGAGGATCGAGCGCCCGCCGCGGAACCCGGCGAACACCGGCCACGCGTGCCCGGCCATCGCCGCCGCCACGGCGAGGTACACCGGGACGGTGCTGGCGCCGGAGACCGCGCCGGACCCGGCCGTGTGCCCGCCGCTCACCCAGAGGGCGAGCAGCGCGGCGAGGGCCCCCTTGAGCATGTCACCGGCGAAGACCGGTGCGGCGGCCCGCCCGCCGAGCCGCTCCTTCATGTTCCAGAAGCCCGGGTTGCGGTCGCCGACCGCGCGCGGGTCGAAGCCGTGCGCGCGGGCGACGAGCACCGCGACCGGCACGGATCCGAGAAGGTAGGCGCCGATGACGGCCACGGGTACGGGCAGGGGCACGGGAACCATCGCCTCGTTCCACCTCGTCAGGTATGCGGATCTGGGGGCCATGCGGCACATGGCGTTCGACCGGCCGGTGCTGGCGCGCACCCCCGGGCTGGTGTTCCGGCGGTTGCTGGGGTCCGGCCGGGGCGCGTCCATGAGCCTCGGCGCGGACCTGCGCCGCTGGGCGCTGTTCGCGGTCTGGCGCGCCGAGCGGGACCTGGACGCCTTCCTGGCCCGCTCCCCGGTGGCGGCGCGCTGGCGCGACGAGGCAGTGGAGTCCTGGCAGGTACGGCTCGCGCCGCTGGCCTCGCGCGGGAGCTGGGGCGGGGTGGACCCGTTCGGTCCGATCGCGGACGGCCCGGACCGGACCGGACCCGCCGGAACCGGACCGGCCGGGGACTGCGCCGGCCGGGGCGGGCCGCCGGGCCCGCGGGAGGGCTCCGGTCCGGTCGCCGTGCTGACCAGGGCGTCGATCCGGCCGTCCCGGCTGGTCGCGTTCTACCGTTCGGTCCCCGCCGTCGACGCCCTGCTCCGGGAGCAGGACGGCTGCCTGGCCTCGGTCGGCGTCGGGGAGTGGCCGCCGGCCCGGCAGGCCACGTTCTCGCTCTGGCGCGACGCCGCCGCGGTCCGGGACTTCGCCCACCGGGGCCGGGCGCACCGCCGGGTCATCGGGCGGACCCGGGACGAGGGCTGGTACACGGAGGAGATGTTCACCCGGTTCGTCCCCTACGGCAGCGCGGGGACGTGGAACGGGGCCGACCCCCTGGCGGGCACCGCCGCCTCCCCCGGCCCCCGTCCGTAGCGGGCTCACCGGGCCGGTTCCGCCGCGCGGCGCCCCGGTGCCCGGACCGGCTTCCCGCCCCGGGCGAGGTCGCGTGCCACCACGCACGCCCGGGCGATCGTGCGGGCGCGCGAGGAGCCGTGCGCGACGACGACGGTGCGGCTCAGCCCGAGCAGCGCGGCTCCCCCGTGCGCCTCGGGATCGTAGCGGCCGGCCACCTCCCGCAGCTCCTCCGGCCGGGCGATCCCGGCGTGCGCGATCATCGCCAGGGTCGTCCTGACCGCCCCCTCGACGTTCTTGAGCACGACGTTGCCGGTGAAACCGTCGGTGACGATCACGTCGACGACGCCCGCCAGCACGTCGTGGCCCTCGACGGTGCCGTGGAAGCGCAGCGGCAGCCGCCGGAGCAGCTCCTCGGTCCTGCGGGTCAGCCGGTTGCCCTTGCCCGGTTCGGAGCCGATCGAGAGCAGGCCCACCGACGGCTCGGCCGTACCGAGCACGAGCCGGGCGTAGGAGGTGCCGAGGAGTGCGAACCCGGCGACCATCTCCGGCGTGGGGTCGGCGGTGGCCCCGGCGTCGAGCAGCACGCTCGAACCGCCGGTGACCTGGGGCAGCGCGATGGCCAGGGCGGGCCGGAGCACGCTCTCCGCCCGGCCGACGCTCCGGATCGCGCACGAGACGACCGCCCCGGTGGAGCCGGCCGAGACGAAGGCGGCTCCGGCGCCCCGGCGCAGCAGCTCGCAGCCGACCGTGATGCTGGAGGTGCCGGCGAGCGCCCCCGGGCCCCGCTCCCCCATCGGGACGACCTCCTCGGCGTGGACCACCTCGATCTCACCGGAGGCGCCGTGCCGCACCAGTTCCCGGCGGACCTCCTCGGCCCGGCCGACGAGCAGCACCGGCACCTCGTGCTCCCGCAGGGCGGTCACGGCTCCCCTGACGGTCTCGGCGGGCCCGTGGTCCCCGCCCATCGCGTCGACGACGACCGGTTCCGGCATCGTGTCCTCCTGGCAACGGTGATGGATGGTGGTCAGCGGCCCTCCCACCCGGGCCGCAGCGCCCCGGCCGCCCGGCGCTCCGCCCGGCCCGCCGCGGCCGCCGCGGACAGGTGGCGGGCGAAGACGGCCAGCCTGCGGCGGCGGGGCACGGTCGCCCTGCCGCCCAGCACGTCGTAGCCGGCGGCCTCGATCCGGTCGAGGATGCCGCCGTACAGCTCGCAGGCCGCGCGCACGCACGGCCGGGAGGAGGGGGTGAGCAGCGCGACGCCCTCCGCCGCCCGCCGGTAGTGCGCGCGCGCCCGCTCCGCCTCGAAGGCCAGCAGGTCGCGCAGGGCCGGGGTGGGCGCGCTCCGGCCCAGGTCGGCGACGGAGACGCCGAACCGGTCCAGGTCGGCCAGGGGCAGGTAGACCCGGCCGCGCGCCAGGTCCTCGGCGACGTCGCGCAGGAAGTTGGTGAGCTGGAAGGCCAGCCCGAGCTGGCGGGCCGGTTCGCGCGCCCGTTCCGCCATGCCGGGCAGGGGTTCGAGCACGGGCAGCATCATCGTGCCGATGACGGCGGCCGAGCCCTCCATGTAGCCGAGCAGGTCGTCGTAGGTGTCGTAGCGGGTGACGGTCAGGTCGGCCCGCATCGACTTCAGGAACGCCTCGACGTCGGCGTGGTCGATGCCGAAGCAGCGCACGGTCTGCGCGAAGGCGGGCAGCACCGGGTCGCCGGTGGCCTCCCCGGCGAGCGCGGGGGCCAGGCGCCCGGCCAGCTCGTCGAGCGCGGCCTCGCGGTCACCGGTCATCGTGAAGGAGTCGACGATCTCGTCGGCGTGCCGGGCGAAGCCGTACAGCGCGTGCACGTGGGGACGTTTCCAGGCCGGGAGCAGGAGGGTCGCCAGATAGTAGGAGCGGCCGTGGCGGGCGTTCAGCCGGCGGCAGAGCTCGTAGCTGCGGGTCAGCGAGACGGGACGCGGCGACCCGGAGGAGGGCTCGGACTCGGGGGAACGCGCAGGTGAGGGCCCGGAAACGGGCAGGGACACAGGCGGGGACACGGGCGGGGACGGGGGCGGGGACGGGGCGCGCGGCGGTGTGGGCGGCGGTGTCATCGGCGGGCCTCCAGGATGCGCTCGGCGGCCAGCCGGCCCGAGATCAGCACCGGGGGGACCCCCACCCCCGGCGCGGTGTACATGCCCGCGAAGTGCAGGCCGGGGACCCGCCGGGCGGCGCCCGCCGGGCGGAACCAGGCCGTCTGCCGGAACCGGTGGTCCAGCGCGAACGGGGTGCCCGCCGAGTGGCCGAGCCCGGCCCAGCCGGGCGGGTCGAAGCCGAGCCGGGGAGCCCCGGACAGGTCGCCGTACCCGAGGTCGGCGAGCCTGCCCAGCAGGCGATCCTCCAGGCGGGGGGTGAGCCCGTCCCAGCGGGCGCGCTGCAGGTTGGGCGCGGGCTCCAGCACGGTGAGCACGGCGTGCCCGGCGGGCGCGGCGCCGGAGTCGGACTCGGGGTAGGTGACGAGCAGGTTCGGGTCCCCCTGCGGCCTGCCCCGGGCCAGGTCGGCGAAGGAGGAGTGCCACTCCCGGCCGAAGTGCAGGGTGTGGTGGGCCTGGCCGGGCAGGCGCCGGTCGAGGCCGAAGTGCAGCACCAGGCAGGAGGGCGAGTAACGGGGCCGGCGCAGCCGCCAGTCGCCCGCGCCGCGCGGCAGCAGCCCGGCGTGGGCGTACGGCAGGTCGCAGGCGACCACGACGTCGCGGGCGGCGAGGCGCTCGCCGGTGTCGAGCCGGACGCCGCTGACCCCGGAGGAGCCGGCCTCGACCCTGACGGCGCGCACGCCGTACCGCAGTCGCGCCCCGGCCTTCTCCGCCACGGCGGCCATGGCCTGCGGGATGGCGTGCATGCCGCCGTGGCGGGGGAAGTAGACGCCGCCGACCGTGTCCATGTGGGCGATCACGGCGTAGATGCCGAGCGCCTGCCGGGGCGAGAGGCCGACGTACAGCGCCTGGAAGGTGTGCGCCCTGATCAGCCGGGGGTCGGTGAGGTGGCCCGCCACCAGGCGGTCCAGCCGCCGGAAACCGCCCAGCGCGGCCAGCCGGGCCAGCCTGGTCAGGGCCGCCGGGCGGGCCAGGTTCCGCAGCCGGGTCATGTCCCGGTCGATGAAGGCGTCCCACTCGGCCGCGAACAGCTCGGCGAGGCGGGCGCGGAAGCGCCGGTAGCGGCCCGCCTCCGCCGCCCCGCACAATCGCCGCACCTCCTCGGCCATCGCGTCCTCGCCCGCCACGACGTCCAGGTGGGAGCCGTCGTGGTAGCGCAGCCGGTAGTACGGGTCCAGCCGGCGCAGCGGCAGCCAGGACTCCAGGTCCTCGCCCGCCGCGGCGAAGGCGTCCGCCAGGACGGCGGGCATGGTGAGCACCGACGGCCCGGTGTCGAAGCGGTACTCCCCCAGCCGGGCGGTCCCGCAGCAGCCGCCGGGCACGTCCCGGGCCTCCACCACGGTCACGTCCCGCCCGGCGGCGGCCAGCCGCATCGCCGCGGCCAGGCCACCGAGCCCGGCTCCGATCACCACGGTCGGGCCCATGCGCGCTCCTCGCTCTCCACCGGACCCGCGGGCCGGTCGGCCCGCGGGCGGTCGCTCCGTGCCCCTGCCCGCTTCCGGCCCGTTCATCTCCCGGAATCATGCAAAGAGGCGTGCGATCACTATCCGGGTCTTCGGCCGGGACCCGTCCCGCGGATGCATCCGGCGCCCTGCCGGCGTGCCGCCGTCCCGCGGCACGCCGGGAATCGTCCGGCGCCCCGGTGAACCGTACGGCTCACCTGGAACCGGGGTTCTCGGAGACGGGGGTGCACGACGGCGGAACGGTCAGCGGCGCGGCCCGCGGCGGAGGATCGGACCGGCCGCTCGGCGAGGCCCGCCCAGGAGGATGCCGAGGAGGACCAGCACCAGCCCGCACAGCTGCTGGGCGGTGAGCACCTCTCCGGCGACCGCCGTGCCGAGCAGCACCCCCGTCGCCGGGTTCAGCAGGCCGACGAGTCCCACCGTTCCCGACCGCAGACGCCGCAGCCCCGCGAACCAGGCGGTGAAGGCGAGAGCCGTCGCGACGACGCTGACGTAGGCGAACCCGAGGACCGCGGACGTCTCCAGCTCCGGCAGCGGCCCCTCCACCGCGACCGCGAAGGGCGCCAGGACGACTCCTCCGGCGATGAGCTGCCACGAGGTCGTGGAGAGCACGTCGGCATCCGGACTCCACCGCTTGGCCAGCACGGCGCCGAGCGACGACATCACCATGGCCCCGGCGGACGCGAGCACGCCGAGCGCGTCCACGGCGGCCGCGCCGCTGAGCAGCATGAGGCACGCCCCTGCGGCGCCGATGCCGGCTCCGGCCAGGTGCGGGACGCGTGGGCGCTCGGAGAGCATCGGCCAGGCCAGGAGCATCATCACGACGGGCGACGTCGACATGACCATCGATGCGATGCCGGTGGGGAGCAACTGGGCCGCCACGTAGACCAGTGCGAAGAACGCGCTCATGTTGAGGGTGCCGAGGACCATGGACTTCCACCACCACGCCCCGCGGGGAAGCCTCCTGGCGGCGAGGAGCAGCAGGAGCCCGGCGGGCAGGGCCCTGATCGCCGCGCCGTGCAGGGGATATCCGGCCGGCAGGAAGTGCTGGGTGACGAAGTAGTTCGTCCCCCATGCGACGGGCGCCAGCGCCGTCACCGCCACCCATCGAAGATTAGCTTCCACGGAAGGCACTATAGCTTCCATGGAAGCTATAGTGTTCCCATGAGTGAGGCCCTGGACCACGTCGCCCGCATCCAGAGGGAATGGGCCCGAGAGCGGCCGGAGCTGGACATGGGCCCGCAGGGCGTGATCGGACGGCTTCACCGCCTCGCCGGGCACCTCACCGAGCAGCTGTGCGTCGTCTACCGGCGGTACGGGCTCGGGGAGGGGGAGTTCGACGTCCTCGCCGCCCTGCGGCGCGCCGGAGAGCCGTTCGAGCGCGCGCCCGGCGAACTCGCCGCCTTCACCATGGTCACCACCGGTGCGATGACCAAGCGCATCGACCGGCTCGAACGCGACGGGCTCGTCACCCGTCGCCGGAGCCGGCACGACGGCCGCGGCCGGGTGGTCGCGCTCACCGCCGCGGGCCGGGAGCTGATCGACCAGGCGTTCACCGAGCACATGCGCAACGAACGCCGTCTCGTCGACGCGCTGGCCCCCGAGGAGGCCGCACAGCTCGAATCGCTCCTCACCACCTGGCTGGCCCGTTTCGAGGCGCCCGTCCGGACGGAGACCTGACCGCCTTCCCCCGCCCGGACCCGCCGCACGCCTCCGCGCCCGTCCGGTACGGCATCGCGGAACGGTCGCGGAGGTCGCGGAAGCGGATCTCCGGTCGGAGGTCGGGGGGACGGGCCGTTCAGCCGAGCCGGGACACCCCGTCGTCCTCTGGGCGGTCGGGGTCGTCCTCGGCGGGGTCACGGGGCTCGGCGTACGGCTCGGCGGTCGGCGGATGGCCCGTGGCGATCTTCTTGGCCCGTATCAACTCGGCGTCGAACTCGGCGCCCAGCAGGATCGCCATGTTGGACAGCCAGAGCCAGACCAGGAAGACCACCACGGCGCCGAGCGCGCCGTAGGTCTTGTTGTAGGAGCCGAAGTTGGCCACGTAGACCGCGAATCCGAGGGAGACCACGATCCACAGCAGCACCGCCAGCACGCCGCCGGGACTGATCCAGGGGAACCCCGGCTGGCGGACGTTGGGCGCGGCCCAGTACAGGAGCATCACCAGGGCCGAGGCGATCAGCAGCAGGACGGGCCACTTGGCGTAGCTCCAGATCGTGACCGCGGTCCCGCCGAATCCGAGGGCCTCGCCCGCGACGCGGGCGAGCTCGCCGGTGAAGGTGACGATCACCGCGCTGGCGGCCATCAGGACGACGAAGACCAGCGTCAGGCCGACCCGCAGCGGGGTCAGCTTCCAGAACGGCCGGCCCTCCTCGATGTCGTAGATGGCGTTCCCGGCCCGGACGAAGGCCGCGATGTAGCCGGACGCCGACCAGAGCGCCACCAGCAGACCGAAGATCGCCACCAGGCCCGTGCCGCCGCTCCGCCGCAGGTTCCCCACCTGCTGCTCGACCAGGCTCGTGACGTCCTGCGGGGCGATCGCCGCCACCTGGCTCAGGATCGTGGAGATCACGTCCTGTCCGACCAGGCCGGACAGCGAGACCAGGACGATCAGGGCGGGGAAGACCGACAGCACCGCGTAGTAGGTCAGGGCGGCGGCCCAGTCCGCCACGTTGTCCCGCCGGAACTCTCCGACCGTCCGCTTGAGGACCCCCCACCATGCCCTCGGCGGCAGTTGCGCGGGCGTCTCGGGATCGCCGGGGCCCGCCTGCCCGGGGGCCCCGGCGGCTCGCGCCGCGTTCATCTAC
Organism: Planomonospora antibiotica; assembly: GCF_014647955.1. Classification (NCBI taxonomy): domain Bacteria; kingdom Bacillati; phylum Actinomycetota; class Actinomycetes; order Streptosporangiales; family Streptosporangiaceae; genus Planomonospora; species Planomonospora antibiotica. The sequence goes on along the minus strand of NZ_BMQE01000005.1, from coordinate 190,375 downwards.
CGGCGCTTCCCGGACCACGGGAGGCGCCCCGCGGTGGTCGCCGAGTCCTTCCCGGACCACGGGAGGCGCGCCGCGGCGGACCTGGAGCCCTTGCTCAGCCACGGGACGCGCGCCGTCCGCACGGTCGCGCCCCTTCTGAACCACGGGACACGCACCGTGTCGACCCGGGTGCCCCGTCCCAGCCGCGGGACGCGGACCAGCTCGACCTTCCCGCTCCGCCCGCTCCGCCTGCGCCGCATGACGCGGACGACGGCCAGCGCGACGGCGCCGACCACCGCCAGGGTCGCGAAGGGCCGCCGGCCCGCCTCCGTCGAGACCTTCTCCGCGGCGTGCCTGACCTCGGCGGGCGTGGCCTGCCGGGCCTTGTCCAGCACCTCGGGCGCCGCGCCCTTGACCCGGTCCAGCATGCCGGTGGCCGTGCCGGCCGTGGCGGCGCCCATGCGCTTGAGGTCGTCGCCCATGTGGGCGGCCTTCTCCTGGACGCGGCCCTTCACGTCGGTCTTGTGCATCAGCGCCTCCACACTGTCTCCCAGCTCGCGGCGGGTCTCCTCGATCTCCCGCCGCACGGCCTCCTCCGGGGTCTCCGGCCCTCGCGCGGACCCCCTGTCCCGTCTGACCAGGTCGGGCGTCCCGTCGCTCTCCCAGGGCGGGAGGCCGAGGTCGTCGGTGGGCGCCCCCTCGCCCCGGAGGCCTGTGGCCCCCCTCTGCCCGGGCTCGTTCGGCGGGATGTTCAGGGACCCGCGCTCGTCCGGGGGCACCGGGGTGCCGATCTCCTGTCTGCGGGAACCGGTCGCCCCCGCGGGCGCGACGTCCCTGCCGCGGCCCGGGTCGGTCTCACTCATCGGTGTGCCCTCTCCTTCACGGCGTCGATGTCGTTCTTGACGCTGCGGATGGTCCGCTGTGGGGCGGGCGAACCCGCCGCGGACACCTGGCGCTTGCCGCGGAGCCCGAGGACCGCGGCCGCGAGCAGCAGCACCGCGCCGACGACCGCCGCGGCCGCCCACGCGGGCATCACCTGGGCGAGGAGCAGGATGACCGCGGCCACCAGCGCGCCGCCTCCGAACAGGGCGACGACTCCCGCCCCGCCGACCATTCCCGCGCCCCGTCCCGCGCTCCGGCCCTTCTCCGCGAGCTCGATCTTGGCCAGCTTGAGCTCGTCCCTGACCAGCCGGGAGACCTCCTCCGAGATCCGCTTGACCAGCTCGCCGGTGGAAAGGCCATCTTTCGTGCCGTTCGCCATGTGACTCGCCATGTGACGCGCCTCCTCCCTACAGAGGTAGGCGCTACCCTCTCCAGCCACGGCAAACATGCGGCCGGAACCGCCGCCCGGCGACGACCGCCGGGTCAGCGCTCCGAGCGGAAGATCAGCACCAGGACCCGCAGGCCCAGCATGGCGCTGATCGCCAGCAGGTTGTACCCGAGGAGCTGGAGGAGGCCGACCCCGGGCGTGACGGCCGGCCCGCCCTCGGTGCCGAGCAGGAGGACGACCATGATCCCGGTGGTGGCCGCCAGGACGGTCAGCAGCACCTGGTGCAGCACCCCGGTGACGTAGCTCCGGTCGCGCTCGTCGGCGAAGAGCCGGACGTTCACCCCGAACCGGCCGTGCTCGGCGGCGCCGACGATCCGCTCCACCCGGCGGGGCAGGCGGCGCAGCATGGGCAGCAGGTGCAGCATCTCCTGCGCCGCGGCCTCCCGGATCCCCTCCGGGCCGCCCCGCTCGGCGAGGTGGCGGGCGGAGAAGGCCCGGGCCTCGGCGACGATGTCGAATCCGGGGGCGAGCCGCGCCAGCGTGCCCTCGACGGTGCCCAGCGCCCGGAAGACCGCCGCGACCTCGGGCGGCACCGACAGCCCGTGCGCGGAGACGACGCGGAACAGGTGCGAGAACATCCGCATGTCGGGGGCGGCTCCGGTGACCAGGTGACGGGCCATGAACCGGCCGAGGTCGCGCTCCAGCTCGCGTTCGTCGATCTCGTCGGGGCGCGCCACGACCTCCAGCAGGGCGTCGCTCACGCCCAGCGGGTCGCCCCGGTCCAGGGCGGCCAGCAGGCGCTGCAGCGCCCCGCGCAGCGCGGCGTCGAGCCGCCCCACCGAGCCGAAGTCCAGCAGTCCCAGCCGGCCGTCCTCCAGCAGCATGATGTTGCCGGGGTGGGGGTCGGCATGGAACACGCCGTGCACCATGATCTGGCGGAGCAGCGTCTCCAGCAGGGTCCTGGCGAGCCCCTGCCGGTCCGCCCCCTCCGGTACGGCGCCGCCGAAGGGGGTGCCCGCCAGCCGCTCCATCACCAGCATCCGCCGCGAGGACAGCTCCGGCCGGAGGACCGGGACGTGGACCGGTTCGCCCGCGGAGGCGGCGGCCACGGCGGCCATGTTGGCGCTCTCGATCCGGAAGTCGAGCTCCTCCCGCAGCGCCTCGGCGAACCCCCGGGCCAGCTCGCCCACGCCGAACGCCCGGCCCCAGCCGGTCCGCCGCTCCAGCGACCGGGCCAGGCGCGCCACGATGTCGAGGTCCTGCTCCACCGCGGCCGCGATCCCCGGGCGCTGGACCTTGACCACCACCTCCTCGCCGCCGGTCAGCCGCGCCCGGTGGACCTGCGCGATCGAGGCCGCCGCCAGGGGCTCGCGCTCGAACTCCGCGAACGCCTCCTCCACCGGTCCGCCGAGCTCGGCGACGAGCACCCGCTCGATCTCCGCCCAGGGGGCCGGGGCCGCCCGGTCCTGGAGCAGCCGCAGCTCCTCGACGAACTCCGGGGGCAGCAGGTCGCTCCGGGTGGACATGATCTGGCCGAGCTTGACGAAGGTGACGCCGGCCTCGTCGAGGGCCAGGCGCAGCGCCTCGGCGGTCCGGGCCCGGCCGGCCGGGGCGCTCGGGCCGGGGTCGCGCCCGCGCAGGTAGGGACCGAGGCCGTGCCGGATCAGGATGCGGGTGATCTGCAGGTAGCGCCGCGACCTGACCGCCCTGCGGCGTGCCGCCCGGACGAGCTCCAGCGGCCCCGGCAGCGAGCCGGGCGGCACCAGCGCCTCCGCGACGACCAGGAACACCAGCCCGGCGAGCAGCGCGCACAGCACCGCCAGGACGAAGAACCACAGCGGGGTGATGCCGGTGTCCGCGGGGTCCACGGTCCCGGCGAACGCCTGCATGAGCGGCCCGATGATGGCGATCACCAGCACCCCGGCCAGCAGCGTGCGGACCGCGCCGAAGCGCAGGCCGAGCACGCGCCGCGCGGCCACCGCGAATCCGGCCAGCATCACCGCGACCGTGGCCGCCAGGCCCACCACCACCAGGAAGTCCACCGGTCCCCGCCCGTCTTGATCACGATTCCCGGCGGCCAGACTAGCGAGTGGCGGAAATGCAGGTATACAGGCGAGGATGAGAACCTTGTTCCATCCGGGGCGAGGGTTCCGCCCGGGACACGGGTTCCGTGCTGGACCCGCATTCCACCCGGGACACGGACTCCACCCGGGACACGACGTCAGGCCCGGAACGCGGCGAGGAAGGCGGCACGCTCGACATGGCACAGATCGTCGGGGGCGGACGCCCGGTCAACGACGCCGAGCGGCGGGTCATCGCGCACCTGCGGGACAACGCGCCCGGCGACTGGCTGCTCCTGCACAACATCGAGGTGCCGCGCTCCGACGACTCCTTCGAGGTCGACCTGGTCGTGCTGACCGGTCACTCCCTGTGCGTCATCGACGTCAAGGGCACCCGGGGCCGGATCGAGGTGGCCGGGACCCGGTGGTTCCCGGAGCGGCGCAGCGCGTTCGGTTCGCCGGTGAGCAAGCTGCGGGGCAACGGGCGGGCGCTCAAGGGCCTGCTGATGCGGGCGCGCCGGGAGCTGGAGCGCGTCTACGTCGACAGCGTCGTCGTGCTGACCGGGGCCGACGCCGAGCTGGTCGACCCGGCCGGCCGCGACTCCCGGCACGTCACGGACCTGCCGGGGCTGATCGCGACGCTGGGCGACGCCTCCCGGGTCCGGCGCGGTTACAGCACCGACACCGGGCCGTACCGGACGGCGATCATCGAGGCGCTGAACGGGAGCGTCCGGCGCTCCACCGCGCCCCCGAGGTTCGGCAACTGGGAGGTGGAGGAGGAGCTCGGCGGGGACAACCGGGTCACCGAGTACCGCGCGGTCAACGCGACGGTGCGCGGCGGCGAGACGGTCCTGCTCCGGGTGTACCGGGCCGACCCGCTGGCCGAGGAGGGGCCGCGGGAGGCCGAGCGGCGGCTGATCACCAACGCCTACCAGGCCCTGACCCGGATCCCGCCGCACCCGTGCGTCGTCCGCTCCCGCGACTTCTTCGCCGTCGACGACGAGAGCCGGTTCGTGCTGGTCCTCGACGACGTGCACGGCCGCGCGCTCCACCTGCACCTGGGCGCCTCCGGGCGGCACGCGCCGCCCGCCGTGCAGCGGCTCGGCATGCTGGTGGGCATCGTGGAGGACATGCTGGACGGCCTGGCCCACGTGCACGCCAACAACGTGGTCCACCGGGCGCTCAGCCCCGCCTGCGTGCTCGTCGCGGAGGACGGGCGCGCGATGCTGACCGGGTTCGACTACGCCAAGCCCGGCCCGCGCGCGCACACCGTGGCCAACGAGCTGCCCAACGTGCTGGACACCCACTACACGGCCCCCGAGTGCCAGGCCAGGCCGGAGCTGATGACGGCGGCCTCCGACGTCTACGCGGCCGGGGTGATCGCCTTCCGGCTGCTCACCGGCGCGCTGCCGCCCGCGAGCCCGGACGCCGAACCCGCGCCGGGTGACGCCGCGCCCGGGATCGCGCCGGAGGTCATGGACCTGCTGCGCCGGATGCGCGACCACACGCCGGCCAAGCGCCCCTCCGCCGCCGAGGCCCTCGCCGACCTGCTGCGGGCCCGGGACGGGCTGGCCCCCGCACCCCGCGTACGGCCGGAGCCCGCCCGGCCGGGCCGGTTCCGGGAGGCGCTGCGCCGCATCTCGGGCAGGTCGGCATGAGGGTCCCGGACCGGCCGGGAGCCCCGGGGCTCAGCGCAGGAAGGCCGCCGCCACCCCCGAGTCGACCGGGACGTGCAGCCCCGTCGTGCGGCCCAGGTCGCCGCCGGTCAGCGCGAAGACGGCCGCCGCGACGTGCTCGGGCAGGACCTCGCGCTTGAGCAGGGTGCGCTGGGCGTAGAACTCGCCCAGTTTCTCCTCCTCCACCCCGTAGACCGCGGCCCGGTTGGCGCCCCAGCCGGAGGCGAAGATGCCCGAGCCGCGCACCACCCCGTCGGGGTTGACGCCGTTGACCCGGATGCCGTGCCCGCCCAGCTCGGCGGCGAGCAGCCGCACCTGGTGCGCCTGGTCGGCCTTGGCCGCGCCGTACGCCAGGTTGTTCGGGCCGGCGAAGACGGCGTTCTTGGAGGAGATGTAGACGATGTCGCCGCCCATCGCCTGGTCGATCATCACCCGGGCGGTCTCCCGCGAGACCAGGAAGGAACCGCGGGCCATCACGTCGTGCTGCAGGTCCCAGTCGGCGGCCGTGGTCTCCAGCAGCGACCGCGACAGCGAGAGGCCGGCGTTGTTGACGACCAGGTCCACGCCGCCGAAGGCCAGGACGGCCTGCCGTACCGCGGCGGCGACCTGCTCCTCGGAGGTGACGTCCATCTCCACGGCGACCGCGACGTCGCCCGCCCGGTGGGCCTTCGCGCCGAGCTCGGCGGCGACCTTCTCCGCGGCGACCGGGTCGCGGTCGGCGACCACCACGCACGCGCCCTCGGCGGCCAGCCGCCGGGCGGTGGCCGCGCCGATGCCCGAGCCGCCGCCGGTGACCAGCGCCACCCGGGCGGCCAGCGGCCTGGGCGCGGGCATCCGGCGGAGCTTGGCCTCCTCCAGCTCCCAGTACTCGATGCGGAACTTCTCGGACTCCTCGATCGGCGCGTACGACGACAGCGCCTCGGCGCCGCGCATCACGTTGATCGCGTTGACGTAGAACTCGCCGGCCACCCGGGCGGTCTGCTTGTCCCTGCCGAAGGAGAACATGCCGACCCCGGGCACCAGCACGATCGCCGGGTCGGCGCCGCGCATCGGCGGGGACGCCGGCGTGGCGTAGCGCTCGTAGTAGGCGGCGTAGTCCTCGCGGTAGGCGGCGTGCAGCTCGCGCAGGCGCGCCGCCGCCGCGTCGAGGGGCGCGTCGGCGGGCAGGTCGAGCACCAGCGGCCGGACCTTGGTGCGCAGGAAGTGGTCCGGACAGGAGGTGCCCAGCGCGGCCAGGCGGGGGTGCTCGGCGCGGGCCAGGAAGTCCAGCACCTCGGGGGTGTCGGTGTAGTGGCCGACCTGCGGGGCGTCGGTCGAGGCCAGACCGCGCACCAGCGGGAGCAGCGCGGCGGCGCGCTCGTGCCGGGCGGGCCCGGGCAGCGGCTCGCGGCCGGGCAGCACCGCGCCGAACGGGTCGGGACGGCCGTGCTCGGCGATGTACGCCTCGGCGGTACGGATGATCTCCAGCGAGTTGGCCTCGCACGCGGCGGAGGTGTCCCCCCAGGCGGTGATGCCGTGGCCGCCCAGGACGCAGCCGATCGCCCGCGGGTTGCCGGCCTTGACGGCGGCGATGTCGAGGCCGAGCTGGAAGCCGGGGCGCCGCCAGGGCACCCAGACCACCCGGTCGCCGAAGATCCGCCGGGTCAGCTCGGGGCCGTCGGCGGCGGTGGCGATCGCGATGCCCGCGTCGGGGTGCAGGTGGTCGACGTGGGCGGCGTCGACCAGGCCGTGCATCGCGGTGTCGATGCTGGGCGCGGCGCCGCCCCTGCCGAACGCGCAGTGGTCGAACGCGGCGACCATCTCGTCCTCGCGCTCGACCCCCGGGTAGACCCCGGCCAGGGCGCGCAGCCGGTCCAGGCGCAGTACGGCCAGGCCCGCCTCGCTCAGCGTGCCCAGGTCGCCGCCGGAGCCCTTGACCCACATCAGCTCCGTCTCCGAGCCCGTGACCGGGTCGGCGGCGGTGCCCTTGGCGGAGGTGTTGCCGCCCGCGTAGTTGGTGTTGCGCGGGTCGGCGCCGAGCGCGTGCGAGCGCCGCAGCAGTTCTTCGACCGGTGACGTCATGACGGTGTCCCCCAACGAGTCCTTCAACGAATCGTCCGTGTTCTCAAGGCCGTGTCCGCACGGCCGTCTTCTCAAGGCCGTGTCCGCACGGCCGTCTTCTCGAAGCCGTGTCCGCAGCCGTGTCCGCGAAGCCGTGTCCCCGGGGCGGAGCGGGCGCCTCGGCCGGACCCTCGTGGCGGGTTCCCGGCCGGGGCGCCCGGTGCTCACGCGCCCCAGCCGGCCTGCGTGCCGCCGACCCGCTCGGCGCAGACCCTCTCGAAGTAGCCCGACCGGGCGTAGGCGGCCATCGGGTCGGGCTCCAGGCCCGCCTCCGCGCGCAGCTCCGCCAGGAGCGGCCGCACGTCGGTGTTGTAGGCGTCCATCAGCACCGCGTTGGCGCCGAGCACGTCCCCGGCCGCCTGGGCGGCGGCCAGCGCGCCGGTGTCCACCAGCAGGGCCTTGGCCGTGGCCTCCTGCACGTTCATCACCGAGCGGATCTGACCGGCGATCTTCGGCTCGATGTTGTGGCACTGGTCGAGCATGAACGCCACGCCCGACTCCGGGCCGTACCCGCCGCCGCGGACCACCTCGAACATGATCCGGAAGAGCTGGAACGGGTCGGCCGAGCCGACCATCAGGTCGTCGTCGGCGTAGAAGCGGGAGTTGAAGTCGAAGCCGCCGAGCCTCCCCTCGCGCAGCAGGAACGCGACGATGAACTCGATGTTGGTGCCCGGCGCGTGGTGCCCGGTGTCCACGACGACCTGCGCCTTCTCCCCGAGCCGGACGCAGTGCGCGTAGGCGGTGCCCCAGTCGGGCACGTCGGTGGCGTAGAACGCCGGCTCGAACAGCTTGTACTCCAGCAGGAACCGCTGGCCCTCGCCGAGCCGGTCGTAGACCTCCGACAGGGCCTCGGCCAGCCGGTCCTGGCGGGCCCGCAGGTCGTCCTGACCGGGGTAGTTGATCCCGTCGGAGAACCAGAGCTTGAGCGTGTCGGAGCCGGTGGCGTCCATGACGTCCACGCACGCCAGCAGGTGGTCGGTCGCCTTGCGCCGGATCCGCGCGTCGGGGTTGGTGACGCTGCCCAGCCGGTAGTCGTCGTCCTGGAACACGTTGGAGTTGATCGCGCCGATCCGCAGGCCCAGGCCGGCGGCGTGCGCGGACAGCGCCGCGTAGTCGTCCACCTCGTCCCAGGGGATGTGCAGCGCCACGCTGGGCGCGATCCCGGTGAAGGCGTGCACCTGGGCGGCGTCGGCCAGCTTCTCGAACGGGTCGCGCGGCACCCCGGGCTGGGCGAACACCTTGAAGCGGGTGCCGGAGTTGCCGTACGCCCAGGAGGGGGTCTCGATGGCCTGCGCCCGCAGCGCGGCCTTGATGTCGGTGGTCATGTCTTCCCGATCAGTCCAGGTGGAACACTTCGTCGAGCGGGCTCATGCCCTCGTCCGGGCGCCCGTCGAGGGCTTCGAAGAACGGCGCCATCTCGGCCTGCCAGCGGGCGTTGACCCCGGTCGCGGCCATCGCCGCGCGGGCGGCCGCGAAGTCCTCGGTCTCCAGGTAGCCCACCAGCAGCCCGTCGAGGCGCAGGAACAGCGAGTAGTTGCGCCATCCCGACCGCCGCAGGGCGTCGAGCATCTCCGGCCACACCTCCCGGTGCCGCTCTCGGTACTCCTCCAGCCGCTCGGGCCGGACCTTCAGCAGGAAGCAGACGCGCTGCACACAGGCTCCAGTCTCCTCAAAACGTTTTAAGAGCTTCCAGGAAAGTACGGCGTGCGCACTCCCCTGTCAATGCGGTGAAATCGGTAATACGGTGCGAACTTCCATGGAATCGGACGGTAATCTGAGGTGACACGTTTTAAACAGCCGTCGGCCGGACCGGACGGCCTGGGGCGCCCGCGACCGCCGCACCCGCCGCCGGAGGGGGTCCACGGGGCGTCCGTGCTCCGTCCGGGGCACGGCGGTCACGGACGGGTCAGGGGGCGGTGATCCTGTCTCCGAGCAGGGCGAGGTTCTGGATGGCGGCCAGGCCGTACTGGGCGGCGTCGTTGGTGGAGACGAAGGGCGCCTCGGTGACCGGCATGAGCACCGCCGGGCCGCGGACCTCGGTCAGCCGCCAGTCGCGCTCGCGCTGCAGCGGGTTGACGTTGAGCCGGTCGCCCTCGTCCCGGAAGAACGCGCGCCAGGCCAGCCGGGCGAGCTCCGCGTCGCCGGTGCGCGCCGCGGCGTAGGCGGCGAGCCTGCTGTGCGCCTGGACGAGCGAGACGCCCTCCAGTGCCCGGCCCAGCTCGGCGGCCTGCCGCTCGGCCCCGGCGAGGTAGAGCCGGCAGTAGTCCAGCCAGGCCTCCTCGAAGCCGGGCACGCCCAGGTCCAGGTCGATCAGCTCGGCGCAGACCTCCGCCAGCCCGAACACCGCCGACAGGTGGGAGACCTCGACGGCCTCCCGGGTGGTGTCGAACCGCCCGGTCGCCAGGTCCAGGCGGGCCTCCCCGGTGAGGAAGCCGTGCCGCAGCGCCGCGATGTCCGCCATCGTGCCCAGCAGCCGGTCCCGGGCCCGCTCGTCGCCGTGCCGCTCCCAGCGGGTGAGCCAGGCCGCGGCCAGCGCCCCCCAGTCCACGCCGAGCCCCACCGCCAGGGCGGCGGGATCAGGGGTGTAGGCGTCCCGGCGGACCTTGCGCAGCGGGTCGACGGCCAGGAACGTCTCCTCGGGCGCGGCGAGCTCGTCGAGCAGGTCCCCGGTGCGCTCGTCGGCGGTCAGGTAGAAGAAGAAGCGCCGGTAGACGGCGCTGGAGACGCGCAGCTGCTTGCAGCTGCACCCCCAGTGCTGCACGTTGTGCCGGGACCCCAGACCCTTCCACCGGCCCAGGTGGTGGACGTCCACCTCGCCGGTGTGCCGGGTCATCGCCTCGGCGAACCGGAAGACGTCGGCCCGCCCGGTGCGCAGATACTGGTACCACAGCCACAGGTCCGGCGAGAGCTCGGAGTTGTCCCAGGCGTAGCCGCCCACGTCGTAGCGCCAGGTGTGCCGGTCGGGGTCGTAGGCGTGCATGACGTCGCCGTAGTCCCAGAACCCGTACCACCGGCGCTCCTCGCGCTGGCGCACGTAGAAGTCGAACAGGAAGTCCAGCCGGTCCTCGATCGCCGCGGCGGCCGGGTCCGACCGGTCCGGCGGCGACCAGACGCCGAACACGCCCGCCGCGCGCAGCCGCTCGGGCGCGGCGGCGAGCAGGCCGGGGGCCTGCAGCAGCGCGGCGTGCTCGGCCAGCTCCGCGGCCGGCGGGGTGGCCGGATGGACCCGCAGGGTCAGCTCGTGGGTGCGGGCGACGCCGTGCGGGTCGCCGAAGCCCGGCTCGTGGTCCTCGTAGGTGATCTCCAGGCCCTCGAGCTGCCCGGCGTGGGTGTCCTGGCCCATCCCGTCGTGCCAGAAGCGCAGGTCCATCGGGGGCGCGCCGGGCGACCAGAGCCAGACCGTGACCTCGGCGGCCTCCCCCGCCCCCACGGCGGCGCCGCGCACGTCCAGCCGGGTGGGGTGCAGCCGCCAGAAGTCGCGCAGGCCGAAGCCCAGGCCGCCGCTCACGCCTCCGACGTAGCCGTAGCCCTCCGACCTGGTGCCCGCCGGGACGGTGACCCAGGCGTGCCCGGGCGCGGTGCGCTTGCGCAGGGTGAAGCCGTCGGCGCTGCTCTGCTCCAGGGTGTGGTCGTTCCAGACGGGGATCAGGTGCAGCCGCCCGGCCACCTCCGGGTTCCCGATCTCCCCGACCGGCCGGCCCTCGGTCTGCGCCCGCCGTACGGCCTCGCCCGGATCGCGGCGCAGGCCGGTCAGGCCCCGGACGGCCTCGGTGAGGAAGCCCTCCGCCCCGGCCAGCCGGACGTGCCGGTCGTGCGGCTCGTCGCGCATGACCACCTCGGCGCGCAGGCCCAGTCCGGCGAGGAAGTCGGCGGAGGCGTCGCCGTCCCAGACGAAGCTGTGCACGACGCGCACGTCCGGCGCCCCGGCGTGGAAGTACAGGCGCACCGTGAAGGGCAGCCAGGACCTCCCGCCCGCCTCGACGTGCCGGCCCTCCAGCCGCACCACCGCGCGCACCGGGCCGTCCTGCTCGACGGCGACCGCCGAGACGACGCCGGCGGCCGGTTCGCGGACGCGCGAGCCGTCCTCGTCGGGGGTGTCCTGGCGGAGGCTGACCAGGCGCACCCCGCGCACGATCTCGGTGCCGCCGTACGCGACGGAGGCGATCAGGTCCGTCCCGCCCGCCCCGGGCAGGGTCCAGGCGACCGGTCCGGTGGCGACCCGCAGCCCGTCGCCGTCGCGGGTGACGGTCACCGGGTCGTCCGGTGCGGCGGGCTCGGCGCCGGGGACCAGCTCGTAGGACTCGGCGGGTACGGCCTGCGGCCCGATGGCGTGGGCCGACCACTTGACCGAGCCGTCGGGCCAGGTCGCGGTGGTCCAGCTCTGCACCGGGGTGCCGTCGGCGAGCGCGAAGGGGACCCCGGGCCGCAGCGCACCGCGCGGCCAGGGCACTCCCCAGGTCACGCCCTGCCGGCACGGCCGCTCCAGCCAGCGCAGCACCGTCGCTCCCCCGGCCCCCTCCGCTCCGGCCGCGGCGTCTCCGGCCGCCTCCGCGCCTCCGGGTGCGGCCCGTCCGGCCGCCGCCTCCGCGGCCGTCACTCCTTCACCGACCCGATCAGCACGCCCTTGGCGAAGTGCTTCTGCAGGAAGGGGTAGAAGAACAGGATCGGGAGCGTCGCGATGACGACGACCGCGAACTTCAGGCCCTCGGCCGGGAAGAAGACCGAGTCCAGCTGGGCGAGCGCGTTCTCGGCGTCGGCGCTGGTGAACTGCCGGACCAGCACCTGCAGCGTCCACTTGCTGGAGTCGTCGATGTACAGCAGCGGCGACATGTAGTCGTTCCAGATGCCCACCGCGTAGAACAGCGAGAACGTCGCGATGACCGGCTTGGAGAGCGGAAGGACGATCTTGAAGAAGACGCCCAGCTCGCTGCAGCCGTCGATGCGCGCCGCCTCCTCCAGGGCCTGCGGCAGCTCCTGGAAGAAGCTCTTGACGATGATCAGATAGAAGGGGTTGATCGCCAGTGGGAGGATGAGCGCCCAGTAGCTGTCGAGCAGCCCCAGGTCGCGGACGACCAGGTAGGTGGGGATCATGCCGCCGCCGAAGACGATCGTGAAGATGACCAGGTTCAGCACCAGCGTGCGGCCCGGCAGGTACCGCTTGGCCAGCGGATAGGCCATGGTGAGCGTCAGCATGAGCTGGACCGCCGTGCCGACCGCCGTCACGCAGATCGTGGTGATCAGGGCGCGCACGAAGGTGTCGGTGCCGAAGATGTAGGCGTAGGTGTCGGTGACGAACTTCTCCGGCCAGAGGAAGAACGGCCGGGTGGCGATCTCCGACTCGGTGGCGAACGATCCGGCCAGGACGTACAGCAGCGGCAGGATCATGATCAGGGCCAGGCCCGTGAGCAGCAGGATGTTGAGCGCGTCGAACACCCGGCTGCCGAACGACTTGTAGTGGTTGACGGACATCGCCGGCGCTCCCTAGAACAGTCCGCGCTGGCCCAGGCGCTTGGCCAGCCAGTTGGAGCCGAAGATCAGCACGGCGCCGGCCACGCCCTTGAACAGGCCGACGGCGGTGGAGTAGCTGAAGGCGCCCTGGGTGATGCCGATGTAGTAGACGTAGGTGTCGAACACGTCGGCGACCGAGCGGTTCAGCGAGTTGGTCATCAGCCAGATCTGCTCGAAGCTGGCGTCGAGCAGGTTGCCCGAGGTGAGGATGGCCATGACCACGATCGTGGGGCGGATGGCCGGCAGCGTGATGTGCCAGAACTGCCGCCGGCGCCCCGCGCCGTCCATGCGGGCCGCCTCGTAGAGGTTCGGGTCCACGCCGGCCAGCGCGGCCAGGTAGATGATCGTGCCCCAGCCGGTCGCCTTCCACAGCGTCTGCGCGATGATGATCGGCCGGAACCAGTCCGGCTGCGCCACGTAGTCGACTCTGGGGCCGCCGACCAGGTCGTGCACGAACTGGGCGATCACTCCGAAGTCCACCGCGAGCAGCAGGTAGGTCAGGGACGCGACGATCGCCCAGGACAGGAAGTGCGGGATGTAGATGAGCGACTGGATCGAGCGCTTGAGCACGTTGACCCGGAGCTCGTTGAGCATCAGGGCGACGATGATGGGGGCGGGGAAGACGAAGAGCACCGTCAGCACCGCGAGGAAGAGCGTGTTGAACATCAGGCGGCCGAAGTCGGGCCCGGTGAACAGCGCCTCGAAGTGCTTGAGGCCGACCCACTCGCTGCCGGAGTAGCCGAGGAAGGGCACGAAGTCCTGGAACGCGATCGTCAGGCCGTACATCGGCAGGTATTTGAAGACCGCGAAGTAGACCAGGCCCGGGACGAGCATCAGGTACAGCCAGCGGTAGCGCGGCAGTGCCGTGCGGAGCGGCACCTTGCCGGAACCGCGCCCCGGCTCGGGGGCCGCCTTCACGGGAGGCTTCGCCAGGTCGGTGGCCAAAGCGGCCTCCTTTCTCTCAGGAGGGGCCCGGTGGTCGCACCGGGCCCCTCGGAATCAGCTCGGAATCGGCTCAGGAGCAGCGCAGGATCGGCTGAGGCCTGCTCCGACCCGTCCAGGCCGGACCGCACCGGCTCAGTTGCCGCCGAGCTTGGCGTGCAGGTCGTTGATCTCCGCGACGACCTGGTCGCCGCCGCTCTCGTGCCAGCGCTTGACCTCGGCCCGCAGCTGCTCCTCGGTGATCTCGCCGGCCAGGAACTTCACCCGGGCGTCGGAGACGATCGGGTCGAGGACCGCGCCCTTGCTGACGTAGGCGGGCGAGACGATCGGCAGGGCGGGGTTGTGCACGGCCGTCTGCAGGTCGAGCTCCACCAGCTCCTTGCGGATCCTGAGGTTCTCCCGCTCGGCCTCGTTGGTCGGCATCTGCTCGTAGACGCCCATGCCGATGGTGGCCCAGGTGCCGAGCTGGATGAAGGCGAAGTCGACGTCGTTGTTGATGGTCTTGACCGCCGGGTCGGTGTCGTTGATCGGCACGTCGAAGCCGTTCTCCAGCTTGAAGTTGCGCCCCTCGATGCCGTTGGCCAGCAGGGCCTGGCCCTCCTTGGTGGCCAGCCGGTCCAGTGACTTCAGCACGTCGTCGAGCTCGGCCTCGGTGCGCACGCTCTGCTTGGAGATGGCCAGGAAGCCGTTGTAGCCGTCGAAGGGCTGGGAGAACTTCTGGCCGTCGGAGCGCTTCAGGTTGCCGCCCATGGCGAGCTTGTCGCCGTAGTTCTCCGGGTCCTGCTCCTTGAGCAGGCCGTACATCTGGCTGGCGCGGACGTTGACGTCGATGATGATGCCGCCCTTGCCCTGGTAGAACGGGTCGTTCCACTTGCCCGAGTCGAGGGTGGCGAAGTCGGGGTTGACCAGGCCCTCGTCGACCAGCTTCTTCAGCCACCGGTTGGCGGTGTAGAACTCCTCGGTGTCGAAGGCCGGCGTGAGCTTCCCGCCGCGGTCGCCGTAGCAGTTGGGGGCGCCGAACCAGGTCTCGATCACGTTGTACGGGCTGGAGCTGCAGAAGACCGGGGTGGGCCACTTGGGGATGATCAGCCCGTAGGTGTCCTTCTTGCCGTTGCCGTCCGGGTCCTTCTCGGTGAAGGCCTTGGCGACCTCGTAGAGCTCGTCGACGGTCTCGGGCACCTTCAGGTCGAGCCTGTCCAGCCAGTCCTTGCGGTAGAGCACGGCCGAGCGGAGCAGCGGGCGGACCCGGTAGATGCCGAAGACCTTGCCGTTGATCGAGGCGTTGAGCTCGGACTGCTCGGACTTGGCCTTCAGGTTCGGGTACTTGTCCAGCTTGTCGGTGAGCTCCCAGAACGCCCCGGCCTGCGCGGCCTGCACGAACGCGGCGGTCTTGCTCTGCACGACCATGACCTGGGGGATCTTGTCGGAGGCGAGCACCACGTTGGTCTTGTCGCCGTACTCGGCGTTCGGCACCCAGCTGATCTTGAGCTTCTTGCCGACGACCTTCTCGACCGCCTGCTGCACCTCGCCCTTGGGGTCGGGGGCGGTGCCGAACAGCGGGACCATCATGGTCAGCTCGTTGCTCGCGGCCTGCTGTCCCGCGTCGTCACTGCCGCAGGCGGCGGCGAGCAGGGCCGTGGTGAGTGCGACCGTTCCGGCGAGGAGCCGGCGGGGGGTGGTTTTCATCGGTTGCCTTTCGGGTGCAGGTACGCCTCGTTCTCTTCGAAGAAGCGCAGGCAGAGCCAGGTGTTCAGCTGGATCCAGGCGCCGGCGCCGAGCACGAGGGCCAGGACCGGGAGGGTCGCGGCCGCGAACACCACCGCGGAGAGGGTGAACAGCAGCAGGACCGTGGACGCGGGGCGGGCGAGCACCAGCCGCGACGCCCTGGGCAGGCAGGCGAGCGGCGGCAGGTCGTAGTGGACGTACATCGGCAGCAGGTAGGCGGTGACGGCGGCCAGCGCGACCAGCGCCGCGAGGGTCGCCGTCCGGAGCGGTCCCGCCCCCGGCCCGAGGGCGGAGAAGTACAGCTGGTTGCCGGCCAGGACGCCGGCCGCCGCGATCGGCGGGAGCACCAGCAGCGAGCCGCGGAGGAACTCCCGCCGGTAGACGGCCGCGAACTCCCGCCACAGCGGGAACGACTCGTACCTGGCGTGCCGGCGGGCCAGCGTGTAGGCCGCGACGGTCGCCGGGCCGACGCCCAGGACCACTCCGCCGGCGAGCGTGAAGGCGATCCAGGCGAGGTTGAGCCTGGCCGCCCAGAGCAGCTCGTCGCAGGCCGCGTGGAGCCTGATCGGCCAGGCGGTCATCGTGCACCGCCGGACGCGTCGCGCGGAGTGAGGTGTCGCACCGGATTTCCCGTTCTGTTAAAGAAAGGATTCTTTTCTCAACAAAAAGCGAACAATCGTGACGAGAAGTGTGAAAAGTAGTGCTGTCTTTACCGGGATGTCAATGAGGCGAGACCCGCAGGTTCGCGTACTCCCCGATCATCGGGGCCATCTGCCGGAAGCCGATCCTCCCTCCGCGCAGCGGGTCCTCGTCCCGCCAGCGGAACGAGACCACCCCGCCGATCGCGAAGGTGATCTCACCTCGGTGCACGGTCAGGCGCACGGGGTAGGGGCCCTGGGCGTCCAGCACCGCCGGGAGCGGGTCGGCGCCCTGCGCGACGAGGTGGAAGCCGTGGCTCTTGCGCAGGTTGCAGGTGTGCAGCCGGCGCTCGGAGGGCCACATGCGGCGGAAGTAGGACACGTGGTAGGCGTCCAGGTCGCCGTGGTGGTACTGCTCGTAGGGGCCGGTCCGCGGCGCGAGGTCGAACAGGTCCTCGCCCCGCCTGCCCCTGGCGTGGAAGAACAGGATGCACAGGCCCGGCTCGTGGACGGGCCAGAAGTCCCATTCGACGGTGAGGTCCGCCGGGAAGTCCTCGGGACACCACAGGACGATGTTGGCGTCCTGCCCGTCCTGCGGGGGGCGGAGGCTCTCCAGGCGCATCCTGCCCCGGGGGAACGTGATCGCACCCTCCCCTTCCAGGCGGAACCCGTCAAGGTCCGCGGGCGAGGCGAGGGGGTTGCGGTACGGCATGCCGTCGTCTCTCCTGTCTGCAGTCGTCCGTCACGGCGGCGTCCGTCCCGCGGCCGTGCCTCCGGCTCGCCCGCTCACGCGTCCTCCTTCGCCGGTTGCGTGCGCGGCACCGCCGCGACCGGCCCGCCCTCGCGGACCACGCCGACGCCCCCGGCGGGGACCGTCAGCGCGCCGTCCACCGGCTCGCCGCCCGGCAGGGCGGTTCCGGTGGCCGCGACGACCGCCTCGGCGCCGGTGTGGTTGACCGCGAACAGGTAGGACCGGCCGTCGGGGTGCGAGCGCCGGACGACCTCGACCCCGGGCGGGGTCACGGCGACCGGCTCCACCCCCGCCTCGGCGAGGGCCGCGGCGAGCACGGCGGCCAGGGCGGCGTCGTCGAGCCGGGTGGTCAGGTAGTGGGCCGCTCCCGCGCCCCACGCGTTGCGAGTCCAGGCGGGCGAGCCGGCCAGCGGCCCGTCCGCGTAGGCGTCGAGCGTCTCGGCGGTCGTGGCCCGGGCCGCCTCGCTCCAGCTCCGGCCGGTCCCGCCGCCGGTCAACCGGAGCGGCCGGTCCGGCGGGAGCGGGAAGAACTCCTCGGTCGTCACACCGAGCAGCTCCCGCCACGCCCCCGGGTAACCGCCGAGCCGGACCCGGTCGCACTCGTCCACGATCCCGCTGTACGGCCCGGCCACCACGGTCCCGCCCCGCCGCGCGAACTCCGCCACGTTCGCCGCCCCGGCGTCGCCGACCAGGTAGAGCGCGGGGACCAGCACCAGGCGGTAGCCGGACAGGTCCGCCTCGGGGCGGGCCAGGTCGCAGGTGACCCCGGCCCGCCACAGCGCCGCGTGCCAGCGCTTGGCCTCCTCGACCGGATCCAGGTCGGCGGTGGGCTGGGCGGGGTGGTCCTGGGCCCAGACGCTCGCGTAGTCGAGCAGGATCACCGCGTCGGCGCGGACCGTGCTCCCGGCCACCTCCGCCAGACCGGCCAGCTCGGCGCCGAGCGCGGCCGTCTCCCGCCAGATCTTGGTCTCGGTGCCCGCGTGCGGCAGCATCGCCGAGTGCCACTTCTCGGCCCCGGCCCGCGAGGCCCGCCACTGGAAGAACATGATCGCGTCGGCGCCCCGGGCCAGGTGGGCCAGGGAGTTGCGGCGCAGCTCGCCGGGGGTCTTGGCCAGGTTGCGGCCCTGCCAGTTGACCGCGCTGGTGGAGTGCTCCATCAGCAGCCACGGGCGGCCCCCGCCCAGGGAGCGGGTGAGGTCCGCGGCGAAGGCCAGGTCGATGTGCGGGTCGGCGCGCTCGCCGGCCAGGTAGTGGTCGGTGGCGACCACGTCCAGCTCGGCGGCGAAGTCCCAGCAGTCCATCTCCCAGTGCACGCCGGCCATCAGGTTGGTGGTCGCGGGCACCCGGGGGGTGATCTTCCTGAGTAGGTCGCGCTCGGCGGTGTAGAGCCCGACCAGGGTGTCGGAGCTGAACCGGTGGAAGTCGAGCTGCTGGCCGGGGTTGGCGAAGGTCGGGGTCGCGCGGGGCGTCAGGATCTGGTCCCAGTCCCCGTAGCGCTGGGACCAGAACGCCGTCCCCCAGGCGTCGTTGAGCGCCTCCAGCGTGCCGTACCGCTCGCGCAGCCAGCCGCGGAACGCCTCGGCGGAGACGTCGCAGTGACAGCGGGCGTTGTGGCAGCCGTACTCGTTGTGCACGTGCCACAGGGCCAGCGCCGGGTGGTCGGCGTAACGCAGGGCGAGCCGCTCGGCGATCTCCAGGGCCTTGGCCCGGTAGACCGGCGAGCTGGGGCAGAAGCCCTGGCGGCTCCCGTGGTGCAGCCGGCGCCCGTCGGCGTCCACCGGCAGGGCCTCGGGGTAGGTGTGGCCGAACCACGGCGGCGGGGCGGCGGTCGGGGTGGCCAGGCAGGCCTCGATGCCCGCGCCGGCCAGCAGGTCCAGGACCCGGTCGAACCAGCCGAACTCGAAGACGCCCTCGGCGGGCTCCAGCATCGACCAGGCGAAGATCCCGACGCTCACCCGGGTGACCCCGGCCTCGCGCATCAGCGCGACGTCCTGCGCCCAGGTCTCCTCGGGCCACTGCTCGGGGTTCCAGTCCCCGCCGTAGGCGATACCGCCGCGCACGCCGCCCACCGCCCTTCACATCACAACCGCCGCATGGGTGTTATCGCTCACACGAACCCGTCACATCCGCTTAACCGGGGATTAAAACGTTCCCCTACCTAGCGCACAAGACCCCTTTCTCCGCGCCCCGGCCCGCGCCACCCGGCGCGCCCGCGCGACGGCACCGCATCGGAAAGCGTTTTCCCAGGCAGGACCGGTGATCCGCGGATCCGTCGGCGCCTCCCCCTCCCGCCCGGGTTACCCGAACGTTACAGATCGGCGGGGCGCCGCCGCCCCGGTCCGCCGCCCTGCGGGGAAGAACGTTTCAATCCCCGGCGCTCCGCCCGCACCCGCCGCTCACAGCCCCAGACCGCCGTCGAGCCGGTGGTAGAAGGGGCTGTCCGGGGTGATCTCCTCCCGGCGCACGGGGCGGCCGGTCAGCGCCGAGGCGTACAGCCCGGTGACGAACTCCATCGCCCGCCGGCCGTCGGCCCCGCTCGCGGGCGGGCGCTCCCCGCGCGCGAAGGCGTCGAGCACCGTGCCGAGCTGCGCCCCGTGCCCGCTCGGCACGTCCCGGGGCGGGGCCCACAGCGGTGAGGTCGACGTCCAGTCCTCGTTGCGGTGGCCGTACAGGTGGCGCAGCTCGACCGTGCCGCCGGTGAAGTCGAAGCGCAGGTGGCTCTCCTGGCGGGGGGAGAGCACACTGGTGACCACGCTCGCCATCGCGCCGCTCGCGAACCGCACCGCCGCCATCGAGACGTCCTCGGTCTCGATGGGCCGGTCCAGCCGCCCGGCCATCGCGCGGATCTCCGCCCAGTCGCCGAGCACCGAGAGCATCAGGTCCATCTGGTGGATGCCGTGCAGCACGGTCGTGCCGCCGCCCTCGGTCTCCCACCGGCCGCGGTACGGCACGGCGTAGTAGTCCTCACCGCGGTGCCAGGCGGTGGTGCACAGGCCCACCAGCGGGCGGCCGAGCGCCCCGGATCCGGCCAGCTCGCGCAGGTGCTCGGCCCCGGAGCCGAAGCGCTGCTGGTAGACGACCGTCAGGTAGGGGCCGCCCGCGGCCTCGGAACCCTCGGCCGCCTGGATCCGGTCGTACTCGGCCAGCGAGCGGCACAGCGGCTTCTCGCACCACACCCAGGCCCCGGCCTCCAGGCACTCGGTCACCTGGTCGGCGTGCAGGTGCGGCGGGGTGCAGACGAGCACCAGGTCGGGCCGCTCGGCCTCCAGCATCCCGGTCAGGCCGGTGTGGACGGCCGGGATCCCGTGCTCGGCGGCGAACGCCCGCGCCCTGTCCCCGTCGACGTCGACCACCGCCACCGGCTCGACGCGGTCCCGGTGGGCGTGGAGGGCGGGGATGTGCCCGTGCGCGGCGACGGCGCCCGCGCCCACGATGGCGGCTCGGATCATGAGACGACCTCGCATGTAGAACGTTTTACTGACAGCCGGGGACGCTAGGACGGCTTTTCACGGGATGTCAACGCCCACCGCGTGCTCCACCGGGGGCCGCGACTGGCGCCCGGAGCGTTGGTACGTTTTAATCAGGGGCCATGACCACGGTCAGTATCAAGGACGTCGCCGCCCGCGCGGGCGTCTCCCCCGGCACGGTGTCCAACGTGCTCAACCGGCCCGCCAAGGTCGCCCCCGCCACCCGGGAACGGGTCGAGGAGGCGATCCGCGAGCTCGGCTTCGTCCGCCACGGCTCGGCCTCCACGCTGCGCGCCGGCCACAGCAGGACCCTCGGCCTGAGCGTCATCGACATCGGCAACCCCTTCTTCACCGATGTGGCGGCCGGGATAGAGGACGCGGCGAGCGAGCGCGGCTACGCCGTGATCCTGGGCAACTCCGCCGGGTCGCGCGCCAAGGAGGAGCGCAACCTGCGCGTGCTCGCCGAGCAGCGGGTCCGGGGGGTGCTGATCATCCCCACGGACGAGGATCTCAGCCGGCTGGACCGGCTGCGCGAGCACGGGATCAGCGTCGTCTTGGTCGACCATCCGGCGCACCGGCCCGACCAGTGCGCGGTGGCCGTCGACGACGTGGCGGGCGGCCGTACCGCGGTGGCGCACCTGCTGGCACGCGGCGCCGGGAGCGTCGCCTACGTGTCCGGCCCGCTGACGATCCGCCAGTGCCTGGAGCGGCGGCAGGGCGCGCTGGCCGCGCTGGAGGCCGCCGGGCTGGGCCCGGACCGGCTGCGGGTCGCCGAGATGGCCGCGATGAACGCGCGCGCCGGGGAGAAGGCCGCGGGCGACCTGCTCTCCGGCGGCCTGCCGGACGCCGTCTTCTGCGCCAACGACCTGCTCGCGCTCGGCGTGCTGCGCGCGCTGCTCCAGGCCGGGGTGCGGGTGCCGGACGACGTGATGCTGATGGGCTACGACGACATCGAGTTCGCCGCCGCCTCGGCCGTCTCGCTCAGCTCGATGCGGCAGCCCACCCACCAGCTCGGTCGCATCGCCACCGAGCTGGTGCTCGACGAGTGCGAGAACCCCGAGACCCACGCCCACCAGCACATCATGTTCCAGCCCGAGCTCGTGGCCAGGGAGTCCACCCGATGAGCCGCTTCGCCGCCGTCGACCTCGGCGCCTCCAGCGGGCGGGTCATGGTCTGGGACGGCCGGGCCCTGACCGAGGCGCACCGCTTCCCCAACGGCCCGGTCCGCACGCCCGGCGGGCTCCGCTGGGACGTGCACGGCCTCTACCGGGAGGTCCTGCACGGCCTGCGCAGGGCCGGGCCGGTCGCCTCGATCGGGGTGGACTCCTGGGCGGTCGACTACGGGCTGCTCGACTCCTCCGGGGCCCTGCTGGGCGACCCGGTGCACTACCGCGACGAGCGCACGGACGGCGTCGCCGAGCGGGTCGCGGCCGAGATCGGCGCGCAGGCCCTGTACGACGTGGCCGGGCTGCAGGTGCTGCCGTTCAACACGGTCTACCAGCTGCTGGCCGACGACCTCGACCGCGCCGCGACGATGCTGCTCGTCCCCGACCTGCTCGCCTACCGGCTCACCGGGGAGATCGGCGCGGAGGTGACCAACGCCTCGACCACCGGGCTGCTGGACGTGCGCACCCGCTCCTGGGCGTCCGGCCTCATCGACCGGCTGGGCCTCCCGGCGCGGATCTTCCCGCCGCTGCGCCGGCCCGGCGACCCGATCGGCCCCCTGCTGCCCGAGGTGTCGGCGGAGATCGGCCACACCTGCCGGGTGACCGCGGTCGCCTCCCACGACACGGCCTCGGCGGTCGCCGCGGTGCCCGCCTCGGGCCCGCGCTTCGCCTACGTCTCCTGCGGGACCTGGTCGCTGGCCGGGGTGGAGCTGTCCGCCCCGGTGCTGACCGAGGCCGGGCGGGCGGCGAACTTCACCAACGAGGCCGGGATCGACGGCACCGTCCGCTACCTGCGCAACGTCATGGGCCTGTGGCTGCTGTCGGAGTCGCTGCGCACCTGGCCCGGCGCCGGCCTCGGCGGCCTGCTGGAGGCGGCGGAGCACGAGCGCCCGTTCGCCGCACTGGTCGACCCGGACGCCCCCGTCTTCCTGCCCCCGGGCGACATGCCGGCCCGGATCGCGGCCGAATGCCGCCGCACGGGCCAGGAGCCGCCCTCCTCTCCCCCGGCGTTCGTCCGCTGCATCCTGGAGAGCCTGGCCCTGGGCCACCGCCGGGCGATCCGCCAGGCGGTCGCCCTGTCCGGCCGCGACGTGGAGGTGGTCCACCTGGTCGGCGGCGGCTCCCGCAACGCGCTGCTCTGCCGGCTCACCGCCGACGCCTGCGGCCTGCCGGTGGTGGCCGGCCCCGCCGAGGCGACCGCGCTGGGCAACGTGCTGGTCCAGGCGCGGGCGGCCGGTGAGGTCGCCGGCCTCGCCGAGATGCGCGCCCTGGCGGCGCAGGTCGAACCGCTGCGCCGCTACGAGCCCTCCGGCGACGCCTCGGCCTGGGACGAGGCGGAAGCCCGGCTGGGAGCCGCCCGGCAGACGGCCTGAGAGCCCTGCCGGGCCGCGTGCCTCCACGCCCGAACCGACGCGGCTCTCCGTCCTGCGCGTGCTCTCACAGGCGGCAGGACAGGCCATAGGCTTGGCGCGTGGAGCGGACCGTGACGAGGAGAGATCCCAGATGACAGCCCTGCCGGATGACAGCTGGCTTCTCAGCATTCGTCCTCAGCCCGCCCGCGTCACCGCCGAGGAGTACGAGGCGCTTCCCGAGGAGATCGCCAAGGCCATCGAGATCGTCGACGGCTACGTGGTCTACTGTGCGGCGCCCACGCCCGATCATCGGACCGCCGGCAGGCGACTGGCCAACCTGCTGGAGCGTCATGCCCGCGCCGCGATGAGCAAGGGGCATGAGTGCGTCACCGTGAACAACGACGTGGACCTGCGGCTGAGGGATCTGCCGCTGCTCACCCGGCGGCCCGACGTCGCGCTCTACCGGTGTCTGGATCGAGGGCGAGGCGAACGGCTCCGCGCCGAGCACGCTCTGCTCATCGTGGAGATCGTGTCACCGGGGTCGGAGACCCAGGACACGACCGACAAGCTCGGGGAGTACGCCAAGGCCGGCATCCCGCACTACTGGATCGTCCGGCTCGACCACACCGGCGTGTCGATCATCGAACGCTACCGGCTGGACCGGGCGGCGATGCTCTACAAGCACATCGGCACGTTCATGAAGGACGAGCCCGGTGACGCTCCCAGCGTCAGCAACCCGATCCCCATCATGATCGACTGGTCGGAACTGCAGTTCTGAGCCGGAACGACCGGCATCGCCCGCCCCGGTGGTCGTATCACCGGGGCCGGTACGGGATCACCCCTCGTCCTGCGACGCGCCGGCGGGCCTCCGGCGGCGCACGAGCCCGGCCGCGCGCAGCCCCGCCCCGACCAGCGCGGCCAGCACTCCGACGAGGAGGTACTCGATGACCGGGATGCGCACGATCTCGTCGACCGCGCCGAAGCCGCGCGCGCCGTACACCACCAGGACCGCGGCCGCGTAGCAGGCGGCGAGCAGCCATCTGGCGGTCGCGGACAGGCCGAGGCGCGGCCCCGCACCGCCCGCCGGCGCGACCCGTTCGCCGACTGAGTCGCCGGCCGGAGGGCCGCGACCGTCCGGCCGGCTGAGGACCGGGATCGCGGCCGCCCACGACCCCGGTCCTCAGCCTCGCCGGAGGAGCCGGGGCCTACCAGCGGTTCGTCGGGTGGTGGCTCCGGCCGCCACGGAAGCGGGACAGCAGCCCGCGTGCCTTCTGCTGGTTGCGCGGGTCGCGCGCCATCGCCTTGGCCTTCTCGAGGTTCCTGTGCCCCTGCGGGCTGCTCAGGTAGTTGCGGATGCGGGCTATCAGGGACGCCATGTCTCCTCCATCTGTCGAGGAGGTACGGCTACCCCGGACGGTGCGTCCCAATCGGGTGGCCGGTCATCCGGCCGGCCTCAGAAGCGGAACCCCGCCACCAGCGACCGCAGCCGCCCGGAGACCTCCGACAGGTCCTTCGCCGCGCGCTGGGACTCCCCGACCGACTCGCTGGTGGCCCTGGTGATGGAGGCCACGCCGGTGATGTTCTCGGCGATCTGCCCCGACCCCGCGGCCGCCTCCGCGACGCCCCGGTTCATCTCGTTCGTCGTCGCGGTCTGCTCCTCGACGGCCGCGGCGATGGTGGTCTGGTAGTCGTTGATCCGGGCGATCACCTGGGCCACGTCGGCGATCGCCGTCACGGCCCCGGCGGTGTCGGCCTGGATGGCCTCGACCCGCCTGGAGATGTCCTCCGTCGCCTTCGCGGTCTCCTGGGCCAGGTCCTTGACCTCGCCCGCGACCACCGCGAAGCCCTTGCCCGACTCCCCGGCGCGCGCGGCCTCGATGGTGGCGTTGAGCGCCAGCAGGTTGGTCTGCTCGGCGATGGAGGTGATGACCTTCACCACGTCGCCGATCATCCGGCTGGACTCGCCCAGCCGCGACACCGTCGCGGTGGTCGTCTCCACGGCGGTCACCGCGCGGGCGGCGACGGTGGCGGCCTCGGTGGCGTTGTGCGCGATCTGGCGGATGGACTCGCCCATCTCCTGCGAACCCGCCGCGACGGTCTGGACGTTGCGCGAGACCTCGCTCGCGGCGGCCGCGACGACGCCGGTCTGCGCCGAGGACTCCTCGGCGCCGTCGGCGATGCGGTGCGACAGCGCGCCGATCCGCTCGCTGGTGGCGGTCAGTTCCCCGGCGCTGTGCGCGAACGCCGTCATGACGTCGCCGATCCTGTCCAGCGCGGCGTTCGCGGACCGTCCCATCCGGCCCACCTCGTCGCCCGAGGCGGCGTCCAGGCGCCGGGTCAGGTCGCCGTCGGCGACCGCGGCCATGACCGTGCTCGCCTCGGCCAGCGGCCGGGTGATGCCGCGGGTGATGCGCCAGGCCACGACGACCGCGACGGCGATGGCCAGCGCGCACATCAGCAGCATGACGGCCAGGAAGCCCTCGGCGGTGTCGCGCGCCTGCGCCGTCTCGGCCTGGTTCATCGACTCCTCGAGGTCGATCAGCACGTTGATCGCCGCGAGCCAGTCGACGAACAGCGGCTTGGCCTGCTCGGTCAACACCTGGAGCGCCTGGCCGGTGTCGCCGGCCATCCGCAGTTCGACGACCCGGTCGATCAGCGGGAGCGTCTCGCGCTCGATGCGCTCGATCTCGGCGTGCGCGGCCTTCTCCTCTTCGCTGACCCTGCCCGCGTCGGCGAAGATCGCCGTCATCTTGGCCGCCGACTCGGTGTACCTGTCCGCCAGCTTCTCGATCTGCTCGATCTCCGGCCGCGCCTGCTCGGGGGTCCGCGCCAGCACGACGTCGCGCAGGCTGATGGCCCGGTCGTGCACGCTGCCGCGGAAGTTGATGGCGTAGCGCTGCTTGACCGCGTTGAGGTCGTTGATGGTGGTCAACCGGTCGTCGATCTGCTCCACCTGCAGCACGCCGAAGGCCGTCAGCAGCACCATGTTGAGCACGACCACGAGGAAACCGGCCCCCAGTCTCCGGCTGATCGGCATATTGGAGATCTTCACGTCGAATCCCGTCGATAGAGGCGACCTGCGGCGGGGCCCGCAGGTGTCCTCCCATCGACGGCTCCGGCGTGGATCTGAGAAACTCCGCGAAGAAGATCCGCCGGCCGGGCTCGGCCGTCCGGCGCCGGGCCGCTCAGGAGTCGACGAAGTCCTCGGGGACCATCACGCGCAGGCCGTTGGGCACGGTCCTGATCGTGAGAGGGGTCATCAGGCGGACCTCGCCGTCGACGTCGGCGGCCATCGGGGGGTCGGTCTCGAGGTACATCTCGGTGCCGATGACGAAGGGGCCGCCGGCGAGGCTGCGCCAGCGCCCGGTGGCGGCCCGGACCAGGGTCTCCACCAGCAGCCGGAGCCGCTTGCCGGAGCCGAGCTGGTAGGCCGTCAGGAGGCCGTTGTCGATGCTGATGTCGCGGGCGACCTGCCAGCCGCCGTGGAAGCGGCCGTTGGCGATGTTGAGCTGGTGGGTGAGCAGTTCGTGGCGGCGGCCCTTGACCGTGATGAACGCGCGGAACGGCCGGTGGCCGGGGAGGATCGTCAGGGCGGTGAGCGGATAGGCGGCCCGGCCGAGCAGGCGCTTCAGCCACGGCCTGACCGTCCCGGCGACCTCGACCGAGACGCCGAAGCTGGCCAGGTTGGCGAACTCCCGGTCCCCGGCGATGCCGAGGTCGATGTCGGCGACCTTGCCGGTGCGCAGCACCCTGATCGCGCCGGCCAGGTCCAGCGGGAGGCCGAGGCTGCGGGCGAAGTTGTTGGTGGTGCCCAGCGGCAGCACGCCCAGGGCGACGTCGCGGTGGGCGACGTGCTTGACGGCGGCGCTGAGCGTGCCGTCCCCGCCCCCGACGACGAGCAGGTCGGGCCCGGCCTCCAGGGCGGCGTCCAGGAGTTCGCGCAGCCGCTTCGGGTCGTCCACGGGGAAGACGCCGAGGAGGTCGAAACCCTCGGCCCGGAGCGTGCGGAGCACCTGCGGGTAGCGGCGGCGGCCGCGGCGCGAGCGCGTGTTGACCACCACGCAGGCCCGCCGGCCGGTCCGGACGGCCTCGGTGTGCTCGGCCTTGCTGCGAAGCTCTCCCACTCTGCCCCTCTTCGTTCTGGTTCTCCCTGCAAATCGTAGGGCCACGCCGTCGCACGGACGGCGTGGCCCTGATCCCGTGGCGGACCTTCCGGCCCCTACGGGTCTACCTGCCCGGTGTCGTCACCGGGTTCACTTCTTCGCCGGGGTCACCTGGACGATGACGCCCAGGTTCGCCGGGAGCGGGGAGATCAGCTTGATCTGCACGCCCAGCGCCTTGCCCTCGTCGCCGGGGTTGCCGGTGCCGAGGATGTGGCCGCCGCCGATGTCGGTGCCGTACAGCTCCGTGGCCGGGGTGCCGTCAGGGTTGACGACCCGGGTGGAGTACGGCTGGTCGCCCTTGGAGGGGACGACGGCCGAGGCGTCGCGGAGGCGGTAGAACAGGTTGCCGTCACGGACCTCCAGACCCGGGTACCAGGTCTTGGCGTCGGTGAAGGTCTTCACCGCCGGGAGGGCCGGGAACTTCGTGCAGTACTCGGTGAACGGCTCGCCCTCGATGCACTCGGTGAACGGGTACGTCCTGCCGAAGGTGAAGGCCGCGTTGGAGGACTGCGGGCGCGACGGGAGGTTCTTCAGCGCCGACGGGTCCTTCTCGGCCGCCTCGCCGCTGCGGCGGAGCGGCTCGTAGTGCGAGTCGACGACGAGGATCTCGCCCTTGGGGCCGACCGACGGGAGCGCGAAGGTGTGCGCGTCGCCGTTGTTGGCCGGGTAGGCCGCGTCGCGGTACCAGACCAGCAGGCCGGGCGCGTTGTACTTGATCCGCTCGACCTTCCAGGCGTTCTCGTGCGACCAGGTGGTGTCGTAGGTGTACTGCAGGCCCTTGTCGAAGCCGTCGTAGTTGCGCCACTCGGCCAGGTAGTACTGGGCGGTCTGCAGGCTGCCGCTGTGGGTGTGCCAGCCGGCGCCGGAGGTGTCGGTGAAGGTGCCCTTGACGGCGGTCCAGCCGTTGTCGCCGCCCTCGACGTCGTCGCTCCACACCGTGGCGCCGCCGGCGGTCACGGAGAAGTCGTCGGCGAACCAGCCGGTGTCCTCGAACCCGGCGTCGGTGGCGTAGCGCAGGCGGATCTGGATCGTCTTGCCGGCGAACGGCGCCAGGCTCACGTAGTCGTGCCGCCAGCCGTCGGTCGCGCCGGTGAGGCCGTACTTCTTGTCGCCGTAGTCGTGCATGCGGCTGTTCGGGTCGTCGTAGCCGTCGTCGGTGGTGACCAGCGTGCCGGCCTCGTCGTAGACCTTCTGCTCGGCCCAGGTGGCGCCGCCGTCGGCGGAGACCTCGACGAAGCCGTAGTCCCAGTCGGCCTCGATGGCGTACTGGTTCCACATCCAGAAGCGCGGGTCGCCCTCGGCGGGGACCTGGATCTCCCGGGTCAGCTTGACGTCGGCCCAGCTCTGGTCGTTGCCGGACCACCACAGCTTGGCGCCGCTGTGCGGGACGGCCATCGTGACGTTCTTGTCGGGCAGGTTGATCCGCACGCCGTCCGCGGTGTGCTTGGGCGTGCGGGAGGCCTGGCCGACGGTCACCAGCTGCTTGCGGTCACCCGGGTTCACGATCTTCGGGTCGGCCCAGCCGAGCACCCACTTGGCGTACAGGCCCATGTGGGTCGGCATCGACTGCATGATCGGGCCGGCGTGCGAGCCGGAGGACATCAGGTCCCAGAAGTCCACGCTGGTGTCGCCGCCGCCGGAGGCGTCGTAGAAGTCCGGCAGGCCCAGGTCGTGGCCGTACTCGTGGGCGAAGACGCCGACGCCGGAGTCCTCGGGCTGCACGATGTAGTTGGAGATCTTCTTGTCCGTGCCGGGGATCGTGTAGCCGCCGGGGATGGCGCTGGAGTGCGCCCAGATGGCGTAGGGGCCCTCGGCGCCGCCGCCGCCCGACTTGTCGGCGCCCGCGTGGACCAGGACGAGGTGGTCGACCACGCCGTCCGGCTCCAGGGTGTTGCCGTCGCCGTCGGCGTCGCCGGTGTCCTCGATGTCGTAGTCGGCCCAGGGGAAGTCCGGGTTCTGCTGCGCCAGGACGTTGACCGCGTCGACGCCCAGCGCGGCGGGGCCGGCCGGGTTGTCCGGGTGGCCGGACATGTCCTGCGGGATGGTGCCGCAGCGGCCGGCGCCGTACCAGGCCTCCGAGTGCGGGACCTTGATCCAGCCGATCGCCTCACCGGTGACGGTGTAGGCGCCCTTGGACATCTCCTCGTACATCTTCTTCATGGTGTGGCCGGAGATGTCGATGCCCTTCTTACCGTCCCGGGGGTCGGTGAGGTCCATCCGGACGCGCTGGGTGATCCCCTTGTCCGAGTAGAGCATCTTGTTGTAGTGCTCCGGGCTGAAGTCCGGAACCCACATGGTGTTGTTGTCCCTGCCCGCACCGGAGGAGGCGGGGTCGGGGATCTGGTTGTGCAGCGGGCCGTTGATCTTGGTGCCCGGCGGCTCGGTCACGCAGTCGTTGACGTCGTCGATCGACTTGGGCCGGCTGAAGCCGGAGAAGTCGTCGTTGGCGTTCTCGTTGAACTCGATGAGGAGGGTGAGCAGCTTCGCCTGCTGGGTCTTGCCCGCCTTCTTGAAGATGAAGTCGAAGGGGTTCTTGCCCGTCCTGATCGCCCGGGTCTCCCGCGAGGCGAGCGTCTTGGCGGCGACCGGGTTGCCCTCGGCGAACTTCCGGTCGATCTCCTGGGCGTGGGCCAGGCCCGACCGCTTGGCGGTGCCGCGCTGGAACCGCTCGTCGATGGCCGTGCTGTCGCTCTGGATCCGCGGCGGCGCGTAGTTGATGTAGTGGTCGCTCGACGACGGGACATATCGTGCGGCCGAGCTGTCGGCCTGGGCCGACACGCCGCTGACGGACAGTCCCGCGGCGGCGAGCCCGAGAACGGGCACGATCGCGAGAAGGCGCTTGCGCGCGCCTCTGCCTCTGCTGGACAACGGATACCCTCCCTGCCCGGGTTCGCCGGGCGCGGACGCTCCCCGGCGCGCCTATTTGCGCACCGTGCGGGACGTTAGAGGACGAAATAAAGCAGAGGTAAACCGTCCGACTGATGTTGTAAAAATGTGATCAATTGGTTTGTTGGAAGATATCTCACAACTAGGACATAAGGGACAGGAATTAATTAACGGCATGATGCCGGACGACGACTCCGGGCCGGGATGCGCGCGGGCGGCGGGCCCGGAACCGGGCTTACGGGCGGTACGGGGACCGGTCCCGCGGGCCGTACAGTCCGGGGTGTGACCGCTATCGCTGAACTCACCGCCGCGCTCGGTTCCGGGAAGGTGCTGACCGACCCCGACGTCACCGACTCCTACGCCCGCGACCGGACGTTCCTGGAGCCGGGCGGCCCGCTCGCCGTCGTGCTCGCCGAGAGCACCGCCGACGTGGTCGCCGTCATGGAGTGGGCCACCCGGCACCGGGTGCCGGTGGTCCCCCGCGGGGCCGGGACGGGGCTGGCCGGCGGCGCGACGGCCGTGCAGGGGTGCGTCGTGCTGGCGCTGCAGAGGATGACCGCGATCAGGGAGCTCTCCCCCGCCGACGAGATCGCCGTGGTGGAGCCCGGCGTCATCACCGCCGACCTGGACCGCGCGGCCCGCGAGCACGGCCTGATGTACGCGCCCGACCCCTCCTCCTACGAGATCTCCACCATCGGCGGCAACCTGGCCACCAACGCCGGCGGCCTGCGCTGCGTGAAGTACGGCGTGACCCGCGACTCGGCGCTGGGCCTGGAGGTCGTCCTGGCCGACGGGCGGATCCTCACCACCGGCAGGCGGACGGTCAAGGGGGTGACGGGCTACGACCTGACCGGGCTGTTCGTCGGGTCCGAGGGCACCCTCGGTGTGATCACCTCCGCCACCGTACGGCTGCGCCGCGCGCCCCTGGCCCCGCCCGCGACGATCGCCGCGGAGTTCGCCTCCCTGCGCGACGCGGCGGCGGCCGTGGCGGCGGTCATCGCGGCCGGCTGCCAGCCGTCGCTGCTGGAGATGCTCGACCGGGCCACCCTCAAGGCCATCGACGACTGGCGGAACATCGGCCTGGAGCCCGCCGTCCAGGCGATGCTGATCGCGCAGTCCGACGCGGTCGACGGGCCCGCGGTGGCCGAGCGGATGCGCGAGCTGTGCGAGGAGAACGGAGCCTCGTTCGTCGCCGTGGCGGCCGGCCCCCAGGAGGCCGAGGAGCTGATCGGCCTGCGGCGGCTGGCCTACCACGCCAAGGAGCGGCTCGGCGCCTGCCTGGTCGAGGACGTGTGCGTGCCGCGCTCGGCGCTACCGGACATGATCTCCGCCATCGAGGCGATCGCGGTCCGGCACGACGTGCTGATCTGCACGGTGGCGCACGCCGGGGACGGCAACCTGCACCCGGTCTTCGTCTTCGACCGCGGGCTGCCCGAGCCGCCGCCCAACGTCTGGGCCGCCGCCGACGAGGTCTTCCGGGAGGCCCTGAACCGGGGCGGCACGCTCACCGGGGAGCACGGGGTGGGACTGCTGAAGCGGCGCTGGCTGGCGCTGGAGGCGGGGCCGGTCACCGAGGAGGTCCACCACGGCATCAAGCGCGTCTTCGACCCGCTCGGCATCCTCAACCCGGGCAAGGCCATCTGAGGCCGGGGAACCGGTAGATCATCCGCCTCCCCTCCCGCACTGGTAGCGTGCTGCCCCACATAACCGAATTTTCAGGTTTTGCCGGGGGGTCATCGTGGTACAGCCGCTCACGGCGGAGGATCCTCGGCGGCTGGGACCGTTCGAGCTCACCGGGCGCCTCGGGGAGGGCGGCCAGGGGGTCGTCTACCTGGGGCGGGGGCCCCAGGGCGAGCAGGTCGCCGTCAAGCTCCTCCACCAGGGGCTGACGACGGACTCCGACGCCCGCGCGCGCTTCCTGCGGGAGGTCTCGGTCGCCCGGCGGGTGGCCCGGTTCTGCACCGCGCCGGTCCTGCACGCCGATCTGGCGGGCAGCCGGCCGTACATCGTCAGCGAGTACGTGCCCGGCCCGTCGCTGCGCCGGCTGGTCGACACCGAGGGCCCGCGCCGCGGCGCCGCGCTGGAGCGCCTGGCCGTCAGCACGGCCACCGCCCTGTCGGCCATCCACCGCGCGGGCATCCTGCACCGCGACTTCAAGCCCGCCAACGTGCTGATGGGCCCCGAGGGCCCGGTCGTGATCGACTTCGGCATCGCCAGGGCGCTGGACTCCCCCGGCACGACCGCCACCGGGACGTCGGTGGGGACGCCGTCCTACCTGGCGCCCGAGCAGCTCAGCGGCGGCGAGGCCACGCCCGCGGTCGACGTGTTCGCCTGGGCCGTGACCATGGTCTTCGCCGCCACCGGGACGCCCGCGTTCGGCCAGGACTCCATCCCCGTGGTGATGAACCGGATCCTGACCCTCGAGCCGGACCTGGGCCGGCTGGACCCCGGGCCGCTGCGCGACCTGATCGCCGCCGGCCTGGCCAAGGACCCGGCGATGCGGCCCACCGCCGAGCAGCTCGTCGGCCACCTCATGTCGGGCACCGCCCCGGCGCTCCGCGTCCCGCCTCCCGGCCCCGCAGGGGTCCCCGGGCAGGCCGGAGCGGCCGCGCCGCAGGGCGCACCGCAGGCCGCAGCGCACGCCGCGGCTCCCGGGCAGGGCGGGGCGCGGGCGGCCGGTCCCGCGGAGCCGCCGCCCCGGCCGCGGCGCCCGACGGGCCTGCTGCTGGCCGGGGTGGCGGCCGTGGCCGCCCTCGGCGTGGCCACCGGAACCGTGGTCGTCCTGCAGAACGACGAGAAGGCCGCCGCCTCCAGGGCCGCCGGTCCGGCGGCCTCCTCCGCGGAACGGCAGGAGCCCGCCGGAGAACCCGTCGGAGAACCTGTCCCCGAGCTCACCCCCGACGAGCCGCCCGCGGCCTCCGAGTCCCCCGAACCGGCCCCGAAGCAGAAGAGTCCCGCACCGGAGCCCACGCGCGGCCCGGCGGACCCCGGAGAACCGGCGGCGGGAGACTCCCGGGCCCGTTCGGACGACGGGCGCAGGGGGAAGCCGACGCCGCGCCCGACGCGGAAGGCCACCTCCCGCCCGGACGACGGGACGCTGCAGCCGGGCGACGAGGCGTCGCAGCCGACGGACATCGGCGGCTCCTCCGAGCCCTCACCCTCCCCGGCCAGGACCACCGCGAAGCCGGCGGCCAGACCCACGGCCACCGCGAAGACGACGTCCAAGCCGACGTCCAAGCCGACGTCCAAGCCGACCTCCAAGCCGACGCTGAAGCCGAACACCTTCACCGCGGCCCAGGTGTGCGGGTCGGGCTTCAGGCAGATCAACTCCCGCGCGCTCGGCGGCAGCGCGACTATCCACCTGCTCTACAACGCCACCAGCAAGCAGAACTGCGTCGTCACCCTGTCCCGGTACGTCCACCCGGGCAAGGTCAAGATGAACGCGATCCTCCAGGTGAAGGGTGGCTCGTCGGGGAGCAACCCCGGCAACTTCACCGCCTACGCGGGCCCGGTACGGCTCACCGCCGCCAAGAAGTGCGTGATCTGGGGCGGCTCGCACGGTTCGCTGTCCTGGAAGAGCGGCTGGAGCCACTGCGGCTGACCCGGCGGTGCCGACCTGGTGGTGCCGACCCGGAGGAGGCGGACCGGCCGCCCGGTGTGCCACACTGCGGGCATCCGGGCCGGCGGGGTCCGCCGGCCCGGCGGACCGGCCGGGGCCCACCGCGCCGGCGGGAGCCGCGAGGGAGGGCAGGTGAGCGGGTCGCACACCTCCTCGGACGAGTACCGGGCACGGCGCGAGGCGATGATCGCCAAGCTGGCCGCGCTGGAGGCCGAGCAGGCCAAGGCCGTGGCGGGCGGCGGCGGCAGATACGTCGAGCGGCACCGGGCGCGCGGCGGACTGCTCGCGCGGGAGCGGATCGAGCTGCTGGTCGACCCCGACTCCGCGTTCCTGGAGCTCTCCCCGCTGGCGGGCTGGGGCAGCGACTTCCCGGTCGGCGCGAGCGTGGTCACCGGCATCGGGGTGGTCGAGGGCGTCGAGTGCGTGGTCGTCGCCAACGACCCGACCGTGCGGGGCGGCGCGTCCAACCCGTGGACCCTGCGCAAGACGCTCCGCGCCGCCGACATCGCGCTGGAGAACCGGCTGCCGCTGGTCAACCTGGTCGAGTCGGGCGGGGCGGACCTGCCGACGCAGAAGGAGATCTTCATCCCGGGCGGGCGGATCTTCCGCGACCTGACCCGGCTGAGCGCCGCCGGCATCCCGACGATCGCCCTGGTGTTCGGCAGTTCCACCGCCGGGGGCGCCTACGTGCCCGGGATGAGCGACCACGTGGTCATGGTCAGGGAGCGGGCCAAGGTCTTCCTCGGCGGGCCGCCGCTGGTGAAGATGGCCACCGGTGAGGAGTCCGACGACGAGTCGCTGGGCGGCGCCGAGATGCACGCCCGCGTCTCCGGCCTCGCCGACCACCTGGCCGACGACGAGCACGACGCCCTGCGGATCGGGCGCCGGATCGTGCGCGGGCTCGGCCGGGTCAGGCGCGGCCGCGCGCCCGGCCCCGTGCGGGACCCGCTGTACGACCCCGACGAGCTGCTGGGCATCGTGCCGGAGGACCTGCGGATCCCCTTCGACCCGCGCGAGGTGATCGTGCGGATCGCGGACGGCAGCGAGTTCGACGAGTTCAAGCCCCTGTACGGCCCGAGCCTGGTGACGGGGTGGGCGCGGCTGCACGGCTACCCGGTCGGGATCCTGGCCAACGCCCGCGGCGTGCTGTTCAGCCAGGAGGCCCAGAAGGCCGCTCAGTTCGTCCAGCTGGCGAACCAGGCGCGCACGCCGCTGCTCTTCCTGCAGAACACGACCGGCTACATGGTCGGCCGGGAGTACGAGCAGGGCGGCATCATCAAGCACGGCGCCATGATGATCAACGCGGTCTCCAACTCGACCGTCCCGCACCTCACGGTCGTCATGGGCGCCTCCTACGGCGCGGGCAACTACGGCATGTGCGGGCGGGCCTACGACCCCCGGTTCCTGTTCACCTGGCCGAGCGCCAAATCGGCCGTCATGGGCCCGGCGCAGCTCGCGGGGGTGCTGTCCATCGTCGGCCGGGCCGCCGCCGAGGCCCGGGGCAGACCGTACGACGAGGAGGCGGACGCGGTGATGCGCGCGGCGGTCGAGGCGCAGATCGAGGCGGAGTCGCTGCCGTTCTTCCTGTCCGGGCGGCTCTACGACGACGGGGTCATCGACCCCCGCGACACCCGCACCGTCCTGGGCCTGTGCCTGTCGGCCGTCAACAACGCCCCCGTCCCGGAGCCCGCGGGCTTCGGCGTCTTCCGGATGTGACCGTGATCCGCCGCCTGCTCGTCGCGAACCGGGGCGAGATCGCCCGCCGCGTCTTCCGCACCTGCCGCGACCTCGGCATCGAGACCGTCGCGGTCTTCTCCGACGCCGACTCCGGCGCACCGCACACCGCCGAGGCCGACCACGCCGTACGGCTGCCCGGCGTCGCGCCCGCCGAGACCTACCTGTCGATCGGGAAGGTCGTCGGGGCCGCCCTGCGGACCGGCGCCGACGCCGTCCACCCCGGATACGGCTTCCTGTCGGAGAGCGCGGACTTCGCCCGGGCCGTCCTCGACGCCGGGCTGACCTGGGTCGGTCCGGGTCCCGAGGCCATCGCCGCCATGGGCTCCAAGATCGGAGCCAAGGCGCTGATGGCCGAGGCGGGGGTGCCGGTCCTGCCCCACTTCACCGCGGGCCCCGGCTACTCGATGGACGACCTCGACCGGGACCTGGACGCCGTCTTCGCCCGGATGAGCGGGGACGCGTCCGGCTGGGCGGTCCCGCTGCTGGTGAAGGCCTCGGCCGGGGGCGGCGGGCGGGGGATGCGGATCGTCCGGCTCACCGACGACCTCCCGGGGGCGGTCGAGTCGGCCCGGCGCGAGGCGGAGTCGGCCTTCGGCGACGGCGCGGTCTTCGTCGAGCCCCTGCTGGAGGACGCCCGCCACATCGAGGTGCAGGTCCTGGCCGACGCGCACGGCACGGTCTGGACGCTGGGCGAGCGGGAGTGCTCGATCCAGCGGCGGCACCAGAAGGTGATCGAGGAGACCCCCTCCCCCGCCGTCTCCCCCGCGCTGCGCGCGCGGCTGTGCGCGGCGGCGGCCGACGCCGCCCGGGCCGTCGGCTACGTCGGGGCGGGGACCGTCGAGTTCCTCGTCAAGGACGACACCGTCGCCTTCCTGGAGATGAACACCCGGCTCCAGGTCGAGCACCCGGTCACCGAGTGCGTGTACGGCCTCGACCTGGTCGGGTTCCAGCTGCGGATCGCCGAGGGCGGCGCCCTGCCGCCGGCGCCCCCCGCGCCCGCGGGCCACGCGATCGAGGCCCGCCTGTACGCCGAGGACCCCGCGCTGGGCTGGCTCCCGCAGAGCGGCGTCCTGCACCGGTTCGACGTCCCCGGCGTCGCGGCCCGCTTCGCCTCCGTCTCCGGCGGTCTGCGGCTGGACTCCGGCGTCGAGGACGGCTCCGAGGTGGGCGTGCACTACGACCCGATGCTCGCCAAGGTGATCGCTCACGGCGCGACCCGCGCCGACGCCGCCCGCAGGCTCGCCGGCGCGCTCGCCCGGGCGAGGATCCACGGCCCGGTCACCAACCGGGACCTGCTGGTCGCGGTGCTGCGCCACGAGGCGTTCCTGGCCGG
The DNA here is from genome assembly GCF_014647955.1 of Planomonospora antibiotica. Classification (NCBI taxonomy): domain Bacteria; kingdom Bacillati; phylum Actinomycetota; class Actinomycetes; order Streptosporangiales; family Streptosporangiaceae; genus Planomonospora; species Planomonospora antibiotica. The sequence continues at coordinate 154,003 of NZ_BMQE01000005.1, read as the reverse complement.
CGCGACCGACACCGGTTTCCTGGACCGGCACGGCCTCGCCGCCGCGGACCGGGGGCCGTCCGGACCTCCCGGGGCCGGCCTCGTCTCCGGAACCTCCGGCGGACCCCTCGGGTCCACCGCCTCCGGAGAGCCGACCGCATCCGGTGCGTCCGCCGGTCCCGGCGGCCCGGACGCGGTCCCGCTCTCCGCCCTGGCCGCCGCCCTCGCCCAGGCCGCCGCGAACCGGGCCGCGGCGACCGTGCAGGCCGGGCTGCCGAGCGGGTGGCGCAACGTGGTCTCCCAGCCGCAGCACGCCGCCTTCAGGGTCGGCGCGGGTAACACGGGGAGCAGGGGAGACGCAGAGAGCCCGGCCGGCGCGGCCGGCCCGGATCCGTCCGGCGGCGGCGCCGTCCGCACGGTCGCCTACCGGATCACGAGGGACGGCCTGCGGGCCGAAGGCTTCCCGGACACCGTCCTGGTCGGCGCCGCCCCGGATCTCGTGGTCCTGGAGACCGGCGGCGTACGGCACCGCTTCGGGGTCGCCCGCCACGACGGCGTGACGTACGTGGACTCCCCCCTCGGCTCGGTACGGCTCACGCCGCTGCCCCGCCTGCCCGAGCCGGTCGAGCGCCCGGCCCCCGGCTCGCTGCTCGCGCCCATGCCCGGTACCGTGCTGCGCGTCGAGGTGGCATCCGGCGATCAGGTCACCGCCGGGCAGGTGGTCGTGGTATTGGAAGCTATGAAGATGGAGCACCGGATCACCGCGCCCGCCGCGGGCACGGTGACCGGGCTGGACGCGGCACCGGGCCGCCGGGTCGAGGCGGGAGCCGTACTGGCCGTGATCGGGAGGCCGGAGTGAACGCGCCACGCGGGACGGGAGACGGCCCGTCCGCGGCGCGCCGACGAGGGAAGTGGGCGGAATGAACAGCGACGGGGGTTGGCCGGTGGAGCGGCTGGTGCGCAAGGAGGTGTCCGGCGGGATCGCCACGATCACGCTCGACTCGCCGCGCAACCGCAACGCGCTGTCCGTGCGGTTGCTCGGCGACCTGGAGGACCGGCTCAACTGGGCGCTGGCCGACGAGAGCGTGCGGGTGATCGTCCTGACCGGGACCGGGCCGGTGTTCTGCGCCGGAGCGGACCTGAAGGAGCAGCGCTCCGAGCCGGGCGGCGCGCACGAGGCGCCGGTGACGGCGTCGTTCCCGGAGATCATGAGCATGATCTGGGAGAGTCCCAAGCCGGTCATCTGCCGGCTGAACGGCACCGCGCGCGCCGGGGGGCTCGGCCTGGTCGCGGCGTGCGACTTCGCGATCGCGCCGGACTCGGCCTCGTTCGCGTTCACCGAGGTCCGGCTGGGGGTGGTGCCCGCCATGATCGCGGTGACCGTGCTGCGGCGGCTCGACCCGCGGGCCGCGGCCGAGTACCTCCTCACCGGCGAGGTCTTCGACGCCGCCCGCGCCCAGGAGATCGGCCTGCTGACCCGGGCCGTCCCGGAGGAGGAGCTGGACGCCACCGTCGCCCGCTACGCCGACATGCTGCTGCGCGGCGGCCCCGAGGCGCTGGCGATCACCAAGCAGCTCGTCCGGACCGTGCCGGCCCTCCCGGTGGAGGAGGGCATGCGCCGGATGGCCGAGCTGTCGGCCCAGCGGTTCACCTCCGCCGAGGGCCAGGAGGGCATCGCCGCCTTCATGGCCAAGCGCCTGCCGTCCTGGGTGCCGCGGCCGGAGCCGTCGGACCCCGGAGAGCCCGTCCGGGGCGCCTGATGCTCCGCGTCGCGAACTGCTCCGGCTTCTACGGCGACCGCCTCTCGGCCGCCCGGGAGATGGTCGAGGGCGGGCCGATCGACGTGCTCACCGGCGACTGGCTCGCCGAGCTGACCATGCTGATCCTGGCGGGCAACCGGCGCAGCGGCCGTCCCGGTTACGCGCCGACGTTCCTGGCGCAGCTGGAGCAGGTCCTCGGCACCTGCCTGGAGCGGGGCGTCCGGATCGTGTCGAACGCCGGCGGGCTGGATCCGGCCGGGTGCGCCGCGGCGGTGTCGGAGCTGGCCGACCGGCTCGGGCTGCGGGTCCGGGTCGCCTGCGTGACCGGTGACGACCTCACCGGCGACCTCGGCGTCCTCGGTGACGCGGTCAACGCCGACACCGGCGAGAAGCTCACCGCGACGCCCCTGACCGCCAACGCCTACCTGGGCGGGCGGCCGATCGCCGCCGCGCTCGCGGCGGGGGCGGACGTGGTGGTGACCGGCCGCGTCACCGACGCGGCGCTGGTCACCGGGCCGGGGATCTGGCGGTACGGCTGGGGCCCCGGCGACCACGACGCGCTGGCCGGCTCGGTGGCCGCCGGGCACGTCATCGAGTGCGGCTGCCAGGCGACCGGCGGCAACTACGCGTTCTTCGGCGAGGTGCCCGACCTGCCGCACTGCGGGTTCCCGCTGGTGGAGCTGGAGGCCGACGGGTCCGGCGTGGTCACCAAGCACCCCGGGACGGGCGGGACCGTGTCCGTCGGCACGGTCACCGCCCAGCTGCTCTACGAGATCGGCTCCCCGCGCTACCTCGGGCCGGACGTCACGGCCCGGTTCGACACGATCCGGCTGGAGCAGCAGGGCCCGGACCGCGTCCGGATCTCCGGGGTGCGCGGCGAGGCGCCGCCGGAGACGCTCAAGGTGGCGGTCACCTACCCCGCCGGTTACCGCAACACCATGACCATGGTGCTGACCGGCCTGGACATCGAGGCCAAGGCCCGGCTCGCGCTGGACGCCGTCTGGGCCCGCGTGCCGCGGGACTCCTTCGAGCAGGTCCACGTCGAGCTCACCCCGCTCGCGGGCACCGCGCTGCTGCGCGTCACCGTGATGGACCCCGACCGGGGGAAGGCCGGCCGCGCCTTCTCCGCCGCCGTGGTGGAGACCGGCCTGGCCTCCTACCCGGGCTTCCACGGCCTGGCCCCTCCGGGGGACGCCTCGCCGTACGGGGTCTACTGGCCGTGCCTGGTGCCCGCGGACGCCGTCCGCCCGCGGGTCCTGCTGGACGGCCGGGAGGTGCCCGCCGACCCGCCGGCCTCACCCGCGGGCGCCTCCGGCGCGGTGGTCCCCCCACCTGCGCCCGAGGCCGTACGGCCGTCCCCCCGGCAGGCCGTGCGGGCGTCCCTCCCGGCCGGCGGGGGCGGGGGGCCGACCCTGCGGGCTCCGCTGGGGACGATCGCCGGCGCCCGGTCCGGCGACAAGGGCGGCAACGCCAACCTCGGGGTCTGGACCGGGACCGCCGAGCGGTTCGCGTGGCTCTCGGAGCACCTGACGGCCGGGCGGCTGCGGGAGCTCCTCCCGGAGACGGCCGGTCTCGTGGTCGAGCGCTTCGACCTGCCCAACCTGCTCGCCCTCAACTTCGTCGTCCACGGGCTCCTCGGCCGGGGCGTCGCCTCCAGCCCCCGCATGGACGCCCAGGCCAAGGCGCTGGGTGAGGAACTGCGCGCCGCGGTGACGGACATCCCCCGCGCCCTGCTGTGAGCGTCCGGCGCGGCCCGCTCCGTACCGGGAGTGCGGGTCGCCGGGCGCCGCCGGGCGGGTTCGCCGCTCCCAGATTCCTGGGAGTTCGGTGATCCGCACCGTTCTTCCCCTTTGATCCGTTTAAGATTGCGCGCAATTGCGTTGCGAATGGCGTTCGGGGAAGGACCCATCATGCGTTTGCGGTTTCTCGGCTCCACGTCGGAGGCGGGCGCCTGCCCCTCCCTCTACGAGACCGACCGCGGCACCGTCGTCGTCCAGGGGCTCCGGGTGACCGACGCCGAGGCCCTGGCCGGGCTCCGGCACGTCCTGGAGGGGGAGACCGCCGTCGAGGTCCCCCGCGAACTCCTCGTGGACATCGCCCGGCGGGTGCTCTCCTGAGCCCCCGCGAACTCCTCGTGGACATCGCCCGGAGGGCGCGCTCCTGAGCCCGTGCCCTCCCCCGGGCCGGCGGCGGGACCTCCCCCGCCGCACATGTCGATCACGATTGCGGCGGCCCTATGGCATGATCCGCACCCGGCGTCTACCCTCGTGCAGGCCGCCCACCAGGAGGACGAGGAATGAGCGAGTTCCAGCAGGCCCGCACCCGGATGGGCGTGCAGCTCAGGCAGTTGCGGGAGGCCTCCCGCCTGTCGGGCAAGGAACTCGCCGAGCGGCTGGGCTGGCAGGCCTCCAAGGTCTCCCGGATCGAGAACGCCCGCCAGACCGCCACCGTCGACGACATCGGCGCGTGGGGGCGGGCCGTGGGGGCCGCGCCCGAGGTCGTCGAGGAGCTCACCGAGCAGCTCACCGGGCTGCTGGAGCGCCAGGACTCCTGGCGGCAGCGGCACCGCAGCGGCCTGGCCGCGCTCCAGGAGGACATCCGCGACCTGGAGGCGCGGACCACGCTGCTGCGGGCGTTCGAGCCGGGCCTGGTCGTCGGCCTGCTGCAGACCACCGAGTACGCCCGGAGCGTCTTCACCCGGCTCAAGCGCCTCTACAACGCCCCCGACGAGGTCGACGCGGCCATCCGGGTCCGCATGCAGCGCCAGGAGATCCTCTACGACCAGCGCAAGCGGTTCCGCTTCGTCGTGCCCGAGGCGGTGCTGCGCTACCGGCTGGCGCCGCTGGACGTGATGTGCGGCCAGCTCGACCGGCTGCTCGCCGTGACCGCGCTGCCGAACGTGGAGTTCGGCGTGGTCCCCTTCACGGCGCCCCTGCCGTCCGCCCTGCTCAACGGCTTCTGGATCTACGACCGCGACCAGGTCGCGGTGCCCACCCGCACCAGGAACCTGGTCCTGCGCGACCCGGAGGACATCACCTTCTACGAGCGGTCCTTCGAGGAGTTCTGCGAGGTGGCGGCCTTCCGCGAGGACGCGCGAGCGGTGATCGTCCGGGTCCTGGAGGACCTCACCCGGCAATCGGCCGAATGATCGCCGCAATTGCTTGATTAACTTCCGAAGATCGTGCAATCCTCGACGGGACGGAGGTGAGGCACGATGCTCGACACGCTGTCCTGTCTGGAGAGGTTCGCCACGGCGACCCGTTCGCACGCCGACCTGTCCCTGTCGGGCGTCTCGCTCGGCGACCCCGCCTACGTCCGCGTCCGCAACCGGTTCAGCGAGACCCTGGCGGAGACCGTCACCTGCGCGCCGGACGGCGGTTTCATCACCTCGTGGGGCTACCGGCTCGGCAGCGCCGACGACGTCGAGGCCGCCGCGGCCCGGCTGGCCTACCTCCTGGCGGCCATGCCCGCCTGAGCGCGGCGTCCCGGCCGGGCCCCGCCCGCAGGACCCGCGTCCTCCGGAGGTCCGTGCCCGGGAGGGCCGGTTCTCCCGATGTCCGCGCCCGGGAAGGACGATCCTCCGGCGCGTGTCCGGGCCCGCTCAGGAGACGGGGAAGACCGACGGGTCCAGGCCCACCTCGCGGGCGGCGGCGACGCGGGCGTGGTGCAGGAGCCTGCTCCTGGACATGTTCCCGGCGTCCAGGGTGTAGCGGATGGCCAGGCCGTCGAGCATGCCGTCGAGGCGCTCGGCCGCGCCCTGCGGGTCGTCGCACGCGAACTCCCCCAGCGCCACGCCCTGCGTGATCACCTCGCGGAGGATCTCGATCCAGGCGCCCTCGAACTCCAGCAGGATGGTCCGGACGTGCTCCTCGCGCACCCCGACCGCCCAGGCGTCGAGCCAGAGGATCCAGCCCTGGTCGTCCCGGGAGGCCGGGATGCACAGGCGCAGGACGCTGTCCAGCCGCTGCACCGCCGTCCCCGGGCCGTCGACGATCTCCCTGAGCCGCTGGATCTCCGACTCGGTCGTGCTGCGGAGCATCTCGGTGATGAGATCGTCCTTGGTGGCGAAGTGATAGTGGATCAGTCCGCCGCTCACGTTCGTCGCCCTGGCGATGTCGGCGACGCGGGTGCCGGCCAGCCCCCGCTCCAGCACGACCCTCCGGGCGGCTTCGAGCAGCTCCGCCCGCCGCTGGTCCGCCTGGTCCGCGCGGCTGCCGCGCGCCCCTTCTCCGCTCTGCACGGCGCAAGACTACAGCAGCGCGCCTCCCCCGCCCCGTCCGGCGACGGCCACCGGGTCCGCCGGTGCGGACGGTCCGGCAGGTACGCCGGGGACGGGGGAGGCACGCGGTTCAGCCGCAGCGGTAGAGGGACTGCCCGGTACCGGTGGTGCCCTCCGGGGCGCCGGTGCCGCCGTACTCGGAGGCTGCGACGGCGGTGCAGTTGGCCTGCACCCACGTGCTCACCTCCGAGGAGCCCCCGCCGCCGGGGCCGCTCCGCCCGCCGCCGGGCATCACGTACCTCAGCCGCCCGGAGGCGACGAGCTCCTGGAGCCGGTCCGCGGTCATGGCGGGGTCGCTTCCGGTGAAACCGCCCATCGCGATGACGGGCAGGCCCGTCGAGAGGATGGCAGAGGAAGCGCTCTGCGCGCTGCCCACCGCCACCAGCCAGGTCGCCCCGCCCCGGTTCTCCTTCAGATAGGCGATCATCTCCGCGCTCAGGGACCCGCCGGGGCCTCCCCGCATCCCGTCGCCGCGCGCGGCGGCGTCGCCCGCGGCGCCGTCCGCCACCGGGCCGTCCGCGGCACCGTCCGCCGTGGTACCCGCCCCGGCGTCCGCGCCGCCTCCGGGGCCCTGCGGCGGGGCCTGCCGCGCCCCGTCGCCGGGGAAACCCGGCCGGGTGCCGCCCGGCGTCCCGCCGAAGCCGCGCATGCCGCCGGGACCACCGCTTCCGGCCGGGCCCGCGGTCGGATTCGTCCCGTTGACGGCCGAACCGAGCGGGGTCAGCGCGTAGGCGGCGGGACCGGCCAGACCGCCGAGCACCCCGGCGAGCAGCGCGGCCGCGGCGATCCGCAGCCTGGTCCGCCGCCCGAGGCGGGCCGCGACCAGCCCGAGCACCGCCACCGCGCTCGCCCCCGCCACGGCCCAGGCCAGCCAGGGCACGAAGTCCGAGCTGCGGCGCAGCACGGTGAACGACCACGCCCCGGTGACCGCGATCCCGAGCGGGAGCGCCCACGCCCACACCGGGGACTCGCGGTGGGCCTGCCACATCAGCACTCCGCCGAGCCCGGTGAGGGCGGCGACGGCCGGGGCCATCGCGGTGGTGTAGTACGGGTGGAAGGTGCCGCTGGAGAAGCTGAAGACCGCGTAGTGCACGACCAGCCAGCCGCCCCACAGCAGCAGGGCCGCGCGGGCGCCGGGCAGGGACCTGCGGCCGGCCAGGACCAGGCCGCAGGTCAGCGCCAGGACCGCGAAGGGCAGCAGCCAGGAGATCTGACCGGCCAGGACGTCGTTGAACAGGCGTCCCGCGCCCGGCTCCCCGCCGAACCCGCCGCCGCCTCCGCGGCCGTTCCCGCCGAAGATCCGGCCGAGGCCGTTGTACCCGATGACCAGGTCCCAGACGGAGTTGTCGGTGCTGCCGCCGACGTAGGGACGGCTCCCGGCCGGCCACAGGTCGACCACGAGCATCCACCACCCGCTGGAGACGCCCAGGGCCGCGCCCGCGGCCGGCAGGCGGCCGAACCGGCGCAACACCGTGCCCGGTGCCAGCGCCAGGTAGGCCAGGGCGAAGGCCGGCACCACCAGGTAGGCCTGGAGCATCTTGGTGTTGAAGGCGAAACCGACGAGGACGGCCGAGACGACCAGCGTGCGCGTGCGGCCGTCGCGGATCGCCTCCAGGCAGAACCAGGCGGCCGCCACCAGGAGCAGCACCAGGACCGTGTCGGGGTTGTTGTCCCGGTTGATCGCGACCGTGATCGGGGTCAGCGTCATCACCAGGGCCGCGACCAGCCCGGCGGCCCACGAGGCGTGGCCCGGGAGCTCCGCCAGGGAGCGCCGCACCGCCGAGTGCACGGCCCAGACGGAGGCGACGCCCGCGGCCGCCTGGGGCAGGAGCATGCTCCACGTGCCGTAGCCGAAGACCCTCGCCGACAGGCCCATCACCCACAGGGCGACCGGCGGCTTGTCCACCGTGATGAACGACCCGGCGTCCAGCGCGCCGAAGAAGAACGCCTTCCAGCTCTGCGTGCCCGACAGGATCGCGGCCGCGTAGTAACCGTTGGCGTCGCCGTTCCGGCCGAGCGCCCACGTGTACAGGAAGGCCGCCAGCGCCAGCACGGCCCACAGGCCGGGACGCGCCCACCGGGGCGCGCCGGCGGCCGGACCCGCGTGCCGGGCGCCGCGCGGAGCCCCCCGTGGATCGTCCTGCACGGGGACGGCGTCCGAAGCGGCGGGGGCGCCGGGGACCGCTCCGGGATCGGTGGAGGCTGCGGGGACGGGGCCGTTCATCGGGCAGGCTCCTTCACACGGCGGGGGTGGAAGACCCAGACGCGCAGCAGCAGGAAGCGCACCAGGGTCGCGAGGGCGTTGGCGGCGACGACCGCGGCGACCTCGGCGGTGGTGGACGCGTCCGGCATGAGGACGTCCAGCAGGGCGAGGCCGCCGGTGCTCAGGGCGAAGCCGACGACCAGGGCGAGACCGCCTTCGAGCTGGTGGCGCAGCGCCCCGGCGCGCCCGGTGACGCCGAAGGTGAAGCGGCGGTTGGCGGCGGTGTTCGCGACGGCGGTGACGACCAGGGCGATGCCGTTGGCGACCACCGCGGGCACCAGCAGCCGCAGGTTGACGAACAGCAGGAGGTGCGCCAGGGTGCTGACCAGGCCGATGACGGCGAAGCTGGGCAGCTGGCGGGCCATGCCGCTGGGCAACCGGGCGTTCCCGACCCGCGGCGGGACCGGGAGGCGGACCGGGCCGGACAGGGCCCTGCGGGCCACCCGCGCCATGCCCTTCAGGTCGTCCATGACGGTCCTGACGATGTCCACCCGGCTGTCGGGGTCGTCCACCCAGTCCACCGGCACCTCGTGGATGCGCAGCCCGTGCCGCTCGGCGAGCAGCAGCAGTTCGGTGTCGAAGAACCACTCCTCGTCCTCGACCGCCGGCAGCAGCGCCTGGGCGATCTCGGTGCGGACCGCCTTGAACCCGCACTGGGCGTCGGAGAAGCCCGCGCCCATCGCCCCGCGGAGCATCAGGTTGTAGGTCCGCGAGATGAACTCCCGCTTGGGCCCGCGCACCACGTTCGAGCCCCGGGACAGGCGGGTGCCGATGGCCAGGCCGCTGTGGCCCGACAGCAGGGGGGCCACCAGCGGCAGGAACGCGTCCAGGTCGGTGGAAAGGTCCACGTCCATGTAGGCGACCACGTCGGCGGCGCTCTCCGACCACACCCTGCGCAGCGCCCGGCCCCGGCCCTTGGCGTCCAGGTGGACGGCGCGCACGTGCGGCAGCTCCCGGCTCAGGTCCAGGGCGATCCGCCAGGTCCCGTCGGTGCTGGCGTTGTCTGCGATCGTGATGCGGAAGCCGTACGGGAAGGTCCCGGTGAGGTAGGCGTGCAGCCGGCGGACGCTCTCGGCCAGCACCCGCTCCTCGTTGTGGACGGGCACGACGACCTCGACCAGCCGGGTGCGCACCGGCGCCGGAACCGTCAGCCGGTCCATGCTTCCCCCCGCGGATGGCGGTTCTGCTCTCTCATGACCCCAGATTCGGCACGCGGTCTTGGGTGATCCTGAGGCGACCGTTAACGCAGGGTGAGAAAAACAGGGATGCCGGAAGTCAGTCTCCGCCGCCCGCCGCGAGGGAGCCGGGAAGGCGCAGCCGGGCGACGGCCCCGCCGTCGTCGGCGTTCTCCAGGGCGACCTCTCCCCCGGCCTCCCGTACGGCCTGCGCCACGATCGCCAGCCCCAGGCCCGAACCCGGCATGCTCCGGGCCGAGGGCGAGCGCCAGAACCGGTCGAAGACGTAGGGCAGCTCCGCACGGGCGATGCCGGGACCGTGGTCGCGGACGGTCAGCTCACCGTCGCGGAGCCGTACGACCACCGGCCCCCGCCCCCCGCCGGAACCAGCGGGACCACCGGGGCCGCCGGGGCCGCCGTCTCCCGGGCCGTCGCCGGAGCCGGGCCGGGCGCCTTCCGGACCGTCGCCGGGGTCCGCGGAGAACTTCACCGCGTTGTCGAGCAGGTTGACCACCGCGCGCTCCAGCGCGGCCGGGTCCGCGTGGACGTACCAGGGCCCGAGGTCGGTCTCGATCGGCAGGTCGCGGGCGCGGAGCCGGGCCCGCTCCACGGCCGCCCCGACCACCTCGTGGAAGGCCACCTCGACGCGCGGCGCGTGCTCGCTGTCGCCCCGGGAGAGCTGGAGCAGCGCCCCGACCAGCGTGGACATCTCCTCGAACTGGGCCTTGAGGCCGGCCAGCAGCCTGCACTTGGGGGCGGGCTCCAGCGGGCGGCCGGAGTCCTCGCTGCGCAGCAGCAGGTCGATGTTGGTGCGCAGGCTGGTCAGCGGGGTGCGCAGCTCGTGCCCGGCGTCGGCGATCAGCCTCCGCTGGCGCTCCCGGGCCCCGGCCAGCGCGGCGGTCATCGCGTTGAAGGAGGCGCCGAGCCGGGCGAGCTCGTCGGTGCCCTCGACCGGGATGCGGGTGCCGAGGTCCTCGGTCCTGGCGATGTGCTCGACCGCCCCGGTCAGCCGCTCCACCGGCCGCAGCGCCGTACGGGCGATGAGCCGGCCCGCGGTCGCCGCGCCCACCACGCCGAGCGCGGCGACCCCGGCCAGGATCCCGGCGAGCGCGGTGAGCGTGGACCGGAACTCCTCCAACGGCCGGGACTCCATCAGCACCAGGCCTCCGCCGACGCTCTGGACCAGCACCCGGACCTCGTCCCCCTCCGAGGTCGTCCCGTCCCGGAACGCCTCCGTGCCCCTGGGCGCCCGTGCCAGTTCCCGGTCGCCCGGGACGACCTCGACCTCGGTGCCGACGGCGCACGTCCGGCCGGCCGCGTCGACCAGCTGGAGGAGGGCCAGCCGGGGCGGCGGGCGGTCCGGTTCCGCACCGGAGCAGTACCGCTCGATCCACTCGACGCCCTGCGGTCCCTTCGGGCTGCGCAGGGAGCGGTCCACCTGGTCGAGGAGCTCGGAGCGGACCAGGAACCAGCAGGCGCCCGCGCACACCGCGATCGCCGCCGCGACGGCCGCCGCGACCAGCAGGGTGAGCCGCGAGCGCAGGGAGCGGGGACCCGTCCTCACGGCGTCCTCACGGCGAGGGCCGCAGCACGTAGCCGACGCCGCGGACGGTGTGGATCAGCCGGGGCAGCCCGCCCGTCTCGGTCTTGCGCCGCAGGTACATCACGTAGACGTCCAGGGAGTTGGACGACGGCTCGAAGTCGAAGCCCCACACCTCGCTGAGGATCTGCTCGCGGGTGAGCACCTGCCGGGGGTGCACCATGAACAGCTCCAGCAGCAGGTACTCGGTCCGGGTCAGCTCCAGCGGGACGCCCGCTCTGGTGACGTCCCGGCCGGCGGTGTCCATCCGCAGGTCGCCGCAGACGAGCACGCCGGAGTCCTGCTCCGCCGCCGGGGCGGCCAGGGCGCCGCGCCGCAGCAGGGCCCTGACCCGGGCCAGCAGCTCGTCCAGCTCGAACGGCTTGGCCAGGTAGTCGTCGGCCCCGGCGTCCAGCCCGGACACGCGGTCGCCCACGGCGTCGCGCGCGGTCAGCATGAGCACCGGCACGTGGTTGCCGGCCGCCCGGAGCCTGCGGCAGGCGGTCAGCCCGTCCAGGCGGGGCATCATCACGTCCAGCAGCACCACCTCGTACGGCTCCCGCTCCAGGACCTCCAGCGCGGCCTGCCCGTCGGAGGCCAGGCCCACCCGGTAGCCCTCGTACTCCAGGCTGCTCTGCAGCGCCTCCCTGAGCGCGGGCTCGTCGTCCACGACCAGCACCCGCGCCGCCTCACCGTCGCCCATGCCTGCAACGCTAGAGACCCATCATGAGAGGCTCATGAAGGACCCCTGAGGTTCCCGCGGGAAAGACCTGCGGCCGTCGGGGCGGCAGCGGATCCCCGCGCGGAAGGCCCACCACCGCAGCGGATCCCCGCACGAGGGCCCACGACCGCGGCGCCCTCGCGCGAAGGCCCGCGGCCGTCAGGACAGCAGCGCCATCGCGGCGTTGTGCCCGGGGATGCCGCTGACGCCGCCGCCGCGCCGGGCGCCCGCGCCGCAGAGCAGGATCCGCTCGAAACCGGTCTCCACCCCCCACCTGCCGGGCTCGCCGAACGGCCAGGACAGGTCGCGGTGGAAGATGTGCCCGCCGGGCAGGCCCGCCTCGGCCTCCAGGTCCACCGGGGTCTTCGCCTCCAGGCAGGGGCGGCCGTCCGGGCCGCGCAGCAGGCAGTCCTCGACCGGTTCGGCGAGGACCCGGTTCACCGAGGCGAGCGTCGCGCGCACCGCCTCCTCCCGCGCTCCGGCGGGGTCGGCGCGGAACAGCCGGGCGGGCATGTGCAGGCCGAACAGGGTCATCGTCTGGGCCCCGGCCGCGCGCAGCTCCGGACCGAGGACGGAGGGGTCGGTCAGCGAGTGGCAGTACACCTCGGCCGGGGGCAGGCCCGGGATCGCCCCCCGCGCGGCCTCGGCGTGGGCGCGGGCGAGCTGCTCGCGGCCCTCGTTGACGTGGAACGTGCCGCTGAAGGCCGCCGCCGGGTCGACCTCCGGGTCCCTGAGCCGGGGCAACCGGGACAGCACCATGTTGATCTTCAGCTGGGCGCCCTCCGGCGCGGGCCCGTCATCGCCGCCGCCGAGCAGCCGGGCCAGTACGGCGGGCGGCACGTTGGCCAGCACCCGCTCGCCGGTGACCGCGTGCTCCCCGGTCCCGTCGCGGAAGGTCACCTCCCCGCCGGGGTCGACCGCCACGACCTCGGCCCCGGTGCGGATCTCCGCCCCGGCCGCCCGCGCGGCCCCGGCCAGCGCCCCGGAGACCGCGCCCATCCCGCCGACCGGGACGTTCCACTCGCCGGTGCCGTCGCCGATCACGTGGTACAGGAAGCACCGGTTGGCCAGCAGGCTCTCGTCGCACGGGTCGGCGAAGGTGCCGATCAGGGCGTCGGTGAGCACCACCCCGCGCACGGTGTCGTCGGCGAACCGCTCGTCCACGACCTCGCCGATCGGCCGCTCGAACAGCTCGCGCCAGGCCTCGGCGCCCACCAGGTCGCGCATCGCCGTACGGCTCATGAGGGGTTCGAGCAGGGTCGGCGCGATCCGGGCGGCCACCTGCGCGGTCATCGCGTAGAAGCGCCGCCAGGCGCCGAGGTCGGCGGTCCCGCCGGTGACCCGGGCGAACGACGCGGCGGTGCGGCCGGCGTCGCCGCCGTCCACCAGCAGGCCGGTCTCCCCCACCGGCGTGTAGGAGGCGTACCGGCGGCGGCGCAGCTCCACCGCGAGCCCCAGGTCCTTCACGACCTTGGCCGGGAGCAGGCTGACCAGGTAGGAGTAGCGCGACAGCCGGGCGTCGACCCCGGGGAACGCCCGGGCCGAGACGGCCAGGCCGCCCACGTGGCCGAGGCGTTCGAGGACGAGCACCCGGCGGCCGGAGCGGGCGAGGTAGGCCGCGGCGACCAGGCCGTTGTGGCCGCCTCCGGCGACGACGACGTCATATCGGGAGGCGCGGCGGGAGCGGACCGGGGGCGTCGGCTCGGCGGATGCCATGCCGGGCACCATATATCGAAAAAGACAAACAGGTCTATAGCTCTCGCACGCCCGGAGCGGCCGCGGGTCCGCCACCGGGCCGGAGCCGGTTCCACGGTCTCCTCGCGCCCGGCCGACCGGCCCTTCGCCCCCCTCACACCCGGGGACCGCCCCCTCGGCCCCCTCGCACCCGACCCGCCCGACCGGCCCGCGCGGTCAGCCCCTGGCCGTGCCGAGGGCGATGGAGAGCAGGACCGCGGCGGGACCGGTGGGCGGGCGCCCCCGGCGCCAGACCGCCCGCAGGCTGCGCTCCAGGTCGATGCCGGCGGTCGCCACCTCGGCCAGCCGCCCGGTGGCGAGCTCCCCCTCGACCGCGTAGCCGCTCAGCACCGCCGGGGCCGAGCCCTCGCGGGCGGCGCCCTTGACCGCGGTGTTCGAACCGAGCTCCAGCCGGGGAGCCGCGACGGCGTGCCCGGCCAGCGCCCGGTCGAGGGTCTCCCGGGTGCCGGAACCGCGCTCGCGGACCACCAGCGGGGTCGCGGCCAGCTCCGCGGCGAGCAGCGGCGTACGGCGGCGCGCCCACGGATGGCCCGCCGCGACCACGACCACCAGCCGGTCCGCGGCCACCACCCGGGAGGCCAGCCCCTGCGGCACCGAGGGCCCCTCCACGAACCCGAGCTCGATCCCGCCCGCCTCTCCTCCGACGAGCCTGGCCACCTCCGCGGAGTTCTGCACCTCCAGCCCGACCTGGACCTGCGGTTCACGGCTCTGCAGCTCTCCGAGCCAGCGCGGCAGGAGGTACTCGGCCACGGTCATGCTGGCCGCGATGTGCAGGTGCGCCGCCCGCGCGTGCCGCACGGCCTCCGCCCCGCGCATCAGCTCCTCGGCCGCCGCGAGCACCTGCGCCGCCCAGGCCGCGATCATCGTCCCCTGGGAGGTGAGGGTGGAGCCGCGGGGGGTGCGTTCCAGCAGGGTCAGGCCGAGGCGGCGCTCCAGGAGCGCGATCCGCTTGCTCGCCGAGGGCTGGGCGATGCCCGCCGTCCGGGCCGCCTGCCCCAGGCTCCCCAGTCTCTCGACGTCGACGAGCAACCGCAGGGACTCGAGGTCGGGCAGTGTGCTCATAGCCCCAGGCTATGGCGTGGCCTCCCGATGGCGGCCTGCGGCCTTCACCGGGACGCGCGACACCCTTCCCCTTTACAATGTAGATTCTTTACTGCCTCACTCCCGTTGCCGTCCGGGCTCCGGGCGGGCGCCGCCCTACCATGCCGTAACGTGCTTGTTTGAAGCAGAAACGACCGTTTGCGCCGTTCCAGCCGGGCGACCGCCCGGCCCCGGATCCAGGAGACAGAACCCGCTCATGCGTACCACCCGGCAGCCGCTCGACAGCATGCTCCGCCCCTCCGAGGAGGTGGCCGAGGCGCTGGCGCAGGGTTCCCCCGTCGTGGCCCTCGAGTCCACGATCATCTCGCACGGTCTCCCCCAGCCCCGCAACCTGGAGGTCGCGGCCGAGCTGGAGGAGATCGTCCGCGAGGAGGGGGCCGTCCCCGCGACCATCGCGGTGCTGGACGGGGTCGCGCGCATCGGCCTGGACTCCGCCGGGCTCGAGCGGATCGCCACCGGGACCGGGCTGCGCAAGCTGGGCGCCCGCGACCTGCCCCTCGCCGCGGCGCTGAGGGCGAGCGGCGCGACCACGGTCTCGGCGACCTCGTTCCTGGCCGCCCGGGCCGGCATCCGGATCTTCGCCACCGGCGGGCTCGGCGGCGTCCACCGCGGGTGGACCGCCGACCAGGACGAGTCGGCCGACCTCGACGCGCTCAGCCGTACCCGCATCACCGTCGTGTGCGCGGGGGTGAAGTCGATCCTGGACGTCCCGGCCACCCTGCAGCGGCTGGAGACCCGGGGCGTCACCGTCGCGGGGTTCCGCACCGACGAGTTCCCCGGTTTCTACCTGCACACCTCCGGCGAGCCGGTCGAGTGGCGGATCGAGACCCCGGACGAGGCCGCCGCCGCGATGCGGGCCCAGGACGCCCTCGGCGGCCCGGAGACCGCCCTGATCGTGGCCAACCCGGTCCCCCGCGACCGGCAGCTCGACCCGGAGCTGCACGACCGCGTGCTCGCCGAGGCGCTCGCCGCGGCGGATCGGGAGAAGGTCACCGGCCAGGCGATCACCCCGTTCCTCCTCGGGTACCTGGTGCGCGGCACCGGCGGCGCCTCGCTGGAGGCGAACCTGGCCGCCGTGCGCGGGAACGTCCGCCTGGCCGCGAGGATCGCCCGGTCCTGGAGCGGGGAGGACTGACATCCCGTGAAGGACACCGAGGGACCCGAAGGCGCCGCGGGGCGCGAGAGGACCGCGGGGTCCGAGGACGCCGCGGGGTCCGAGGACGCCGCGGGATCCGAGAGGACCGCGGGCGGCAGGGGCCTGCTGGTGGTCGGCGACGTGGTCACCGACGTCGTCGCGCTGCACGGCCGGGCCGGGTTCGCCGGTCTGGCCGCCGGAACGGACACCGCCGCCGACATCGAGCTGCGCCCGGGCGGCTCGGGGGCCAACACCGCCGCCTGGGCCGCCCGCCTGGGCGCGGACGTGCGGTTCCTGGCCCGGGTCGGCGCCGACACCGGCGGCTGGCACGAGGCCGAGCTGCGGCGGGCCGGGGTCCGGCCGTACCTGCGCACGGACCCGGAACGGCCGACCGCCGTGGTGATCGCCGTGGTCGACGCGACCGGGGAGCGGTCCATGCTCACCAACCGGGGCGCGGGCGGCCGCCTGGGCGTGGCCGACTGGGACCCGGCCCTGCTCGACGGGGTGGCCCACCTGCACCTGTCCGGCTACCTCCTCTTCGCCGAGCCCGGCCTGCTGCTGGCCCGCCTGGTCCTGGCCGAGGCCGGCCGGCGCGGCCTGTCCAGCAGCGTGGACCCCGCCTCGACGGGTTTCCTGCGGGACTTCGGGACCGAGCGGTTCGTCCGCGAGACCGGACCGGCCGGGCTGGTGATCCCCAACCGCGACGAGGCGCTGCTGCTGACCGGCGAGACCTCCGCCGAGCGGGCGGCCGAGCGGCTCAGCCTCCGGTACGGCGCGGCGGCGGTGAAACTCGGTTCCCAGGGGGCCGTGATGGCCCGGCGCGGCCGTCCGGTCGCCCGGGTCCCCGGGGTCGCCGCCCAGGCCGTGGACTCCACCGGAGCGGGGGACGCGTTCGCCGCCGGGCTGCTGACGGCCCTGCTGGCGGGGGCCGACGACGAGGCCGCACTGGAAGCGGGGAGCCGGGCCGGCGCCGAAGCTGTTACGGTCATCGGTGGTCGTCCGCGTATCCTACGGTCTGATCTGGGTTCCAACCAGCTTTACCCTCTTAAGACCAATTGATAGCTTGCGGCGTAGGCTGCACCATTAGCCACATGCGTCACTTTGGGGAGGTTGCGGTCAACCGATGGATGCCGAGTCATCGATCTGCCTGAGTGATCTGGTCCCGGCCCTGCGCTGGAGCCGTCAGCAGCAGGTCGCCGAAGCCCTGGCCGACCCCCGCCTGCCGGCGGGCTGGTGGTCCTCCGTCACCCTCCCCAAAGCCCTCGGCACCGCCGGGCTCGACTGGGTCTGCGACCGGCTGGCCCGGCTCTCGGTCGCCCGGTGGGAGCACCTGCCGCTGAGCGACGTGCTGCCCGCCCTGCACGTGCACACCGTCGACCCCACCCTCCCCGGCTGGCCGGAGCCCGCGCGCTCGGCCATCGCCGGCCTGGGCGGCTGGTCCCGGCTGCGCCGCCTGACCGCCGGCGACCTCACCGGATCCGCCGTGCCCGCCTCCCCCGAGGTGGTGGTCACCGCGATGTTCCGCGAGGTGCTCGGCCGGATCCCGGGACTCACCGAGCAGGCCGCGCCCGCCGCCGCGCAGACCGCCCCCGCCGCCGCACCGGCCGTACAGGCCGCCCCCGCCGTCTCCTCCCCGCCGACCGTCCCGGTGCCCGCCCAGGCCCCGCCGACCGTCCCGGTGCCCGCGCAGGCCCCGGCTCCCGCGCAGACCGCCCCGGCCCCGCTGCCCCAGCGGCCCGCCCCGGCGGCCCCGCCCGCCCCGCCCCGGGTCGACATCAGCGACTACCCGCTGGTGCGCCTGGTGGACAACATGTTCCGCGACTGGAGCCCGCTGGAGCGGGCCGTCGCCGTGGACCGCCTGTTCGCCGTCGACCCGATCAGCCTGCGCGCGCTGGCGCACAAGCTCAACGCCGACCTCGGCGCCCTCTCGGCGGCCCAGCGCGCCGCCGAGGAGCGCATCCTGCTCTGGCTGCGCTCCTCGGAGTCGGCCCCGCTGACCGGCCACATGTTCGGCCTCACCGAGTGGCTGGGCGCCGCCGCCACCGAGGACCAGCTCATCGGCGCCGACCCCGCGCACCCCGTCGGGGTCCCCACGCTCGGCACCCCGCTCTGGCGGGTCCTCGTCACCCTCATGCCCGACCGGCGGCTCCAGGACGGCTGGCTCGTCGTCGGCGACCTGGGCGGCCTGCGGGAGCGGACCACCCAGCTGCTCGCGAGCAAACCGGACGACGCCGACGTCTTCGCGCTCATGGAGCATCAGCTCGGCATCCGCACCCACTCCGCGCAGGCGTGGCTGGACGCGCTCGCCGCGTCCGCGGCGCCCGGGGAGTCCTCCGCCGCGTCCGACGGCACGGGCACCAAGCAACTGCCCCGCCGTACGCCGGGGGCCAACGGCCACCACCGCGGCGGCCAGCCGATCCCCCAGGTCGACGCCGGTTCGATCGACCCCCGCGCCGCCCTGGCTGCGCTCTCTGCGCTGTCCGGCAACAGCCGGCCGCACCTGATCACCAGCCAGCGGGAGCGCGCCCCGATGCCCCCGCCGCCCAACCCGGCCACCGACCCCAGCCGCTGGCAGCGGATCGAGGTCACCAGCGAGCACCTGCGCGGGGCGCCGGTGGCCGTGCCCGAGGGGTACGCCACCCGGCTCGGCATGCGGCCCGGCACGCTGCTGTCGGTGACCGGCCCCGGCGACAACGCGGTGGTCCTCGTCTGGCGGGACCACCCGGTCTTCGACTCGCTGCAGCCCGTGCTGATGCGCCTGAACGCCCGGCCGGGCGACCAGGTCTACGTGACCGTGGACGGCTACCGCCTGGAGGCCCAGCTGCCCAGCTGACCCCCGCGCCCGTCACCGGGCCCCGGCCGCCCCGCCGCCACGCGTCATCGCATGCCGCCACGTACCGTCCGGCGGGAGCGCGCACCGTGCCACGGGGAGCGACCCGGCCCGGTTTCCGGGTTATCGTGTGCCGGTGGACAGCCCAGCCGCCTTCGGGAGGATCGATCCCGGCGCCCTCGCCCCGCGCGCGTCGTCGTTCGGCGGCCAGGCCGCCGCCTACGCCCGGGAGCGTCCCGGTTATCCCGCCGACGCCGTGCGCTGGGCGCTGGAACCCGTCTCCGGCGGCACGCCGCCGCGCCTGCTCGACCTGGGGGCGGGGACCGGGAAGCTGACCGAGGTGCTGGTACGGCAGGCGGGCGGCGCTTCGGCCGTCGTCGCGGTGGAGCCGGACCCGGCCATGCTCGGTGAGCTCCGCCGGGCCCTGCCGGAGGTCCGGTCGCTGCCCGGCAGCGCGGAGGAGATCCCGCTGCCCGACGGCTCGGTCGACGCCGTCCTCGTCGGGCAGGCGATGCACTGGTTCGACCTCGACCGGGCCCTGCCGGAGATGCGCCGCGTCCTGGCGCCGGGCGGGATGCTGGCCGGTCTCTGGAACCTCGACGACGACCGCGTCCCGTGGGTCCGCGGGCTGAAGGAGACGGCCGCCAGCACCGTGTCGCTCCAGGGCTGGCGGTCCCCTGCGGCCACCCTGGAGGGCAGGGGTCTTCTCGGGGTGGAGCAGGCCGAGTTCGCCCACGGGCAGCGCCGTACGGCCGCGTCCATGGCGGCGACGATCGGCACCCACTCGCATGTCCTCACCATGCCCGGGGCCGAACGCGCGGAGCTGATGGACCGGATCAGGGCCTACCTGGACTCCACGCCCGAGACCTCGGACGGCGAGTTCGAGCTCCCGATCGTGACCGTGGCCGTCCGCGCCCGAATCCGGTGAGCCGGGCCCGCCGATCCTCATTCGGCGGACCCGGCTCACGGGCTTTCACGGGCCGGTCCGGGATGCGATCCCGTGCCGGTCCGCGGACGGGGTCCGGTACGGCCCGCGGGGATGCGCGTCGGACGCGGGCCGTACCGGGTCGCGGGCTCCGCCCTGGTCAGGCGGCGGAGCAGCTCACGGAGGACGGCGCGGCGCCGCTCCCGGTGCCGGTGAACCCGAAGGACGCCGAGGCTCCTGCGGCGAGGTTCCCGTTGTGGTCGGCGTTCCGCACCGAGACGTCGGCGCCGCTCTGGGTGTGCCGGCCGTTCCAGAGCTGGCTGACGGTCTGGCCGTTCGGGAAGGCCCAGGTCACGGTCCAGCCGGAGAGCGCCGCGCTGCCGCTGCTCTTGACGGTCACCTCGGCCTGGAAGCCGCCCTGCCAGGAGTTGACCACCTTGTAGGCCGCGGTGCAGGCCCGCCCGCCGATGGGCGTGGAGCTGGGGGTCACCGTGGGGGTCACGGTGGGCGTGGCGGTGGGGGTCACGGTGGGCGTCACGGTCGGGGTCGCCGTGGGCGTGTTCGGGGCCGCCATCGCCATGTCGTAGGCCCGCTGCGGGACGAACTGCCCGGCCCCGGCGATGCAGCCGTCCGCCTCACCCGGAAGCTTGATCCAGAGGAACGCGTCGATCATCGAGTCGCCGGTGTTCGTCGTGCTCGGCGTGCCGATCGCCCGGCCGGCCGGGTCGCACCACTCGCTGCCCAGCGGGCCGTTGCCGTTGCGGCTGGTGTCGATGACCGCGCGGAGCCGGGAGATCCCCGTGGCGGAGATGATGCTCTTGGCGTACGCCGTCTCGGTGGAGGTCCACCGGTAGTTGGAGACGTTGAGCGCGATGCCGTCGGCGCTGCTCTCGATGCCCGCGGCCCGCAGCCGGGCCGCGGCCTCGCCCGCGCCCAGCCAGCCCGAGTGGCCGATGTCGAAGTAGACCTTCGCCTGGCTCGAGGCCGCCTTCAGCTTCTTGCCCGCGTACGCCATGGAGGCGTTGACCTCCTGCTGCTGGGAGGAGCTCATGCAGTTGGTCATGATCGGCAGCACGTCGGGTTCGAGGATGATCGAGGCCGGGCGTCCCTGCAGACCGGCGGCCAGTTCGTCGATCCACTGCCGGTAGGCCGTGTGGTTGGGCGCTCCGCCGGTGCTGGCGCCGCTGCAGTCGCGGTTGGGGATGTTGTAGACGACCATGATGGGCGTCTTGCCCGCGGCCGCGGCCGCGCCGACGAACGACGACACCTGCGAGCGGACCGCCGAGGTGTTGGTCGTGGTGAACCAGCGCGCCTGCGGCACGGCGGCGATCCGGTCGCGGATGACGGCCGCCCTGGAGTCACCGGGATTGGCGGCAACCCACCTGGCCGCACTGGTCTCCGGATCGACGTAGAAGGAGGAATCGGCCGCGGACGCTCCGGCGGCCAGTGAGACCGCGGCGCCGGAGGCCACGACCAGCGCCGCGCACACCGTGGCCAGAATGGATTTTCTTGACATCGAACGGCTCCTTAGGGGGTTGGTGGGAGCGCTCCCAAAGTAGCCGCACGCCCCTCCCCCACCTAGCCGCGAGGGGTTTCCCCCTCACCTCGCGCCTCTCTGAGCTGTGCGAACGACTTTCACGGGGGATGAAAATTTCAGCGCGGACGACGGCACGCGGGCTCCGGCCCGTTCACCGGCGCCCGCGTTCCGGCCGGGAGGATCGGGCCACGGGTCCCGCACCCGAGGCCGCCGTCCGGCCGGTCGGCGGGCACGGACCGCGCGGGGATCAGCCCCGGCGGGAGCGCATGGCCCTGCGGACCGTGACGTCCGGGACCGAACCGGCGGCGATCCGCCGGTAGTCCTCCGACTCCATCGGGCACAGCGTGATGCGGCCCTGCGCGTCGAACAGCAGGCCCCAGCCGTACTTCTTCGGCAGGGGCGAGGCCCGCAGGCACGCCTGCGGCTTGGCGAAGAGGCGTGCCCGCAGCTCCGCGCGCTCGGCCTCCGGCAGCGCGCCGAGGCCCTCCTGCCGCCTCAGCCAGGTCTCGAACAGCACGTCCTCCTGGGTCAGTGCGCCCGGCCGGTCCGAGAGCATCTCGAACTGCACGACGGCGATCGTCTTCTTCCCGTCCCGGCCCAGAGGGGGGTCCACGCCCGCGTCGACCGGACAGTCCTCGGCGACCGCGATGAGCGTGTCGTAGTAGTTGAGATCCACTCCCCCATGATGCCCGAGCGGTCCCGAGGGGCGCAGTCCCGGAAGCCGTCAACCTTGGGTTGACGGTCCGATATCGTCAACCTATGGTTGACGCATGACGAAGCCTGTTCAGCTCACCAACCCCGTCCGCCTCGACGACCTCATCGAGGCCATCAAGAAGGCCCACTCCGACGCCCTCGACCAGCTCTCCGACGCGGTCATCGCCGCCGACGCCCTCGGCGAGGTGGCCGACCACCTGATCGGCCACTTCGTGGACCAGGCGCGGCGCTCGGGCGCGTCCTGGACGGACATCGGCCGGAGCATGGGCGTCAGCAAGCAGGCGGCGCAGAAACGCTTCGTCCCGAAGACCCCCGGCGACCCCTCGGACCTCGACCCCGACCAGGGGTTCCAGCGCTTCACCCCCCGGGCGAGGAACGTCGTGATGGCGGCGACGAACGAGGCCAGGGCGGCGGGCAACGCCGAGATCGGCCCCGCGCACCTGGTGCTGGGGCTGCTGAGCGAGCCGGAGGCGATCGCCGCCCGGCTGTTCGTCGCGCAGAACGTGCCCCTGGAGACCGTACGGCAGGCCGCCGCCGCGGCGCTGCCCCCGGCGGCCGAGCAGGTGCCCGACCTCGTCCCGTACGGCCCCCAGGCCCGCAAGGCCCTGGAGCTCACGTTCCGGGAGGCCCTGCGGCTGGGCCACAACTACATCGGGACCGAGCACATCCTGCTCGCGCTGCTGGAGCTCGAGGACGGCACGGGCGTGCTCTCCGGCCTCGGCGTCACCAAGGCCGCCGCCGAGGCCCACATCAGCGAAGCCCTCGCCGCCGCGGTCGCGGCCGCGGCCCGCGCGCAGGAGTGACCCCGGCGGGAACGGCGGCCTCCGGCGCGCCGTCCCCGGTCCGCCACGGATCACAGGCCGGGGACGGCACGTCGTCACCAGGCGGCGTTGAGGTCGCCTTCGGCCGGGCGCTGGTCCGTGGTGATCGGCAACGACGTGGCCGAACCGTCGGTGAGGTCGACCCGGAAGCTCCGCCACCGGTCTGTGGAGAGCAGGTACCGGCCGGTGCCGTCGAGGCTGAAGCGCATGATCTGCGACGTACCGGCCAGTCCCACCGACGCGAGGCGCCGCGGCGCCTCTCCTCCATCGGCCGGGACGCGCTTCACGGTGACGCCCTCCGTGTAGACCAGCGCGCCACCGTCAGGGGTGAAGGCCACCGACCCCAGCGGCTGTCACGATCTCCGAGGAGACCCGTCCGTCCGCGCGGCCACCGCCGTCACCGCAGGCTCCGGCCAGTACGAGCGAGAGCACGAGCAGCCCTGTCGCGGTGACGCCTGCGCGCGGGATCATCCCCTGTTCCTCTTCGGGTACCGGACAAGCGTCAAGATCCGCCCGGAGGCGCCTATGATCATGGGGATGCGGATCGACCTGGTCACGATCGTCGTGGACGACTTCGACGCGGCCCACCGGCGGATGACGGCGGCCGGGGTCGAGTTCGTGACCGCGCCGCGCACGGAGCCCTACGGCCGGATCGCCGTGTTCCTGGACATCGCCGGCAACCGGTGGGACCTGCTCGGCCCGGCCTGACCCGGAAACCGCCCGCCGACCCGGCCTCCGGCCACAAGAGCGTCCCAAGCGTCCTCCAAGTGCGCCCTCCTAGCGTCGTCCGCAACGGCCGCACGCGAGGAAGGGCATGTCACATGGGTGAGGTAGTCATCGTCGGGGGTACCGGCGGAATCGGGGCGGAGCTGGCGCGGCACTTCGTGCGTCGGGGCCGGTCGGTCGTGGTGACCGGCCGCCGGGCCGACCGGGCCGCCCAGGTCGCCGCCGGACTCGGCGGTCCCGGCACGGCCCGCGGGATCGCCCTGGATCTGATCGAACCCGGCGCCGTGGCCGCCGCGCTCGCCGACGTGGGCGAGGTGGACCGGCTGGCCCTGGTCGCCGTGGACCGCGATCAGAACACCCTCGCCGGTTACGACCACGGGCGGGCTGCCGAGCTGACGATCCTGAAGCTGGTCGGTTACACCGAGGTGGTGCACACGCTGGCGCCGCGCCTGTCCCGGGACGCCTCGGTCCTGCTGTTCGGCGGGATCGCCCGGGAGCGGCCGTATCCCGGCTCCACGACCGTGTCCATCGTCAACGGCGGGGTCACCGGCATGGTGGCCACGCTGGCGGCGGAGCTGGCACCGGTGCGGGTCAACGCGATCCATCCGGGCGTCGTGGCCGACACCCCGTCCTGGGCGGACCGGGCCGCGCTGCTGCAGGTCGTCGCGGAACGGACCCTCACCGGCCGCGTCCCGACCATGGCCGAGGTCGTCGACGCGTCGGTCTTCCTGCTGGAGAACCGCGCCGTCAACGCGGTCGACCTGACCGTGGACGGCGGCTGGCGCGCCTGAACCGCCCGCCCCGGCCCGGTGAGCTCCCGCCTCGGCGCCTGACGTGCCGCCGACATCCGGCACCCGGTGTGCGATCCGTCGGGACCGCTTCGGGGAGGCGGCGAGCGCAGCGTCGAAACAAGCTCACATACCCGTCCATCACGCAGAGACAGAGGAAAGCGTGTCGAATGATGAACTACTCCTGAGCGCACCGCCCGCTTTCGCTCGGGAGCTGGAGGACCACCTCACCGCCTGGTCCCTGCGGACCGGGGTGAGGGTGGAGATATGGGCGCTGCCCGAGGAGGACCTCCCGGGGCACGTCGGCGACGTCGTCCGGGATGCGATCGGCGACGTGCTGCAGGAGATGGAGCGGCGGCCCGGGACGCGCACCGTCTCCCTCGCCCTCACCGCGGCCCCCAGCGGGCTGCGTCTGACGATCGGCGCCGACGGCGACGGGGCGGTCGGCGCCCTCGAAGCCCGCCTGGGCGGCAGGCGCGCCGAATTCGCGCGCCTGGGCGGCGCCCTGAGCGTCAACGGGGTGCCGGGAGAGGGAACCACGGTCAGCGCCGCCGTTCCCCGCAGGCCGCGCGGCGGGTGGCCGGGCCGGGTTCCGTGACCGGACCGCGGGGAGAAGGTCGTGAGACACGGCCACGGGCCTCGGCCCGCCTCGTGGCGACCGGGGTCGCCGTGCAGGCGGCGCCGGCGGTCCGCCACGACGCGGAAGGGGCCCATCGGCCTCCGCCCCTTCCGCGCGTGTCTCCGGGTCAGAGGTCGGACAGGCCCAGCTCGCGGGCGATCAGCATGCGCTGGACCTCGCTGGTGCCCTCGCCGATCTCCAGGATCTTCGCGTCGCGGTAGAAGCGCCCGACGGGGTATTCGTTCATGAACCCGTAGCCGCCGAAGACCTGGGTGGCGTCGCGGGCGTTGTCCATCGCGGCGTTGGAGGAGACCAGCTTGGCGATGGCGGCCTCCTTCTTGAACGGCTCGCCCGCCAGCATCTTCTCCGCCGCGTGGTAGTAGGCCAGGCGGGCGGTGTGCGCGCGGACCTCCATGTCGGCGATCTTGAACTGGATGGCCTGGTAGTGGCCGATCGGGTGGCCGAACGCCTGGCGTTCGCGGACGTAGCCCAGGCACTCGTCCACGCAGCCCTGGGCCAGGCCCACCGAGAGGGCGGCGATCGCGATGCGGCCCTCGTCGAGGGTCTGCAGGAACTGCGCGTAGCCGCGGCCGCGCTCGCCGAGGAGGTTCTCCGCCGGGACGCGGCAGTCGGCGAAGGAGAGCTCGCGGGTGTCGGAGCAGTTCCAGCCGACCTTGGAGTACTTCTTGGCGACGGTGAAGCCGGGGGTGCCGGCCGGGACCAGGATGGTGGAGATCTCGGGGCGGCCGTCGGCGCGCCGCCCGGTGATCGCGGCCACGCCGACCACTCCGGTGATGTCGGTGCCGGAGTTGGTGATGAAGGCCTTGGAGCCGTTGATCACCCATTCGCCGCCGTCCAGCACCGCCGTGGTCCGCATGCCGCCCGGCACGTCGGAGCCGCCGCCCGGCTCGGTGAGGCCGAACGCGCCCAGCATCTCGCCGCTCGCCAGCTTCGGCAGCCACCGCTCGCGCTGCCCGGCCGTACCGAAGCGGTAGATCGGCATGGCGCCCAGCGAGACCGCGGCCTCGACGGTGATCGCCACGCTGGAGTCGACCCGGGCCAGTTCCTCCAGGGTGAGGCAGAGCGCGAAGTAGTCGCCGCCCATGCCGCCGTACTCCTCGGGGATGGGCAGGCCGAACAGGCCCATCCGGCCCATCTGGCGGACGATGTCGTAGGGGAACTCCTCGCGTTCGTACAGCTCCCCGATCACCGGGGCGACCGCGTCGCGGGCGAACGCCTCGACGGTCTTGCGCAGGTCCTCGTACTCTTCGGTCAGCTTCATCGCTGCTGTCACTCCTTGGGCAGGGCCTTGGACAGGGCCTGGACGACCCGGGACGGGCTGGGGCGGCCGAGCCTTCCGGCCAGCCAGGTACTGGTCTCCACCAGGGCGCCGAGGTCGAGGCCGGTCTCCACGCCGAGACCGTGCAGCATCCAGACCAGGTCCTCGGTGGCGAGGTTGCCGGTGGCGGACTCGGCGTACGGGCAGCCGCCGATGCCGCCGGTGGAGGCGTCGACCACGGTCACCCCGGCGCGGAGCGCGGCCAGGGTGTTGGCCAGGGCCTGGCCGTAGGTGTCGTGGAAGTGCACCGCCAGCCGCTCGGGGCCGCCGAATGCCCCGATCAGCGCGGCCACGTGGCCGGGGGTGCCGACGCCGACGGTGTCGCCGAGGGAGAGCTCGTAGCAGCCGAGGTCGAGCAGTCTGCGGCCGACCTCGACGACCTGGCCGATCGGGGTGGGGCCCTCCCACGGGTCGCCGAAGCACATCGACACGTAGGCCCGCACCTTCAGGCCGTGCTCCAGCGCCCGCGCGACGACCGGCTCGAACATCTCGAACTGGGAGTCCAGCGTCCGGTTGAGGTTCTTGGCGGCGAACGTCTCGGTGGCGCTGGCGAAGACCGCGATCTCGGTGACGCCCAGCTCCAGCGCCCGCTCCAGGCCGCGCTCGTTGGGCACCAGCACCGGGTAGCGCACCCCGGGGGCCCGCTCGACGGCGGCCAGCAGCTCGGCGGCGTCGGCGAGCTGCGGCACCCACTTCGGGTGCACGAAGCTGGTCGTCTCGATCACCGTGTGCCCGGCGGCGGCGAGCCGGGCCACGAACTCGGCCTTGACCTCGACGGGGACGACCACCGGCTCGTTCTGCAGCCCGTCGCGCGGCCCCACCTCGTAGACCGTGACCCGCTCCGGCAGGCCCTCCGCCCGGTACGGCGCGGGCCGCGCCCCCCTGTCCGTCACGACTCCTCCTCCCGCCGGACGACGGCGAGCACGGCGTCCATGTCGACCGCCTGCCCGGCGCGCACCGGCAGCTCGGCGACCGTCCCGCCGACGGGGGCGGTCACGGTGTGCTCCATCTTCATCGCTTCGACGATCACCAGCGGCTGCCCCTCGGCGACCCGCTCCCCCACCGCCGTCTTCACCACGAGCACGGTGCCGGGCATCGGGCTGCGGACCACGCCGTCGCCGGCCGCTCCGGCTCCCGCCCGGTCTCCGGGATCGCCCAGGTGGTGGCGGGTCAGGGCCCAGGCGCTCCCCTCCCGGCCGAGCCAGACGGTGTCGCCGTCGCGGGCGGTGGCGTAGCGCCGCCGGACGCCGTCCAGGGTGACGAGCACGTCGGAGCCGTCCACGGCCAGGTCCGCGCGGAGGACCCGGTCCGTGCCGGCCGTACCGTCACCGTCGCCGGACGGCAGGCGGACCTCGGCGGCCCCGCTCCCGGCGGCGGGCAGCCCGCGCACCCCGACCGCGGTCACGCCGCCGGGGCCCTCCAGCCGCCAGACGGTCCACGCGGCCCCGGCGCCGGGCCGCCAGCCGTCGGGCACGTCCCACGGGTCGGCCGGGGCGGCGGGCACGAGCTCGTGCTGCAGCAGCAGGGCGGCGGCGGCCAGGACGTCGTCCGGGGTGCCCGCGGGCGGGACCAGTTCGCCGAGGCGGCGTTCGACCAGGCCGGTGTCGAGGTTCCCGGCGGCCACCTCGGGGTGGGCGACCAGCGCCCGCAGGAAGGCGATGTTCGTCGTCACGCCGAGGACGGTCGTGTCGGCGAGCGCCCGGTCGAGGGTGCGCAGCGCGCTCGGCCGGTCGTGCCCCCAGGCGATGACCTTCGACAGCATCGGGTCGTAGTCGCTGCCGACGACCGCGCCGGCCGCGAGGCCGGAGTCGACCCGGACGGTCCCGTCGGTGGCGGGCCGGCCGGGGCCGGGGACGCCGGGCTCGTGCAGGGCGAGGATCCGGCCGCCGGTCGGCAGGAACCCGCGGGCGGGGTCCTCGGCGTAGACGCGGGCCTCGACGGCGTGGCCGTGCAGCCGCACGTCGTCCTGGGTGAGCGGGAGCGGCTCCCCGGCCGCCACCCGGAGCTGGAGCTCGACCAGGTCCAGGCCGGTGACCAGCTCGGTGACGGGGTGCTCGACCTGCAGGCGGGTGTTCATCTCCATGAAGTAGTAGTCGGCCGTGGAGCCCTGGACGATGAACTCCACCGTCCCGGCTCCGACGTAGCCGACGGACCGGGCGGCCTCGACCGCCGCCGCGCCCATCCTGGCCCGCGTCTCCGCGTCCAGCAGCGGGGACGGGGCCTCCTCGACGATCTTCTGGTGGCGGCGCTGCAGGCTGCACTCGCGCTCGCCGAGGTGGATCACGTTGCCGTGGGCGTCGGCCAGCACCTGGATCTCGATGTGCCGGGGGTCCTCCACGAACCGCTCGACCAGCAGGGTCGCGTCGCCGAACGCGGCGGCGGCCGTACGGCGGGCGGACTCCAGCGCGTCCGGCAGCTCGGCGGCCGAGCGGACCAGCACCATGCCCTTGCCGCCGCCGCCCGCCGACGGCTTGATCAGCGCGGGGAAGCCGATGTCCGCGGTGAGCAGGTCGTCGTCGGGCTCGGCGGCACCGGGCACGACCGGCACCCCGGCCGCCGAGACGGTCGCCTTGGCGCGGATCTTGTCGCCCATGGCCTCGACGGCCTCGGCGGGCGGTCCGACGAAGACCAGGCCGGCCTCGGCGCAGCGCCGGGCGAAGGCGGTGTTCTCGGCCAGGAAGCCGTAGCCGGGGTGGACGGCCTGGGCCCCGGTGGCCGCGGCGGCGGCGACGACCGCCTCGATGTCGAGGTAGCCGCCGGGCAGCCGGACCGCCGTGTCGGCCTCGCGGGCGTGCGGCGCGCCGGCGTCGGCGTCGCTGTGGACGGCGACGGAGCGGATGCCGAGCCGCCGGAGCGTGCGGATGATCCGCAGGGCGATCTCGCCCCGGTTGGCGATGAGGACGGTGTGGAAGCGCATCAGGGCTGCCCCCGGCGGAGCGGACGGGCCGTGGTCGGAGCCACGGTCGGGGTCACGGGCAGGGTCGCGGCCGGAGCCGTGGCCGGAGCCACGGTCACGGTCGGGTGCACGGGCGGAGCCGTGGTCGGGGTCGGGGTCGGGGTCATGGTCGCGGTCACATCCGGAAGACGCCGTAGCCGACGGGGTCGAGGGGGGCGCCCGCGGCGGCGGACAGGGCCAGGCCGAGGACGGTGCGGGTGTCGAGCGGATCGATGACGCCGTCGTCCCAGAGGCGGGCGGTGGAGTAGTAGGGGTTGCCCTGCTCCTCGTACTGCCGCCGGATCGCGTCGGGGTCGGCGTCGCCGACGGTGGACAGCACGTTGGCGGCCTGCTCGCCGCCCATCACCGAGATGCGGGCGTTGGGCCACATCCACAGGAACCGGGGCGAGTAGGCCCGGCCGGCCATGGCGTAGTTGCCGGCGCCGAACGAGCCGCCGACGACGACGGTGAACTTCGGCACCCGGGCGCAGGCGACGGCGGTGACCATCTTGGCGCCGTGCTTGGCGATGCCGCCGGCCTCGTAGGCCCGGCCGACCATGAACCCGCTGATGTTCTGCAGGAAGACCAGCGGGGTGTTGCGGCGGTCGCACAGCTCGATGAAGTGCGCGCCCTTGAGCGCGGACTCGGCGAACAGGATGCCGTTGTTGGCGATGATCCCGACGGGGTGGCCGTGGATGCGGGCGAAGCCGGTCACCAGCGTCGTGCCGTACTCGGCCTTGAACTCCAGGAACCGGGAGCCGTCGACGACGCGGGCGACGACCTCCCGGACGTCGTACGGCGTGCGGGTGTCGGCGGGCACGATGCCGTACAGGTCGCGGGGGTCGTGCGCGGGCTCCTCGGCCGGCGCGCGCTCCCAGGGGGCCTCGGGGCGGGGGGCGAGGGTGGCCACGATGTCGCGGACGATCCGCAGGGCGTGGGCGTCGTCCTCGGCGAGGTGGTCGGTGACCCCGCTGGTCCGGGAGTGCAGGTCGCCGCCGCCGAGCTCCTCGGCGGTGACCTCCTCACCGGTGGCGGCCTTCACCAGCGGCGGCCCGCCCAGGAAGATCGTGCCCTGGTTGCGGACGATCACGGCCTCGTCGCTCATCGCCGGGACGTAGGCGCCGCCGGCCGTGCAGGAGCCGAGGACGGCGGCGATCTGCGGGATGCCCCGCGCCGACATGGTGGCCTGGTTGTAGAAGATCCGGCCGAAGTGCTCGCGGTCGGGGAAGACCTCGTCCTGCTTGGGCAGGAACGCGCCGCCGGAGTCGACGAGGTAGACGCACGGCAGGCGGTTGTCGAGGGCGACCTCCTGGGCCCGCAGGTGCTTCTTGACCGTCATCGGGTAGTAGGTGCCGCCCTTGACCGTCGCGTCGTTGGCGACCACCACGCACTCGCGGCCGGAGACCCGGCCGATGCCGGTGATGATCCCGGCCGCGGGGGCGTCACCGCCGTAGAGGCCGGTGGCGGCCAGCTGGGAGAGCTCCAGGAAGCGGGAGCCGGGGTCGAGCAGGGCGTCCACGCGCTCGCGGGGCAGGAGCTTGCCGCGGGCGACGTGCCGGGCCCGCGAGCGCTCCGGCCCGCCCAGCGCGGCGGCGGCGACCCGCTCCCGCAGCTCGGCGGCGAGCCGCTCGTTGACCTCGGTGTTCGCCTTGAAGGCGACACCGCCCGGGTCGCAGGTGCTGCGCAGCACCGGCCAGCTGCTCAATGCGGGCCTCCTTCGCAGATCACCGCCCGGCGCCGTTGCCGGGGGTTAACGGCCGCTAACTCCACCGGTGATGTTAGTCATCGTTAACGCCACCGTCTACCATGCGAGTCGTGACGACCGCCCGTACCCCTACCCGCGAACGCCGCTCCCGGCGCACGGAGATCCTGGACGCCGCCGCGGAGCTGTTCGCGGCGCGCGGCTTCCACGGCGTCTCCATCGAGGACATCGGCGGGGCGGTCGGCACCTCGGGCCCGGCGCTCTACCGGCACTTCAGCGGCAAGGAGGCGCTGCTGGCGGAGATGCTGCTGGACATCAGCGAGCGCCTGCACTCCTCGGCGGCCGAGCGCGTCACCGCGGCGCCCGACGCGGAGAGCGCGCTGGACGCCCTGCTGGCCGGGCAGATCGAGTTCGCGCTCAGCCATCCGGCGCTGATCACCGTGCACGACCGCGAGCTGGGCAACGTCCCCGAGCCGGCCCGGCGGCGGATCCGCCGGCTGCAGCGGCTGTACGTGGAGGAGTGGGTGACCGTGCTGAGCGAGCTGCACCCCGGCTGCCCGCCGCCCCGGCTGCGCGCGGCCACCCACGCGGTCTTCGGCCTGCTCAACTCGACCCCGCACAGCGCGGGCGAGCTGCCGCCGGAGGCGATGGCCCCGCTGCTGCACGCGATGGCCCGCGCGGCGCTCGCCGAGGCGCGACGTTAGGGTTCGTTAACTTCGGTGCCGCCCGGCCCGGTCACTCCGCCCCGGCGCCACGACGGGCCGGCGCCCGGCCCCGACGCGGCCGGCGGGGTCGGCGGAACCCGCCGCCCGCGGACCGGACGGAAGATCCGGTGGACGAAAGAGGCCAAGGACGGCGACGGGGACGGCTCGCCGGGACATAATCAGGCTTGTGGCGCGCGACTCTGTTGAGACTCATTTCGCCGAAGCGGTGGCGGGCCTGACCGCCGGGACCCGACGCGACCCGGCCCTGCCGGTGCGCGAGGGCACGAGTCTGACGGGGGCCCGCTGCCGGGAGCTCTTCGAGTTCCAGCTCGGCAGCCGGCTCCTGGACGTCACCGCCCGCCTCCTGCGCGAACGCGGCGAGGGCTTCTACACCATCGGCTCCGCCGGTCACGAGGGCAACGCCGCGGTCGCCGCGGCCCTGCGCACGACCGACCCGGCGCTGCTCCACTACCGCTCCGGCGCCTTCTACCTGGCACGCTCGGCGATGGCCGGGCGGCTGCCCGAGCAGGGCCTGCGGGACGTGCTGCTCGGCCTGGTCGCCTCGGCGGAGGAGCCGATCGCGGGCGGCCGGCACAAGGTCTTCGGCCACCCCGACCTCGCGGTCATCCCGCAGACCTCGACGATCGCCAGCCACCTGCCGCGCGCGGTGGGCGTCGCCTTCGCGATCGAGCGCGCCCGCCAGCTCGGCGTGCGGGGGGCCTGGCCGGACGACGCGATCGCGGTGTGCAGCTTCGGCGACGCCTCGGTCAACCACGCCAGCGCCCTGTCGGGCCTCAACACCGCCGCCTACGGCTCCTACCAGGGCCTGGGGATGCCGGTCCTGTTCGTCTGCGAGGACAACGGCCTGGGCATCAGCGTGCGCACCCCGGGCGGCTGGGTGGAGGCGTCCCGCCACCCCCTGCTGGAGTACTTCGAGGCCGACGGCTGCGATCTGGCCGACGCGCACGACGCGGCCAGGGCCGCCGCCGACCACGTACGCTCCAGCCGCTCCCCCGCCCTGCTGCACCTGGGCACCGTCCGGCTGATGGGCCACGCGGGCTCCGACGTGGAGCTGTCCTACCGGACCAAGCGGGAGATCAACGCCGACCTCGCCCGCGATCCGCTGGTGGCCACCGCCCGCCTGCTCGTCGAGGCCGGGCTGGCCACCCCCGACGAGCTGCTCACCCGCTACGAGACGATGCGCGAGCACCTGCTGCGGATGGCCATGGAGAGCTCCAGGAGGCCGCGGCTGACCTCCGCCGTCGACATCGTGGAGCCGCTGGCCCCCCGCACCCCCGGCGCCGTGGCCGAGGCGGTCCCGGCCGCCGCCCCCGCCGCGGCCCGCGAGCGGGCCTTCGGCGGGCGGCTGCCCGAGAACGAGGGGCCGCTGACCCTCTCCCAGGCGATCAACCGGACCCTGGCCGACGAGCTGGCCGCCCGTCCGGACGTCCTGGTCTTCGGCGAGGACGTGGCCCGCAAGGGCGGCGTCTACGGCGTCACCCGCGGCCTGCAGAAGCGCTTCGGCGCGAACCGGGTGTTCGACACGCTCCTGGACGAGCAGACGGTGCTGGGCCTGGCGCTGGGCGCGGGCGTGTCCGGCCTGCTCCCGGTCCCCGAGGTCCAGTATCTCGCCTACCTGCACAACGCCCTGGACCAGATCCGCGGCGAGGCCGCCACCCTGCAGTTCTTCTCCCGCGGCGCCTTCCGCAACCCGATGGTGCTGCGCCTGCCCTCCTACGCCTACCAGAAGGGCTTCGGGGGCCACTTCCACAACGACAACTCCGTCGCCGCGCTGCGCGACATCCCCGGCCTGGTCGTCGCCTCCCCGGCCCGGCCCGACGACGCCGCCGCGATGCTGCGCACCTGCCTGGCCGCCGCGCGCACCGACGGCAGCGTCTGCGTCCTCCTCGAGCCGATCGCCCTCTACACCGCGCGCGACATGTTCGAGGAAGGCGACAACGGCTGGCTCGCGCCGTACGCCCCGCCGTCGCGCTGGGCGGAGACGCACGTGCCGATCGGCCGTGCCCGCAGCTACGGCGACGGCCGCGACCTGACCATCGTGACCTTCGGCAACGGCCTGCGGATGAGCCTGCGCGCCGCGGTCAGGCTCACCGCGGAGGGATACAGCTGCCGGGTGCTCGACCTGCGCTGGCTCGCCCCGCTGCCGGTCGAGGACCTGCTGCGCGCGGCCGAGCTGACCGGCAACGTGCTGATCGCCGACGAGACCCGCCGCGGCGGCGGCGTCTCGGAGGGGATCGTCGCGGAACTGCTGGACGCGGGGTTCGGCGGGAGGATCGCCCGGGTGACCTCCTCCGACAGCTTCGTCCCGCTGGGCGACGCGGCCAAGCACGTGCTGCTCTCGGAGGGCGAGATCGAGGAGGCGGCCCGCAAGCTCCTCGGCTGAGCGGAGGCGGCCCGCAGGCTCCTCGGCCGACGGGCCGCGGGGCCCCGCTCTCCCGGGAGGGGACGGCGGGCGCCGAGCGGGGGCACCGGCGTCAGGCGGGGGCCATCGACTCCCTGAGGCCCTCCATCGCCCGGCTCCGGATCCGCGCCCGGAGCGCCGGAGTCCAGCCGACGACGAGCCCCACCGGCCTGCCGAGGGCCATCTTCGACCAGTGCCTGAAGTCGAAGTCGTCGTGCTGCCGGACGATCAGCCCGCCCTCGAACCGGAACAGCGAGTCGATCTGGTTGACGACCTTCCTCCCGGTCGCGGTGAAGGTGTATCCGGCGATCCAGTCGGTGGTGACCTCGTGGGGGCCGGCGGTCACCCGCCTGAGCGAGACGTCCAGGCCGGCGCCGCGCGCCATCAGCAGGCGCCACATGCCCATGATCCGGGCCCGGCCCTCCAGCTCCTGGAAGATCGGGTCGCCGAAGGTGACGTCGGGGTGGTAGCAGCGTTCCATGGCGTCGAGGTCGCGGCGCGCGAGCGCGTCGTAGAAGGTTCTGACGAGTGTGGCGCTGGTGTCGCTCACGGGCATCTCCCGATCATTGCCGTTCTGCACTTCAAGCTTAATAACGGCAGATACTTCACAGGTATACAGCACCCTGGGACCGTCTCCACCAGACTTGTTCCCGTGGGACGCTTTGCTCTGGCGTTCCGGGGCATCCGCGAGGGGAAGTGAACGTTGACCGAAGTGTGGGTGACTCTCACCACGGCCCGGCCGGGACCGCCCGCGTGGGTCGTGCTGCTGTCCGCGCTGGCCGCCCTGGCCGTGGTGACGTGGTCGGCCTCGTGGCAGCTCTCCCGGGGCCTGGTCACCATCGCCCACGAGGGCGGTCACGCGCTGATGGCGCTGCTCACCCGGCGCAAGCTGCAGGGCATCCGGCTGCACTCCGACACCTCGGGCGTGACGCTCACCCGCGGCAGGCCCACCGGCCCGGGCATGATCCTGACGGCCGCCGCCGGTTACGTCGCCCCCTCCCTGCTGGGTCTGGGCGGCGCCTGGCTGACCTCCTCCGGCTACGTCGCCGTGCTCATCGCCGTCGTGGTCGCACTGCTCGTCTGCATGCTGGCGGTGATCCGCAACCTGTTCGGGGCGGTGAGCCTGCTGGCCGTCGGCGGGGCGATCGCCGCGCTCACCTGGTACGCCCCGCCGGACGTCGACGCGGTCATCGCCCATCTGGCCGTCTGGTTCCTGCTGTTCGGCGGGGTCCGGCCGATCCTCGAACTGGGCCGCAAGCGCCGCCGCGGCCGCGCCCCCGACTCCGACGCCGACCAGCTCGCCCGGCTGACCTTCCTGCCCGGCGGGTTCTGGGTGCTGCTCTTCCTGCTGGTCTCGGGCGCGGCCCTGCTGGCCGGCGTCTACCTGCTGGTCCCGCTGCCGCTCGTGCTGCCGTGAGCGGCCCCGGCCCGCGCCCGCACGGAGGGGCCGTCCGGCGGGAATTACATATCGGTTGACCGCCATCAGTCTTGACATTTCGGACTCGTTGACACATCCGAGCATTGTTTGGTTTTGTTGACAGTTAACCTAATTGATGGTTTTATGGCGGAGTTACTCCCCCTCCGGCGAGAGTCGGCATGCTGTCTCACATCCATCCCGCGGTGGCGGTCACGGCTCTGCTCTTTCTCGCCTCGCTGGGCGTCACGGCCCTTCTCTGGGCGCGGCTCAGGCGGCTCAGGCGGGAGCAGGCGGCCGAGCGGGACAGGGCCGTCGCGCGGGCGCGCGAGGACTTCACCCGGGACATGCACGATCTCGTGGGCCACTGGCTCTGGCTGGCGTCGATCAAGAGCGAGCTGGCCTACCGGCAGGCGCACGGCGACGCCCGGCTCCGCGGCGATCTCGCCGAGGCGCTCCAGGCCGTACGGCACGCCGCCCACGCCGTGCGGAACGCCTCCCGGTCCCACCGGAACCTCTCACTGCACGGCGAGGCCGTACGGGCCGAAGCCCTGCTGTGGAGCCTGGGAGCCGACTGCCTGATCCAGGTCGACGCCACCGGTCTGCCCGCGGACCTGAACATGGCGCTGGGCGCCGTGATCAGGGAGAGCGTCACCAACATGCTCCGGCACAGCGCGGTCCGCAAGTGCGTGATCGAGACGACCCGGCACGACGGCCGGCTGCGGCTGACCGTCGCCAACGACGGAGCGTCCGGCCCCGGCCGCTTCCCGGCCGGCCGCTCCCGGTCGGCGTCCCCGTCCGGAGCCCTCGCCGCCGAGCCCGCTCCCGGCCGCGCGCCCACTTCCGGCCCGCGTCCGGATCCGCACCCTCAGGCCGGGGGCCTGGCCAACCTCCGGCAGCGGATGGCCCGCCTCGGAGGCACCGTGGACGCCGCGGCCGGGCCGGACGGATGGTTCCGGCTGGTCGCCGAAGCCCCCGTCGACTTTTCTGAATAACTTTCACTTCATCGACTCCACCTCGCATGACGCACATCCTCACCGTCATGCCTGTGAATTATGCATATTCGAGCGATGTAACTTGTAACTGGAAATAGCCGTGTACGTCCGGGATTCTCTCTTTGGAAGCCAGCAAGGAGATCCCCGTGAATGACCAGTACGAGCTTTACTGCCTCGCGGATCCGCTCTTTTACGACACTCTTGACGGCAGCCGCGGCGGCCATCCCGATTTCCCCCTCGCGTCCCGGGAGGTCCCGGACGGCTGGTCTCACCAGGCGACCGACACGTGGATGCACTACGCGCCGGCCGAGGGGACGGTGCCGCCGCAGGGATGGAAGATCCATGTGTCGGCGTGCGTGGAGGACGCCGAGCGCGCCATGGAAGCGGTGTGGGACTACTGCGTGCCGCGGGACATCCCGTTCAAGTTCCTGCGCAGCCGGCCGGTCATGACGATGCTGAACTCCAAGGCGGCCGCCCGCGGATCGAGCGGCAAGCTGGTCACGGTCTACCCGCTGGACGACAGCCAGCTCGAACTCACCCTGAAAGAGCTCGACGTCCTGCTGCGGGGGGTGCGGGGGCCCTACATCCTCAGCGATCTCCGGTACGGCGAGGGCCCGCTCTTCGTACGGTACGGAGGCTTCGTCCCGCGCCACTGCACGGGAGGCAACGGCGAGCTGGTCCTGGCCCTCGAGGACGGGGACGGCAACCTCGTCCCGGACGTCCGCGGCCCCTCCTTCAGCCTCCCCTCCTGGGTGACTCTGCCGGCCTTCCTCGAACCTCACCTGGCCGCGCGCAACGCGGTCACCACCGCGGGCCTGCCGTACGAGATCGAGAGCGTCATCCAGTTCTCCAACGGCGGCGGGGTCTACCTCGGCCGGGACGCGCGGACCGACCGGCGGGTGGTGCTGAAGGAGGCGCGCCCGTACGCCGGGCTCGACACCATGGACCGGGACGCCGTCACCCGGCTGGCGCACGAGCGGGACATGCTGGAGCGGCTGTCCGGGCTGGACGCGGTGCCCGCGCTCGTCGACTACTTCACACTGGGCGACCACCACTTCCTGGTCCAGGAGTTCGTCGACGGCAACCCGCTGCAGCGGCTCCTCGTGCAGAAGTATCCGCTGACCCGCGCCTCGTGCGGCCCGCGCGAGCTCGCCGACTACACCGCCTGGGTGCTCGACGTGCTGCCCAAGGTCCGCGCGGCCGTCGAGTCCCTGCACGGGCGCGGGGTGGTCTTCGGCGACCTGCACCCGAACAACATCCTCGTCACCGCCGAGGGCCGCATGGTCCTGATCGACTACGAGGTCGCGACCCTCGCCGAGAACCGCGAACGCGCCACGCTCGGCCACCCCGCCTTCGCCGCGCCCCGCGACCGGCACGGCCTCGAGACGGACGCCTACGCCCTGGCCTGCCTCTGCATCGGGCTGTTCGCCCCCCAGCTGATGATCATGCAGATGCTCGACCGGGGCAAGGCCGCCCAGCTGGCGGGCCTGATCAAGGAGGCCTTCCCCGTCCCGGCCGGGGTGATCGACGACGCGGTCCGGACGATCACGGGCGCGGAGCCGGTGGCGGCGCTGCCGGCGCCCCGGCCGGGCCGCGACGCCTGGCCGGAGGTGCGGGACGCGATGGTCCGCGCCATCCTGGCGAGCGCCACCCCCGACCGCGACGACCGGCTCTTCCCCGGCGACCCGTCCCAGTTCGAACCCGGCGGCGGCCTCACCTTCGCCCACGGGGCCGCCGGCGTGCTCTACGCGCTGGACGCCGCCGGGGCCGCACGCCTCCCCGAGCACGAGGAGTGGCTGCGGCGCCGGGCGCGCGACCTCGAGCGGGGTGCGCGCGTCGGTTTCTACGACGGACTGCACGGTGTGGCGCACGTCCTGGACCTGCTCGGCCACCGCCAGGACGCGCTGGACATCGTGGACAGGTGCCTGCGCGAGAAGTGGGAGCTGCTCGACACCGGCCTGTTCGGCGGCCTGGCCGGAATCGGCCTGAACCTCTTCCACCTCGCCCGGACCACCGGTGAGCGCGCGCTCTCGGACACGGCGCTGCGCGCCGCCGGCATCTGCGCCGACCGGCTCGGCGGTCCCGACGACGTGCCCGAGCTCAGCGGCGGGACCGGCCCCCGCGCCGGCCTGATGTACGGCTCGGCCGGCTCCGCCCTGCTCTTCCTGCACGCCTACGAGCACACCGGCGACACCGCACTGCTGGAGCACGCCGCCGTGGCGCTCCGCCAGGACCTGCGGCGGTGCAGGACCACCCAGGACGGGACGCTCCAGGTCGACCAGGGCTGGCGCACCCTGCCCTACCTCGACGAGGGGTCCGTGGGCATAGGCCTGGTCCTGGCCCGTTATCTGGCCCACCGCGACGACGAGGGGTTCGCGGCCGCGCTCGACGCCTGCCGGCTCGTCACCCGCGGCAGGTTCTTCGTGCAGCCCGGGCTGTTCACCGGCCGGGCCGGCATGATCGCGGCTCTCGGCGGAGGGCTGGGCCCCTTCCCCGACGGTCCCGGCACCGACCTGGCCGAGCAGATCCGGGGGCTGGCCTGGCACGCGCTGAGTCACGGCGACGGGCTGGCCTTCCCCGGCGACCAGCTGCTCCGGCTCTCCATGGACTTCGCGACCGGCACGGCCGGAGTCCTGTTCGCGATGAGCACCGCGCTGAGCGACCGCCCGGTGTTCCTCCCCTTCATCCAACCGCCCGGCGGCGCAGGCGCCATGGCAACGGCATCGCCTGCACACGAGCCCGCCGAGCGGTCCCACCCCGGCGAGT
This sequence comes from Planomonospora antibiotica, assembly GCF_014647955.1. Lineage (NCBI taxonomy): Bacteria > Bacillati > Actinomycetota > Actinomycetes > Streptosporangiales > Streptosporangiaceae > Planomonospora > Planomonospora antibiotica. The sequence goes on along the minus strand of NZ_BMQE01000005.1, from coordinate 115,019 downwards.
CACCGAAGGAGGTGTGAACGAATGGTACTTCTCGACCTGCAGTCCCTGGAAGCCCCCAGCGGCGGCGGCCACGGCGGCGGCGGCAGCAGCCTGACCGTGCTGACCTGCAACTCCGGCAAGCCCAGCAACCTCAGCGTCGCGCTCTGCCACTAGTCCCGGTTCGACACCCATCCCCCGAACACAGAACTGGAGTAATCCCATGGTCCTTCTCGACCTGCAGTCCCTCGAGGCCCCCACCGGCGGCGGCCACGGCGGCGGCAGCACCCTGACCGCGCTGACCTGCAACTCCGGCAAGCCCAGCAACCTCAGCGTCGCGCTCTGCCACTAGTCCCGGTTCGACACCCATCCCCCGAACACAGAACTGGAGTAATCCCATGGTCCTTCTCGACCTGCAGTCCCTCGAGGCCCCCACCGGCGGCGGTGGCGGCGGCGGCAGCACCCTGACCGCGCTGACCTGCAACTCCGGCAAGCCCAGCAACCTCAGCGTCGCGCTCTGCCACTAGCGGCACGCGTGTCCGGGACGGCCTTTCGGAGGCCGTCCCGGGCATTTCCTTTGCGGACGGCACCGGGAGAGGAGGGACGGGTGCGGTCGTCGGATCGGCTGGTCGCCCGGATCGTACGGCGCAGCGGCCCGTGGCTCGGCGTCCTGGCCGTCACCGCCGTGACCGGTGCCCTCGCGCAGCTGGCGCTCCCGTTCGTCCTGGGCCGGACGGTCGACGCCCTCGTCTCGGCCGCTCCCTCCCGCGGGACGTGGCTGGGCGCCTGCGCCGCGATCGTGGTCGCGGCCGTGGCGTGCGACGCCCTCGGGGTGTGGGCGACCGGAGCCTGCAGCACCCGGGCCTCGGAGTGGCTGCGCCACCTGACCGTGCGGCACGTGCTCGGCGCCGGCCCCGCGCTGAACCGGCGCTTCTCCGAGGGGGAGCTGGTCACCCGGGCGGGGGTCAACGCCGAAGAGGCGGGCCGCGCGCCGGAGACCCTCGTCACCGGGGCGGCGCTGGTCATCCCCACCGCGGGAGGCCTGGTGGCGCTCACCCTCATCGATCCCTGGCTGACGCTGACCCTCGCCGCCGGCCTCGTCGCCATCGTGCTCGTGCTCCGGGCCTTCCTCAGGGTGAGCACCACCCTCGCCGGCGGCTACCAGGAGGCGCAGGGCGACATCGCGGCCCGGCTGATCGACGCCCTGGCCGGGGCGCGCACCATCGCCGCCGCCGGGACCCACGCAGAGGAGAAGGCCCGGGTGCTGGCCCCGCTCCCCCGGCTGCGCGCGCACGCCATGGAGATGTGGCGGACCAACGCCCGCGCGGGCGTGCAGGCCGGTGTCGTGGTGCCGCTGCTGGAGGTGGCGGTGCTCGGGGTGGGGGGATTCCGCCTCGCCGCGGGCGACCTCACCGCGGGGGAGCTGTATTCGGCCGCCCGCTACGTCGTCCTCGGCGCCGGGCTCGGTTCGGCGCTGGGCTACGTGGGCCGCCTGGCCCGGGCCCGCGCCGCCGCGGGGCGGCTCGGCGAGCTGCTCGCCGAGCCGCGCAGGGCCTACGGCCGCCGCTCCCTGCCTCCCGGCCCCGGCACCCTGGAGCTGAGAGGCGTCACCGCCGACGGCCTGTCCGGCGTCGACCTGCTGGTCCCGGGAGGGTGCTCGGTGGCCGTGGTCGGCCGCTCGGGTGCGGGCAAGTCGGTCCTCGCGGCCCTCGCGGGCCGCCTGGCCGACCCCTCCGGCGGCGCGGTGCTCCTCGACGGCGTCGAGCTGCCCGACCTGTCCCGGGAGGCGCTGGGCGGAGCCGTCGGCTACGCCTTCGAACGCCCTGTCCTGATCGGCGAGACCGTCGCCGACGCCATCGGCCTCGGCCTGCGGGAGCCCGGTCCCGGAGCGGGTCCCGCGGCGCCGGACGCCCCGCCCACCCCGGAGCGGCTGGAGGCACTGCGGGCGGCCGCCCACGCCGCGTGCGCCGACGCCTTCGTCAGGAGGCTCCCCTCGGGATACGGCACTCCGCTCGCCGACGCGCCGATGTCCGGCGGGGAGCGGCAGCGGCTCGGCCTGGCCCGCGCCTTCGCGCACGGCCGGCGCCTGCTCGTCCTGGACGACGCCACCTCCAGCCTGGACACCCTGACCGAGCGCCGGGTGAGCGAGACGCTCGCCGGTGAGCTGGCTGGCCGTACCCGGCTGATCGTGACCCACCGGGTCGCGACCGCGGCGGCGGCCGACCGGGTGATCTGGCTGGAGGGCGGCCGGGTCCGCGGCTACGACCGGCACCGGGTGCTCTGGGACGATCCCGGCTACCGGGCCGTCTTCGAGGTGCGGCCGACCGGGCCGGACGGACCTGGGCCCCGCCCGCGCCGGGCGGGCGCCGCGGAGCCGGCGGGCACACCGTGAAGCGGCCGGTTCTGCGGGCGCTCCGCCGGGATCCGCGCGTACTGGTCCGGCTCGGCCTGTGGTCCGTGCTGGAGAGTGCGCCCGCGCTCGTCATCGGCCTGGCCGTCGCGCGGGCGATCGACGACGGCTTCGCCGCGGGCAGGCCGGCGACCGGCCTGGCCTGGCTGGCGGTCCTCGGCGGTGCCTGGCTGGTCGCCGCGGTCGGCGCGCAGCGGGTCGTACTGGCCGTCGCCGCCATTGTGGAGCCGTTCCGGGAGGATCTGCTCAGCCACGTCGTCGAGGGCGCGCTGGAGCGGTCTGCCGCTCCGGGACCGGGCACGGAGGCCTCTGCGGTGGCCCGCTCGAACCTCCAGGTCGAGCTGGCCCGCGACGCCCTCGCCTCGGTCGTCACGGTCGTCAGGTCCTTCGTGTTCACCGCGGTGAGCGTGCTGCTCGGGCTGATGACGCTGATCCCGCAGGTGCTGGTGCTGGTGCTGCCGCCCTTCGCCGCCGGTCTCGGCCTCTTCCTGCTCTCGCTTCCGGTCCTGGCCCGGCGGCAGCGGGCGTTCCTGCTGGCCGACGAGCGGACGGCGGAGTCGGTCACGGCCGTGGCCGGCGGCCTGCGCGACATCGCGGCCTGCGCGGCGGAGGAGCGGGCGGCCGCCGCGGTGGGGCGCCGGGTGACGGAGCAGGCCGAAGCCGGGCGTGCGCTCGCCCGGGTGACCGCCGTCCGCACGCTCTCGCTGGCGGTGGGAGGGTGGTCCCCGGCCGTGCTGGTGCTGGCCGGCACCCCGTGGCTGCTGTCGGAGGGGGCCGGCGCCGGCGTGATCCTGGGCGCCCTGGCCTACGTCACGCAGTCGCTGGCCCCGGCCCTGGACAACCTCGTGGAGGGCCTGGGCGTCAGCGGGGTCCGGTTGTGGGTCTCCCTCGACCGCATCGAGGAGTCGGCGCGCACCGGCGCGGACCGGCCGCGCGCGGCGGGGGACCGGCTGCCGGCCGCGGACGGGGGCGCCGAGCTGCGCGGCGTGACGTTCGCCTACGGGCCGCACGCCGAACCGGTGATCGCCGGTCTCGACCTGTCCGTCCCCGAGGGGGACCACCTCGCCGTGGTCGGGCCCAGCGGCATCGGCAAGTCCACGCTGGCCGGGCTCATCGCGGGCGTGCTCCGGCCGGACGCGGGCGAGGTCCTGGTCGGAGGCGTGCCCGCCGACCGCCTCGACCCGGCCGAGCGGGTGCTCATCCCGCAGGAGGCGTACGTCTTCCGGGGATCCCTCATGGAGAACCTGACCTACCTCGCGCGGGCCGGCGCCGGGGAGGTGGACGAGGCGGTGGCCGCGGTCGGCCTGACCGGGCTGGTGGAGCGGCTGGGCGGCTACCGCGCCGAGATCCGCCCCGCGCTGCTCTCCCCCGGTGAGCGCCAGCTGGTCGCGCTGGCCCGGGCCTACCTGACCCCGGCCCGCCTGATCGTCCTCGACGAGGCGACCTGCCACCTCGATCCGGCGGCCGAGGCCCGCGCGGAGGAGGCGTTCACCCGCCGCGGCGGCACGCTCCTCGTCATCGCCCACCGGCCGGCCTCCGCCCTGCGCGCCCGGCGCGTCCTCGTCATGGACGGCACGCGCGTGCGGCTGGGGACGCACGCGGAACTGCTCGCCTCGTCCCCCCTCTACGCCGGCCTGGTCGGCCGGTGGGACCCACGGACCGCCTCCGCGGAGGCGCCGCCCGGCACCCGGCCGGACGCGCCCTCCGGGCACGCGGCCTGACCTCACCCCGGACGTCCAGGAGCCGATCAGATGATCTATCCCCCCGCCGAGCGGCAGCCGGTCACCGACCTCCTCCACGGGCACGCCGTACCGGACCCGTACCGGTGGCTGGAGGACCCGGCGAGCCCGCGGACCCGCAGCTGGTCGGCCGCCCAGGAGGACCTGTGGCGGGCGCACGCCGCCGCGCTGCCCGGCCGCGACCGCTGGCACGCCCGGGTGGCCGAGCTCTGTTCCGCCGGAACGGTCACGCCGCCGCTGTGGCGCGGGGAACGCCGCTTCTTCCTGCGTCACGAGGCCGGGCGGGAGCACCCGGTCCTGTACACCGCCGGCCCGGACGGGTCGGAGGAGGCGCTGGTCGACCCGGGCGCGATCGACCCCTCCGGGCTGACCGTCCTGGACCGGTGGCAGCCCGACCTCACCGGCCGGCTGCTGGCCTATCAGCTGTCGCGGGGCGGGGACGAGCGGTCGGAGCTGCGGGTCATGGAGGTCGGCACCCGGCGGACCGTGGACGGCCCGATCGACCGCTGCCGCTACGCCCCGGTGGCCTGGCTCCCGGACGGCAAGGCGTTCTTCTACGTCCGCGACCGGCGGGTGTGCCTGCACCGGCTCGGCACGCCCGCCGCCGACGACGTCGTGGTCTGCGCCGAGGAGCGGTCCTACGGCCTGGGCTCCAGCCACGACGGCCGCTGGCTGACGGTCTCGGCTCCGGCCGGGGCCGGCAACGACGTCTGGCTGGCCGACCTGGCCGCGTCCCCGCCCGAGCGGCCCGGCCTTCGGGTGGTGCAGGAGGGCGCGGACGCGGTCACGGTGCCCGCCGTGGGCCGCGACGGCCGGCTGTACCTGCTCACCACGCTGGACGCGCCCACGGGCTGGCTGTGCGTCGCCGATCCGGCCGACCCCGGCCCCGAGGGCTGGCGGGAACTGGTCGGCCCCGACCCCGAGGCGGTGATCTCCGACTTCGCGGTCCTCGACGGTCCCGGCCGCCCGGTGCTCCTCGTCGGCCGGACCCGGCACGCGATCAGCGAGATCGGGGTGCACGACCCGGCCACCGGCGAGCGGGTGGGAGGGGTCCCGCTGCCCGGGCTCGGCACCGCGGGCCGGATGTCCGCGCGCCCCGAGGGCGGCTGCGAGGTGTGGTTCTCCTACACCGACGGCGTCACTCCGGGCAGCGTGCACCGCTACGACGCGCGCACCGGGCGGACCTCGCTCTGGGCCGCCGCGCCCGGCGCCGTCGACGCGCCCGAGCTGGAGTCCCGCCAGATCGTCTACGCCTCGGCCGACGGCACGCCGGTGCGGATGGTCGTGCTCGCCCGGCCCGGGACCGGGCCCCGCCCGGCGATCCTGTACGGCTACGGCGGGTTCGGGATCCCGCTGACCCCTTCCTACTCCGCCTACATCCTGCCGTGGGTGGAGGCCGGAGGCGTCTTCGCGCTCGCCCAGGTGCGCGGCGGCGGCGAGGAGGGGGCCGCCTGGCACCGCGACGGCATGCTGGAGCGCAAGCAGAACTCCATCGACGACTTCACGGCCGCCGCGGAGCGGCTGATCACCGACGGCTGGACCACGGCCGGGATGCTGGCCGCCTGCGGCGAGTCCAACGGCGGGCTGCTGGCCGGGGCCGCGATCACCCAGCGGCCCGAGCTGTTCGCCGCCGCCGCCTGCTCGGCCCCGCTGCTCGACATGGTCCGCTACGAGCTCTCCGGCCTGGGCCCGTCCTGGCGGGGGGAGTACGGCTCCGCGGAGGACCCGGGGCAACTGGCCCATCTGCTGGGCTACTCGCCGTACCACCGGGTCCGCGAGGGCGTGGACTACCCGGCGACGCTGCTGGCCTCGTTCGGCGGCGACTCCCGGGTGGACCCCATGCACGCGCGGAAGATGTGCGCGGCGCTGCAGCACGCCACGTCGGGCGACCGGCCGGTCCTGCTCCGCCACGAGGAGGGCGTCGGGCACGGCGCCCGGGCCGCCGGGCGGGCGGCCTGGCTGGCGGCGGACCTGCTGGCCTTCCTGGCGGCGCACACAGGGCTGGAGGCCCCGCCGCCCGGACAGTGACGGGGGCCACGCGCAGACGGCCGCGGACCCCCGCCGCCCGAACGGCGACGGGGGCCGGGACGCGCGGACGGCCGCGGCGGGCGGGGACGGGGCCCTGGTACGCGAGCGGGGGCGGGGCGGGGTCAGACGCGCGAGCGGTGGCGGACCAGCCCGACCTCGCTGAGGTCGTCCGGCCAGAGCCAGCCGTCCTGCTTGGCGATCCTGATCGCCTCCACGCGGGTCCTCGCGCCGACTTTCGACAGGATCCGCGACAGGTAGTTGCGGACGGTGCCCCCGGACAGGTAGAGCCGGTCGGCGATCTCCTCGACCGGGGCCCCCTCGGCGGCCACCTTCAGGACCTCCAGCTCCCGGCAGGTCAGCGGGTTCTCCCTGGCGCTGAGCGCGGCGACGGCCAGGTCGGGGTCGACGACCTGCTCGCCGTGCGCGACCCGGCGCACGCACTCGGCGAGCTCGCCGGCGGGGGTGTCCTTGACGACGAAGCCGCGCGCCCCGGCGTCCAGCGCCCTGCGCAGCGCGGCCGGCGTCGCGAGGCCGGTGAGGATGACCGTGCGGCAGCCGGGGAGGGCGCGCCGCAGCTCCGCCGCGGCGGTGATGCCGTCGGTGCCGGGCAGGCCGATGTCGATCAGCGCGACGTCGGGGCGGTGGCGCAGGCACGCCTCCACCACCTCGTCGCCGTGCCCCGCCTCCCCCACGACCTCGATGTCCTCCTCCGTCGAGAGCAGGGCGACCATCGCCCCCCGAACGAGGTGCATGTCCTCAGCTATCAGGACATTTATCACACGCAGTCTCCCTCTCACGGTGACACACGATCCGTCTCCCGGATCCCGGCGCTACCCAGTGGAACCGGCCGACTACCGCGTTACCCGGATTTAACCTGAAGGAACGGCGGACGCTGGCCGGTTCCGGCCATCACCCCGTCCCATCAGGCACAATGTCCTGTTTTATAGGGGTTCGCAGGGGTCCGGAGAACACGGAGGACGGGATTGTCGGGCGCAAGCCTTACGGTAGGGCGCGTGCCAGAGACGAACCACGAGATCACCCTGGACTCGGCCCTCAGCGAGGAGGCCGTGCTCACGACCTACCGCCGGATGTTCGCCGCGCTCGCGCGCGACAGCGGCGCGGTGGTGGACGATCCCGTTCTCGTCGACATCGCCGAGACCTTGTTCACGGCGTTCGCCGAGGCCGGGGAGGAGTGGCTGACCCACGAGCAGATGCGGCACGCCTGCCGGGCCCATCCGCTGGAGATGTTCGAGAACCGCCTGCGGGTGCTCAAGGGCCTCGGCGCGGTCCGCGAGGTCTTCCCCAAGCCCCACCAGCTCCGCTACCGGGCGTCGTTCACCAGCATGGTGGGCCTGATGTTCATCCGGCGCATGCTCCACGACGGCGGCCAGTCCGAGGTGCACCGGCTCCTCGCGCTGGAGGACCTCAACGTCACCGACCCGCGCACGACGATGGAGGAGGCGCGCGTCAGCGCGCAGAACCTGGCGCGGGCCTTCCGGCTCTGGGCCCTGGAGCTGATCACCTTGACCGGGGGCACCATCGAGGAGCTCCGGGAGCAGGCGCCCACGCTCTGGGGCACCGAGGAGATCGCCCAGCGCGCGCAGAGCCTGCACGCCACGATCCTGACCCGCTGGCCCGACCTGGACCGCACCTGCACCGAGCTGCGCGCGGCCATCTACTCCTACAGCGACGCCTCCCGCCGCGCCGCCGGGCGGCTCGCCGACTCCGCGGGCACGACGAGGAACCTCACGCTGCTGCCCGCCGAGACCTGGCGGACGTTCGCCCAGACGGCGGACAAGGAGCGCCTGGCCGCGGTGCTCGACGGCTTCGTCTTCGACGCCCCCGCCCCGTGGCACGATCCGGCGGCGATCGTCCGCGCGGTCGACGAGAGCCCCCGTCCCGCACCCGTCCAGCCCGCCCCTCCGCGCCCCGCGCTGCCCGACCCCGGTCCGGCGGACTCCTACGAGCCCGGCGCCGACGGACTCGACCGCCTGGCCTCGGTCGCCGAGACCGCGCTCGGCGGGCGCTCCTCGGCCCGGCTGGAGGAGCTGCTCACCGCCGACGGCGAGTGGGTCTCGGTCCGCCGCCTGCTCGCCGACCTCGTCGCCGCCGATCTGCGTCCCGAATCGCCCTACCGCCTGCGCTGGTCCGACGGCCTGTCCGCCGAGCCCGGAGCCGAGCCCGCCTGGCTCTCCCACGGACTGCTGGAGAGGACCGGCCGTGACGCCTGACGGCATCGGCGCGCCCGGCGCCGCCGTGGCCGCTGTTCCCGTCTCACCGTCCGGATCCGACGCGGTCGCCGGCGTCACCGCGGCCATCGAGACGGCCGAGATCTCCGGGGCCGCGAAGGCCGCCGGGACGAAGGCCGCCGGGACGGCGGCGCTCGCGCACGTCCGGGCCAGGTCCACCGGCCCTCTCCCCCTGGGCCCCGGCGAGGCCGCGCCTCCGGGCATGGTGCGGCTGGGCCACGGCGACGGCACCGGTATGGCGTTGCCCGCCTGGCCGGACGGGACGACCCCCTCGCTCCTGGCCGAATACCAGGTCCCGCCGGTGGCCGTGGAACGGTCCGGGGAGACCCGGCGGGTGCTGGCCGCCGCCCTGAAGTGCTGCTGGAGCGACCTGACCGCCGACCCGTGGCCGGGGACCCCCGCGCCCGTCGACGACGTGCTGGCGGCCTACCGGGCGCTGATCGGCCGCTCCGACGACCTCATGCGCAACTGGGCCGTCGGCGCCCTGCGCCGCCTGCACGACTCGGCCTGGCTGGTGGTGGCCGACGGCGCCGTACGGCTCGGCCCCCGGTGCGCCTCCTGGCCCGCCGCCTCCCACGCGCAGCTGCGCGAGCTGGTGCGGCGCCTGCCCGGCCCGGGCGAGGAGGGCGTCCCGGCCGTGCTGCCCGTGGCCGGGGAGACCGGCCACGACGCGGCCGCGAGCCTCGACCTCCCCGAGGGCGCGGACGACGACCTGCTCGCCCCGTTCGACGAGCGCCGCCGAGCGGAGGTCGTCGCCGCGTTCATGGCGGTGGAGCACGCGGCCGAGCCGGTGCACGAGGCCCGGTTCCCCGCGCTGCGCGACCCGGTGCTCCGCCGCGTGCTGGCGGAGATGCTCCGGCGCCGGGGCAGGGTCCTGGTCTCCGGCCGGGAGACGTGGACCTCCGGATACGCCGACGACGCGGCGGCCGAGGCGGGCACCGCCCTGGGCGAGGCCGAGCGGGCCGTCCTGGTGCTGGTCCTGGTCCACTCGGTGGCGATCCCCCGCGCCGAGGGCCTGCTGCCCGCCGACAGCTGGCTGTCGCCTTTCCCCGCCCAGGCGGAGGAGCTGCGGCGGCACACCCTGCTGCCCATCGGCGAGCTGGAGGCCGCGCTGCGGACCCTGCGCCACGCGGGGCTGGTCACCCAGGTGAAGTCGGGCGAGGAGGCGGGCGGCTACGTGCCGGGCCCGCAGTTCCACCGGCTGACCCCGGCGGCCAGGCGGCGCCTGCAGGAGGAGCTGATCCTCGCCGCGGGGCCGCACACCCCGCTGGCGGCGGCCGTACGGGCCCGGCGCCGGTAGCAGCCGGGCGCACCAGAGCAGAACACGGAAGGAACGACGAGGTTGGCCGAGCAGTCGAGCCGTACGGCGAAGGACTCACCCGGGAGCCAGGCGAGCCTGGTGCCGGTGGAGGTCCGGGCGGGCGAGCCGAGCCACGACGTGGTCGGCGACCGGGTGCTGATCGCCGTGCAGGCGGTCAACATCTCCCGCCTGTCCACGCACCCCGTGCCGATCGTTCCCGGCACGCTCGTCGTGGTCGCCGGGGCCGGTCCGAAGGACTCCAACGGGGCGGGCAAGTCCTCGTTCATCGCGATGATCACAGCCCTGCTCGGCGACGAGCAGTGGCGTTTCGCCTCCGGCGCCAAGTCGGTCGCGGAGCTGCTGTTCAACGCCGAGCTCGCGGCCGGCGGCGGCGGGCGGACGTGGGCGAGCGCCGGTCACGGCTACATCGTGGGCGTCTTCGACCACCCCCGCGTCCCGGAGGCCGGGCTGCCCGAGGCGGTGACCGTGTGGCTGCGGGTCAACCAGGAGGCGCCGCACCTGGAGGTCCGGTGGACGCGGGGGGTGCGGATGGCCGCCGCCGCCTCGGAGGCCGAGCGGGTCGTCCGGGCCGACGAGATCTGGGCGGGCCTGCCGCGTTCGGCGGGACGGCGGGACGTGGTCGCGCGCGACCTGACGAGGTTCCTGTACGGCGACCGCGTGCGGTGCGTGTCGTTCCTGTCCACCTCGGTGCGGAGCAAGGTCGCCACGAACCTGCTCTCCCAACCGCTCAACGAGATCTCCCCCGAGCGGGTCTTCGAGGCCATCGCCGCGCTGACCGGACTCGACGCCGAGCTCGACCAGGAGCGGGAGGCCCGCCGCGACGAGCACGCCAAGCGGGTGCGGGCGGCGCGGGCCGTGGAGATGCTCAAGGAGTTCGAGGACGAGTCCCGGACCCTGCTGGAGACCTTCGACCGGCGCGACCGCGCCCGGGTACGGCTGGCGGACGCGCTGCGCTGCTGGCGGGGACGGCAGGCGCGCAGGCTCGGTGACGCGGTGCTGCGGGACGAGGCGCTCGCCGCCGACCTGGAGGAGCTGCGCCGGTCGGGTGAGCGGGCGGCCGAGGAGATCGAGGCGGTCCGCGCGGAGATCGCCACGCTGAAGGACGACACGCTGGACCGGAGCCTGGCCGAGGCCCGGGCGGAGCTGGCCGCCCTGCAGGCCCGCGCGGCCCGGCTCGACGCCGACCGTGCGGTGGCGGAGAGCGCGGCGGACGAGCTGCGCGGCCGGATCCCCGGCCTGGAGGAGCGGCGGCGGCTGGCCGACGGCCGGGACGTGCCCGCCGCGGAGGACGAGCTGGCCCGGGCCCGAGCCCGGCTGAGTGAGGCGCTGAAGGCGCTCGGCGTGGCCGACCGCGAGGTCGCGGACGCCGGGGCCGCGCTGGACGACGCCGAGAGCGGTCCGGCCGCCGCCCAGCTCAGGGCGCTCGCCGAGGCGGGCGTGGGCGCGACCGGCCTGCTCGACGCGGTCGACGTGGCCGAGCACGCCCGGGACGGCGGACCGGCGGGAGGGCTCCCGGTGGGCGGTGCTCCCGGGGGAGCCGTTCCGGCCGGGGACGGGCGCGCCGCGCCGGGGAGCGGGACCGCCGTGCCGCCGGGCGGGGCGGTCCCGGCCGCCGTCACCGGCGCCCGGGGCTGGCCGCAGGAGCACGCGGTCGTCGTCGACGCCGCCGACCTGGAGGCGGCGGCGCGGGCCCTGTCCGCGCTGCCCGGTTCGGTGCTGGTCAGCGCGGCGGGCGTCACCGTGGTGGGGGCCTTCGAGGCGGTGGCCACCGGCCGGGAGACCCGGATCAAGGCCGCCGAGCAGCGCCTGCACCGGGCACGCGACCTGCAGGAGGAGGCGGCCGGGACCGTACGGGCCGCCGAGGAGGCGGTGGCCGAGGCCGGGCGGCGGCTGGAGGGCGCCCGGGCCGCCGTGCAGCTGGCCGACGTCGAGCGCCGGCTGGCCGAACGGCGGGTCCGGCTGACCGAGCTGGCCGGGGCGCTGGCCGAGGTCTCCCCGGCGGTGGCGGAGGCCGAACGGCGGGCGGGCGCGCTGGACTTCCGCTCCCGGACCAGGAACATGGAGATCGAGCGGCTGGAGGGCCTGCGGGCCCGGCACGAGGCCGAGCGGGCCCGGGCGGCGGCGCAGGCGGCCTCGGTCGAGGCGGAGCGCGAGGCGCTCGGCCTGGAGGCGCTGACCCGCGAGTGGGGCGGCACCGCCGAGCAGGCCCGCGAGTGGCTGCGGGAGCTGCCCGAGGCCGAGCGCCCGCTGACCGCCGAGGAGTGGTGGCGGACCGCCGAGCGCGGCCTGGACGAGGCGCTGCGCGACACCTTCCCCGGCGAGGACGCCGAGATGCCGGAGGAACTGCGGTTCCTGATCCGGCAGCGGACCGAGCCCGGCGCAGGCCGGACGGCGCGGGAGCAGGCGACCTTCCCCGGCGTGTGCGCGGCGCTCGCGTCCTACCTGCGCGGCCAGGAGGAGTACGAACGGCACCAGCGCCGCCAGATCGAGGCCCAGGTCGCCACCCGGCAGCGCGACCTGGCCGCCGCCGCCAAGGGCGCCGAGGAGGCGGCCCAGTCCACCGCCGTGCACCGGGCGGCGCTGACCGCGGCGATCAGGGCGCGGCTGACCCGGGTGGTCGAGGAGTTCGACAAGCTGGACACCGCCTACGGCGGATACGGCGCGACCCTGGAGTTCCCGGTGCCGCCCGCGCCCGCGGACCCCGAGCAGCGCTGGGCCTGGCGGGTGACGCCCAAGTGGCGCCGGGGCGAGGGGCAGTCCTTCGTGCCGTACAACCGCAGGGCCAACACCGCGCTGATGGACGAGAAGGCCGTGAAGCTGGTCTGCGCGGCGGCGATCGCCTCCTCCGGCGGCGGGCACCTCTGCCTGGTCCTGGACGAACTGGGCCGCAACCTCGGCAAGGAGCACCGGCGCGAGGCCGTGGCGCTGTTCCGGCGGATCGGCGAGACCTACGGGATCACGGTGATCGGCGCGCTCCAGGACGACATGGAGCCCTACGCGGTGGACGCCTGCGGGCAGTACGTCAAGCTGCGCCGTTCCTCCGACGCCATGCCGTACAACGAGCCGCCGGTGGTCATCGGCCATGACCGGCACGCCGAGCGGGTCCGGGCGCTGATGTCGTCCGTCAGCCGTCCCCCGGTCCCGGTGGAGTGACTCGGCGGGCCCGCCGGACGCCCTCAGCGGCGCGGCGGGCGGGGCCCGGGCCTCCACCGGGATCCACCGGCGCGGCTCCGGGCCCCGCCCGCCGGTCCGCTACTGGCGGATCGTCGAGCCGTGGCGCTCCTTGCGGACGTGCAGGCGGGCCGGGATGCGGGTGCGCAGCTCGCCGACGTGGCTGACGATGCCGACGGCCCGGCCTCCGTCGCGCAGGCCGTCCAGGATGTCCAGGACGCCGTCGAGGGTGTCCTCGTCGAGGGTGCCGAAACCCTCGTCGACGAAGAGCGTGCCGAGCTCCACTCCCCCGGCCTCGGCGGTGACCACGTCGGCCAGGCCGAGGGCCAGCGCCAGCGAGGTGATGAAGCTCTCCCCGCCGGACAGGGTGGCGGGATCGCGGTCCACCCCGGTCCAGCCGTCCAGGATCCGCAGGCCGAGCCCGCCGCCCGACCGGCTCCGGTCCCCTGCCGCGCGGCGCAGGTCGTGCTGGAGGAGGTAGCGCCCGCCCGACATGTGGTCCAGGCGCTCGTTGGCCGAGGCGACCACCTGGCGGAGCCGCTCGCCCAGGACGTAGGCCGACAACCGCATGCTCCACTGGTTGTCGGCGGAGTTCCCGCTGGCCAGCGCGGCGAGGCTCTCGGCGATGCGGTGCCGTTCGGCGGCGGGCCGCCACCGGTCCAGGCACTCGGCCAGCTCGGTGCGGAGCGCGGCCAGCCGGTCGCGGCGGAGACGGGCCCGGTCCGAGGCCGACAGCAGGGCGGCGTGCACGGTGTCGGCCGCGTCCCGGCCGGATTTCAGCCCGGCCAGGTCGGGTTCGGGCTCGGCCGCCGCGGCGATCAGCTCCGGATCGGCGAGCTGGGCGTCGACGGCCGCACGCTCCCGGTCGAGCGCGCGGAGCCGCTCGGCCTTCTCCTCCTGCTCGGCCGCGGGACGGACCGCGGCCCGGGCGTCCTCGATCCCGGCGAAGCCCGCCTCGGCGGCCCCGGCCGCGGCCCGTGCCCGGGCCGCCTCCAGCTCGTCCTCGGCGTCCCGCTCCCGCCGGGTGGCCTCCACGGCCTCCCGGAGCAGTCCGGCCTCGTCGGCCAGCCGCTCCAGCCGGGCGGCCAGCGTCAGGTCCCCGCCCCGGGCCGCGTCCAGGCGCGCGGTCAGCAGGCCGGCGTCCGCGGTGATCCGCTCCAGGTTCGTACGGCAGGCCGACAGCGCCACCGCCAGTCCCCTCGACCGCTCCCGCAGCCCTTCCAGTTCGGCGGCCAGCCCTGCCGCCTCGGCTTCCAGGCCGGGCACGGCCCGGGCGGACTCCCGGAGCTCCCGCAGGGTCCGCTCCGCCCGGCGGAGCGCCTGCGCCGCCCGGCCCGCAGAGGACGCGGGGCCCTCCCCTCCGGCGACCGGCCCGGCGGCGCCGTCCCCGGCCGCGCTCCCGGTGCCGGCGTCCTCGGTATCGTCTGCGCTCCCGGCGTCGACCTCCTCCGCCTCGCCGGCGGTCCCGTCCTCGCGCGCGTCTCCGGTCCCGTGCCGGTCCGCGCGGAGACGGGGGGACAGCAGGGCCTGCTCGGTCACGGCGCTCTCCCGCCGGGCCCGGGTCTCGGCCAGCAGGCCGGTGATCTCCTCCGCCTGCGCCCGCACGTCCTCGAGTTCGGCCGTGATGCGGTCCACCTCGGCGGCCAGCCGCGGTTCGCCCGCGGCGGCCCCGGCCAGGGCGGCGTGCTCCCGCTCCGCCGCGGCGAGCGACTCCCCGGCCTGCCCGGCGGTGAGGCCGCCGGCGGCGGCGAGGGTCTCGTCCAGCCGGGAGGTGAGGTCGGCGACCTCGTTCTCGGCGTCCTGCCGCAGTCTCAGCGCCGCCTCATAGGCGCTCTCGGCCGCGCGCTCGTCGTCCGGCGTGGGCGCCGCGTCGGCGGGGGCGGCCGGGGCGGGGTGGTCGGGCGAGCCGCAGACCGCGCAGGGGTCGCCGGGGACGAGCCGGGCGGCGAGCTCGGCCGCCATCCCGTCGATCCGGGACTGGCGGATCTCCTGGAGCCGGTCGCGGGACTCCTGGGCGCGGTCGACGGCCTCGCTGCGGGCCCGGCGGGCCTCCTCCAGCCGGACCGTCAGGCCGTCGCGCCGCCGGACGGCGTCCAGCACGGCGGCGGCGGCCGCGACCGCCGCCCGGGCCGCGGGGATCCCGGCGGCCTCGGCCCGCACGGCGGCCAGCCGGGCGGCGGCCTCGCTCAGCGCGGCGGGCAGCCCCTGCCGGGCCTCGGCGAGCGCGGCCTCCTTCCCGGCCAGGTCGTGCAGCCGGGCGTCGAGCCGGGCGAGGTCCGTCTCCAGCTCCGCGAGCCGGGCGGCGGCCTCTCCGGCCTCCTCGGCGGCGGGCAGCCGGGCCTCGGCGAGGCGGGCGGCGGTGAGACGGGCCTCCACCTCGGCACGCAGGCCGGGGAGGACCGCCAGCCGCGTGTCGGCGGCGGTCTGCTCGCCGCTCAAGCGGGCGACCTCCGCCTCCACCCGGCCGCGCTCCTCGAGCAGCGCGGCCAGCCTCGGCTCCTCGGCGCGCAGTTCCCCCAGCCGGGTGATCTCGTCCAGCCGCTCGCGCTCCAGCGCGGTCAGCCGGCCGGGCCCCGCCGGCCGGGCCCCGCCGTGCAGGAGGTCCCGGTCCAGGAGGGGGGTGGCGCGGTTGAGCGCGTCGGCGGCCAGACTGCGGGCCTTGGCGGCGGCCTCGGTGCGCTGCTCGACCTCCCGGATCAGCGGGAGCACCCGGTCGGCCCTGGCCGCCTCGGCCAGGATGGCCTCCAGGTCGGCCCGTTCCTCGGCGCTCTCCTGCAGCGCCCGGCTCCGGGTGAGGGCCTCGGCGTGCCGCCGCCGCCGGTCGGCGAGCGCGACACCGTCCTCCAGCAGCCGGCGTGCCTCCAGCGCCGCCTTCTCGCTCCGGGCGCATTCGGCGGCCGCCCGCGCGGCCGCCCCCTCCGCGAGGCCGGCCAGCGCCCCGGCCCAGCCCAGCGGATCGTCCTCCATCCAGGCGGCCACGTCCCGCGCCTCCGCGGTGTGCTCCGCAGCGACCGCCGGCTCCGGAGCAGCCGCGGGTTCCGGAACCTCCATCCCCGGAAGCACCGCGAGGACCCCGGCCTCCGGCTCCGGGAGCGCCGCCGGGGCGTCCGCCTCCACCCCCGGCAGCGCCGTCAGGGCCTCCGCCTCCGGCTCCGGGGACGCCGCGCAGGCCGCAGGCGCGGCGAGGGCGGTCAGGAGGCCGGGGCCCGCCGCCTCCTCGACGCGGTTGACGACGGAGTCGACCTCCCGGCGCAGGGCCTGCTGGTCGCGGAAGGCCTCGGTCCGCCGGTCGGCGAGCCAGGACTCGGCGGCGGCGTAGACCTTCACCGAGAAGAGCCGCTCCAGGACCCGGCGGCGCTCCTCGCCGTCGGCGCGCAGGAAGTGCGCGAAGTCCCCCTGCGGCAACATCGCGACCTGGCAGAACTGGGCCAGGTTCATGCCGAGCAGGCCGCCGATGAGGTCGCCCGCCTCGTCCATCCGGGTCGTCAGGCCGGTCCACTCGCCCGAGGGCGCGAGTTCCTCCAGCAGGACCTTGGCCTGCTCCAGGGTGGTGCCGGTGCCGCGCTGCTTGGGCCGCTGCCAGGCGGGCGAGCGGGTGACGCGCAGCCGGCGGCCCCGGATGGTGACCTCCAGGACGACGCGCGGGCCCCGACCGGGCGGGGCGTGGTCGCAGCGCAGGCTGCGGGCGCTGTTGCGCTGGCCGGGCACCTGGCCGTACAGGGCGAAGCAGAGCGCGTCCAGCACGGTGGTCTTGCCCGCGCCGGTGGAGCCGTGGATCAGGAACAGCCCGGCCTCGGCCAGGGAGTCGAAATCGACCTCCTCCTCGCCCGGGAACGAGCCGAAGGCGGTTATCTGCAGACGGTGGGGGCGCATCTACGCCATCGCCTCCTTGGCGCGGGACTCCTCGACGGCCTGCCGGAGCAGCCGGGTCTCCTCGTCGTCGGCGGCCTCACCGCGCACCTCGCGGACGAAGTCGAGCACCACCTCGATCTCGGGGCGACCGGCCAGCCGGGGCCGGGCATCGCTCTCCGGCTGCCCGCCCTCGGGCTCGAAGGAGAGCGTGAGCGCGTGCGGGAAGCGGGTGCGCAGGCGCTCCATGGCGCCCTTCGGCCGGACGGGGTCGGTCAGCACCACCTGGAGCCAGCGGTCCTCGTGGTCGGCGTGGGCGTCCGAGGCGAGCAGGTCGTCGAGGCGGCCTTCGAGGCGGCCGAGCCTGCGGGGCACCGGCGCCTCGGCGAACTCGGCGCCGGCGAACCCGTCCGGGCCGATGTCCACCAGCCAGGAGCCCTTGACCTGACCGATTTCGGAGAAGGAGTAGGCGATCGGGGAACCGGAGTAGCGCACGGTCTCGCTCATCCGCTGGCGGCCGTGCAGGTGGCCGAGGGCCGTGTAGTCGACGCCCTCGAAGGCCGAGACCGGGACGTGCGCGACGCCGCCGACGCTGATGTCGCGCTCGCTGTCGCTGGCCCGGCCCCCGGTCACGAACGCGTGGGCCAGCACCACCGACCGGGTGCCGCGGCGCGCGAGGTCGGCCCGGACGAGGGACATGGCGTGCCCGATCGCCGCGGTGTGGGTGCGCTCGGGCAGCTCCCAGGGGCCGCGGACCAGCTCGGGCTCCAGGTAGGGGATGCCGTAGAACGCCACGTCGCCGACGAGCACGGGCGTGCCGACCCGGGCCGGGTCGGTGCGCAGGTGCACGCCCGAGGCGTCGATCAGGTCGGCCCCGAAGCCGAGGCGGCGCGCGGAGTCGTGGTTGCCGCTGATCAGCACGGTCCGCACGCCCTCGGCGACCAGCCGCCGCAGCGCCTCGTTGCACAGGTCGACCGCGTCGACCGACGGCAGCGCCCGGTCGTAGACGTCGCCCGAGACGACGACCGCCTCGACCCGTTCGGCCCTGACCGTCTCGATCAGATGGTCGACGAAGACCCCCTGGGCCGCCAGGAGGCTCTCCCGGTGGAACGAACGGCCCAGGTGCCAGTCCGATGTGTGCAGCACCCGCATGACGCCTGAAGCTAACAGGACTCAGCGACATATGCCGCCACTCTCACCTCGCCGGTCTCATCGATATCCACTGGATACCCACGCTTCCTCCACTCTGGGTAGGGTTGAAGATCGAAGACGGAGACTCGGACGGACGGCCATCGGGGAGCGGAGCGGCATGCGCGTGGGCCGGGGCGTGTTGGGCGTGGCCGCCGGCGTGATCATGGCGGCCCTGGCGACGGTGGGTTACACCCTGCCCCCGCCGTTCGACCCGTCGCCGCTGACGGTGGACCCGGTCTTCCGCACGCTCCCGCCGCAGCCCGCCCGCGAGCTGCGGCCCGTCTCCGCGACGGCGCCCATCTCCGTACGGGAGGTCACCGTCCCGGCCGCGGGCACCACCCTGGAGGCGACGATCCGCGCGCCGCTCACCCCGGGCCGGCATCCCGCGCTGGTCTTCGTGCAGGGGGCGGGGCCGGGCGTGCGGAGCGAGTTCGACACGCAGGCCGAGTGGCTGGCCAGGGCCGGGATCGTCACGCTCGTCTACGACAAGCGGACCGTCGGCTACGACTTCCGCCACCGCGACTTCGGCCTGCTCGCCGACGACGCGCTGCGCATGCTGGCCCAGCTGCGCGGGCGCGCCGACGTGGACCCGGCCCGCACCGGACTGTGGGGGGTCAGCGAGGGCAGCTGGGTGGTGCCGATCGCGGCCTCCCGCAGCACCGACGTCGGCTTCGCCGTACTGGTCTCCGCCCCGAACGTCTCACCCGTACGGCAGGTCAGCTGGGCGCTGGGCGAGCAGCTGGACCGGCTGCACGCTCCGAGCGGGGTGCGCGAGCTGCTCATCCGGGCGATGTCCGCGGTGGACATGAACTTCCTGCGCCACGACGGCGTGCCGGCGCTGCGCGGGACCCGCCGGCCGGTGCTGGCCCTGTACGGCACGCGCGATCCGTCGATCCCGTTCGTGGAGAGCAGCCAGACCCTCACCCGCGCGCTCGCCGAGGGCGGCAACGACGCCTACACGATCCGCTACCTGGAGGGGGCCGACCACGGCATGCGGGTGCACGGCGGCCCGTTCGCCCCCGGCTACCTGGAGACGCTCGCCAACTGGGTCAGGGGCCTGCCCGGCACGGCGGATCCCGCGGCGGCGTCGCGCGCCTCGTCGCCCTCTCCGCGCATCGCCGGCGCCACCCCGGTCCAGCGCTACGAGGCCAGTGACGTCCCGGCCGCGCCGTGGTACGCCGGGGGCACGGTCCTGGGGCTCACGCTCTGCCTGGCCGCCGTCGGCTACGTGGCCGGCCCGGTCGCCGCGGTGGTGGTGCGGCTGCGCGGCAGCCGTCCCCGGGCCGAGGCCAACGCCCGGCTCTGGCCGCCCATCCGGCGCCGGTTCCGCCGGATGGCGTGGACGGGGGCGGGGCTCCTCGCCTCGGTGCTGGCCTTCATCACGCTGCTGGTGCTGTTCTCGGTCAACCAGGCGGGGGCCTGGCCCGCGGTCCTCGCCGGCTGGCTGGTCATCCGGGGGCTGGCCGTGCTGATGCTGCTGCAGGAGGTGACGGCCACCGCCGCCGTCGTCTCGGCGCTGCGGGAGGGCTGGCAGCCCAGCCGCCCGCAGCACGTCGCGATCGCCGGCGTCCTGGGCAGCACCGGGCTGCTGCTGGTCGCGGCGGCCTACTACGGCCTGTTCGCCTTCCCCTGGTGACCGTTCCCCCTGGGGCCGTCCTTCCCGCCTGCCAGGGCGTCCTCCTGGCGGCCGGTCCCGACGGACACCGGTCCCCGCGGGGACCGGTGGACATCGGGACCGGCCGCCGGGGGCGCGGCCCGCTCAGCGGTAGCAGGCCAGCCAGCGGTCCATCTCGGCGAAGACCCGCTCGCGCGCGGGCGCGGGCGACAGCACCAGGTCGTGCATGCCGCCGGGCACGCGGACGCAGGTGACGTGGCCGCCGATCCTGGTCGACCAGCGGGCGATCTGCTCGGGGTCGAGCACGGTGTCGGCGCCCTGCGCCTCGGGGGCGAAGTCGCGCAGCCGCAGGCCCTTCTCCGCGCAGAGCACCAGGACCGGCACGTCCACGCGCAGGCCGCCGTGGAGCCGTCTCTGGGCGCGGCGGATCGCCGCCAGCCAGGCGGCGTGCACCGGGAACCCGCCGACCGGCTTCCACTCCAGGTCGAACTCCCACTCGCCGTGGTGCTCGCGGTGCAGGCTGGTGCCGTACGCGGTGGACAGCCCGAGGGGCAGTACGGCGCGGGCGGGCAGGCGGGAGAGCGGCAGGTGCAGCACGTCGGCGGCCAGGCGCAGGTGGCCGGGGACGTTGAGGTCGAGGAAGGGGCTGTTGAGCACCAGGTTCTGGACCAGCCCCCGGCCCCTGACCCGGTCGGCCCAGAGCGCGGCGACGAGCCCGCCGGTGGAGTGGGCGTTGAGGATCACCTCCTGGTGGCCGTGCTCGACCCGGATGATCCGGACCGCCTCGTCGATCTCCGGGAAGTACTCGGTGACGCTGCGCACGAACCCGCGGGTCTGGTGCGGCAGCAGCGAGCGGCCGTACTTGCGCAGGTCCAGGCCGTAGAAGTCGATCCCCTGGGCGGCGAAGTGCTCGGCCAGGTGGGTCTGGAAGAAGTAGTCGGTGAAGCCGTGCAGGTAGAGCACGGCCCTGCCGGCGGGGTCCGCGGCGCGGCGCCGTACGAGGGAGGCGACGACCTCGCCCTCGTAGTCGTCCGGCATGGGCAGGACCGTGAGCTCGTAGTCGGGGCCGAGAACGTCGTGCATGCGCTTCAGGATATTTCGTACGGGTTGGCGGGCCAGGCGGGAACGGCGTCCGGAAGATCGCGGCTGACCTTCATCGGGAAGTCCGCCGGGCGCTTCTCCAGGAAGGACGTGACACCCTCGGCCGCGTCCGGGGCGGCGCCGAGGACGTTCATCAGGATCGAGTCGGCGCGGTGCGCCTCCCACGGGGAGGCGGCCGACAGGCCCGACCACATGAGCCGGCGGATGGCGGCCACCGAGACGGCGGAGGTGTTGCCGGCGATCTCGCGGGCGAGCGCGTAGGCGGCCGGGAGCAGCTCGGCGGGGGCCAGGACCCGGGAGACCAGGCGGCCTTCGAGCGCTTCGGAGGCGGGGAAGACCCGGCCGGTCGCGGCCCACTCCATCGCCTGGGAGATGCCGACGATCCGGGGCAGGAACCAGCTGGAGGCGGCCTCGGTCACGATGCCGCGGCGGGCGAAGACGAAGCCGAACTTCGCGGTGTCGGAGGCGAGCCGGACGTCCATGGGGAGCGTCATGGTCACCCCGACGCCGACGGCGGGGCCGTTGATCGCGCCGATGACCGGCTTGAGCGAGCGGGCGATGCGCAGGGCGACCGTGCCGCCGCCGTCGCGCGGCGAGCCGTCGACGGTGTCGGCGCCGCCGAACATCTCGCCGGTCCTGCGGTGGTTGAAGGTGTCGCCGCCGCCGCCGAGGTCGGCCCCGGCGCAGAAGGCCCGGCCCTGCCCGGTGACGACCACGGCGCGCACCTCGTCGTCGGCGTCCGCGCGGTCGAAGGCCTCGATCAGCTCGGCGCGCATCACGTAGGTGAAGGCGTTGAGGCGCTCCGGGCGGTCGAGCGTGATGGTGGCCACACCGTCGGCCACGCCGTACTGGATCTCAGTGAAAGACATGACCGAATCTTATTCCAGTTCAAATGTCTGGATTAATCGGGATGTTTTTCTGATGCGTTCACGCGCTCTTCGCCTGCTCGACCTGCCCTTCCGCCTACCATCTCCTGTGCGGCGCACGAGTGCACGAGCCCTCGGACGCGGGCGCGGGGCGCGGGAAGCGCACTGGGAAGTGCGGGGAGCGCGGGAAACGGGGAGCAGGTGCGGGACAGATCAAAACCGCCCGGGATCGGCGCGGTCATCGGATGGACGGCGCTGTCGGTCATCGCACCGGGGGCCGCGCACCTGCGCGCGGGCTGGCGCCGGACCGGGCTGGTGCTGCTCTCGCTGTACGCCGCGCTGCTGCTCGCCCTGCTCTGGGTCGGCCTCACCTCCGACCTCGGCAGCCTCGCCGGGCAGCTGCTGGCGTCGTCCTGGCTGACGGGCGTCACCGTGGCCTCGCTCGCCCTGGGGGTCGCCTGGTTCGCCCTGGTCGTGCACTCCTTCATGGTGCTCAACCCCGGCACGCTGCCCGCCACGGGGCAGGCCGCCGCCGGGACGGTCGCCGGCGTGCTCGCGGTGGCCGTGCTGCTGCCGTTCGGGTTCGTCGGCCAGTACGCCGCGGTCTCCCAGACCGCGATCGAGGGTGTCTTCTCCTCCCCGGCCGCGACGTTTCCCGCCGGGCGCGAGCAGGACCCGTGGGCGGGCCGCAGCCGGGTGAACATCCTGCTGCTCGGCGGCGACGCCGACGACCACCGGCCCGGGGTGCGCACCGACAGCATCAACGTGGCCAGCGTCGACGTGCGCACCGGCAACACCGTGCTGTTCAGCCTCCCGCGCAATCTGGAGAACGTCCGCTTCGTGCCGGGCAGCCCGATGGCCAGGCGGTTCCCGAACGGCTTCCGCCTCCCGACCGGGCCCGGAGGCGGGCGCGAGGACCTGCTGTTCGCGGTCTGGGAGTACGCCGACGCCCACCCGGAGATCTTCGGCGGCCGGAAGGAGCAGGGCGCCCAGGTCCTGATCGACACCGTCGGCTACACGCTCGGGTTGAAGATCGACTGGTACGCCCTGGTGAACATGTGGGGCTTCGCCCGTCTCATCGACGCGCTCGGCGGTGTGACGATCACCGTGCCGCACGACGTGGTGTTCGGCAAGTACAACGAGGGCGTGGTCAAGGCGGGCAGGCGCAGGCTCGGGGGCGCCGACGCGATGTGGTTCGCCCGCTCGCGCACCTACAGCGACGACTTCAGCCGGATGGGCCGCCAGCGCTGCGTGCTCGGCGCCATTCTGCAGCAGGCCGACCCGGCGACCGTGCTGGCCCGGTTCAACCAGGTGGCGCTGGCCACCAGGGAGCTGATCAGGACCGACATCCCGCGCCCGATGCTGGAGCACCTGGTCCCGCTGGCGCTGAAGGTCAAGGGCGCCAGGGTGACCAGCGTGCAGTTCGTGCCGCCGCTGATCAACACCGGTTACCCCGACTGGGCCAGGATCCGCACGGTCACCGCCAAGGCCATCCGGGCCTCGGCCGCCGCTCCCAGGCCGGCCGCCACCCCCGCCACCACGCCTGCCGCCACGCCTGCCGTCACTCTGCCCGCCACCCCGGCCGTCACGCCGAGCGCCTCCGCGCCCGTCAAGACCACCGCGAAGCCGACCGCCAAGCCGGCGGACCCCACCGCGCCCAAGGGCATCACCGACGGCTGCGGCTGAACGGCCGTGGCCGGGTCCGGGTCCGGTGCTGTGTGGTGGCGGTGGTTCGGCCGGGTCCGGTGCTGTGTGGTGGCGGTGGTTCGGCCGGGTCCGGTGCTGTGTGGTGGCCGGTGCGGGTGTGCACGGGGGCGGGCCGGTGGTCCTGGCGGCCGTCGCAGCTGGGCTCTGGTGGTTTCCGGCCTCCGGCCTGGGCTCGGGCGCGCGGGGTGCGGTGCTTTATACGCCGCCAGGACCACCGGCCCGCCCCCGTGCCCGGCTGCTGCGCCGTACCGATGCGGGCCGTAGCGTCTCGCTCTCCGGCCGCCCGGTGTGCTCACCGCCGCTGAAGCGATCCGCACCGGCCTGGTTCAGGGCGTGGCCGCCGTAGCTGAAGCCATCGTGGCGGAAAGGAGCTCAGGGCCGGGCGCCGCAGGGTGCGGTTCACGAGCCGGGTGGATCTCCTCCGACCAGATGCAGTGCCTCCATGTATCCGTCACCGGCGTCGAACCTGGTGATATCGCGGATCCCGCACATGGTGTAGGAGGTGTCCCAGACGGCCCGGGAGCTGATCTGCTGAAGGCGGACCCTCTTCTTCGACGTGATCCCGCGCGCACGGCCGATGAAGAGAGCATCGGGGTCGATCTCCTCGAACGTCAGACCCAGCATAGGGAACGCCTCGGCCATGGTCTCGATCAACCGGGCGGTGGAGTCGAGATCGACATCCGGCAGAGGAGCGGGCCTGTCACCGCGCGACGACAGCGCCCGGTGGACGAAGTCGGCTCCCGGCCAACCCGAGGATGTCACATGCTCCACATCACGGATCCGGACGGCCGAGTACCCGTCGAGGCGGATCTGATCGCAGACGATGTGCAGCAGCGCCCATTTCCTGCCGACACCCACGACGTAGCCGTCCAGCCGCGCGGTGCCGCGGATCGCCCGCCTCACTCCAACCGGCTCACCCGCCCGTAGGGCCCGCTCCAGCTCCTTGGCGCCCTTGCTTCCGCCCATGCCACGCACTCGATCCACCTTCCAACCGGTTTACGGTCGTCGCCGTGCCGTACGGCTCGATCGAGGGCCGGGGTCCATCCCGCGGTGAACACCGGCTCGGTTTCCCAGAGCTCTCAGGTCCTGCGGTGCCCGGCCCTGAGCTCCTTTCCGCCACGATGGCTTCAGCTACGGCGGCCACGCCCTGAACGGTCCCGGACGAATCGCTTCAGCGGCGGTGAGCACACCGGGCGGCCGGAGAGCGAGACGCTACGGCCCGCATCGGTACGGCGCAGCAGCCGGGCACGGGGGCGGGCCGGTGGTCCTGGCGGCGTATAAAGCACCGCACCCCGCGCGCCCGAGTCCAGGCCGGAGGCCGGAAACCACCAGAGCCCAGCTGCGACGGCCGCCAGGACCACCGGCCCGCCCCCGTGCACACCCGCACCGGCCACCACACAGCACCGGACCCGGCCGAACCACCGAAACGCGCACCGGTCGCTACGAACCGGCCCGAGCCGCCACGCAGAGCACGAGCCCGCCGTTCAGACGCGGTGGGACTGCTTGGCCAGGCGGCGGACGCGTTCCTCGTCGATGGTGTGCCCCAGGCCGGGCTGGGTCAGCGGGACGGCCACGACCCCGCCGGAGGCGCCGACCGGCGGGGTGACGATCTGGGCGCTGCGCGGCGGTTCGGCCACGTCGCAGGGGAGGCTGCACCCGGGCAGGCTGGCCGCGGCGACGGTGGCCGCCCTGGCCAGGCCCGTGCCCTGGCCTCCGGCGCAGGCGATCTCCCAGCCGGCCGCCACGGCGCCGTCGTGCACTCGCCGCACGCCCCGCAGGGAGCCCAGCACGGCGGGGCGGATCAGCAGCGCGCGGCCCGCGCCCGCGGCGATCGCCTCGTCCAGCTCCCGCTCCGACGACACCTCCAGCAGCACCGGCGCGGCGACGCGCTCCTGCAGGTCGGCGTGGTCCGACAGGTTGGTGAACGGGCGCTCGATGACGGAGGGCGCGTAGGCGTCCAGCGCCTCGAGGGCGTCGACGTCGGTGTAGGCGGAGCGGGCGTCCAGACCGATGCCCAGCGCCGGGTAGGCCTGGCGGACGGCGCGCAGCGGCTCGATGTCCCAGCCGGGGTGGACGTCCATGGTGATGTGCGCGTATCCGGCGCAGACGTGCCGGTTGACCCGGGCGACCAGGCTCTCCAGGTTGCGCTCGGCGCCGATCCTGACGGTGGCCGTCAGCGAGGTGCGGCTGCCGCCGAGGGCGTGGGCGAGCGGGACGCCGCGCATCCGGGCCCACAGGTCCCAGCAGGCCATGTCGGCGGCCGGGCCGCCGGGGATCTCGCCGAGCTCGTCCGGGTGCTCCCAGTCGACGCCGACCAGTTCCCTGGCCAGCCGCTCCACCAGGACCGGCCAGGTCCCGGGGCCGGGATCGACGACCTCTCCCCAGCCGGTCATGCCCCCGTAGTCGGTGAGCCGGACGAGGACGCTCTCCGGCCGCCTGCCGTACGGCAGGACCAGCCGGTACACCTCCAGCTCGCACACCCGTGGCATGAACTCCCCTTGGTCTCCCCGTGCCCGTAAACGCGAATCCCGCCCGGGGGCGGGACCCACCCTTCAACGTGAGGAAGAGGCACGTTCTTCCCATGGTGCCATGCCGCCGGCATGCCTCCGTCAGGCCCGGACCCGGCCCGCGACGAGCGTGCCGGTGACCGCCATCAGCGCGGTCAGCACGAAGCAGGCCAGGTAGACGGGACCCGCCGCGCCGAAGGCCGCGACGACGGCGCCCACCGCGGCGACCGTCATCACCGTGAACGCCGACTCCCCGACGCCCATCGAGGCGCTGTTCTCGCCCTCCTCGCCCGGCGCGGACAGCTCCAGGACGAGCACCGAGAGCGTGGGGTACACGCTGCCGATCCCGAGACCCATGACGATCTCCCCGGCGAAGGCGAAGGCGACCGGGACGTCCGGGAACACGGTCAGGGCCGTCATCAGCAGCCCCGCCGCGATCAGCAGCGGGCCGGTCCGCAGGATCAGGACCCGGTCGTACGGCCTGCGCCCGACGATCCACGAGGCGAGCGACCAGGCGAGCGCGCCGCCGGTGAGCACCATGCCCGCCGCGGCCGGGGAGAGACCGCGCTCCTGGGTGAGCATGAGCGGCAGGTACACCTCGCCCCCGAAGACGGTGCCGGCCGCGATCCCGCGCAGCACGATCACCGTGGGCAGGCCGCGCCCGGCGCGCAGCGTGCCCGGCGGGAGCAGCCGGACCAGGGCCGGGACCAGCGCCGCCAGGCCGGCCGCCAGCAGGATCACGCCCGCCCCGCGCGCCGCCCCGCCGTACTGCGTGAGCGCCGCGCCCGCGGCCGCCAGCACCGCCCAGCCGAACCTCCGGGCGATCGGCGTCCGCTTCCCGGGCCCGGCGGGTGCGGGGTGCTCACCGGGCGGGACGGCGGCCAGGCCGCGCCAGAGCAGCAGCGCGGCGGGGGCGACCAGCAGCGGCACCCCCAGGAAGACCCAGCGCCAGCCGAGTTGCTCGACCACCACGCCGGTGATCGCCGGCCCGACCATGGAGGGCACCACCCAGGCCCCGGCGAAGACCGAGAAGACCTTCGGATGCGTCTCGGCCGGGTAGACCCGGGAGACCAGCACGTACAGCGCGACCTGGAAGAGCCCTCCGCCGAAGCCCTGCACGAACCGGCCCAGCACGAACACGTCCATGGTGGGCGCCGTACCGGCCACCAGGAGTCCCGCCACGAAGGCCGCCACACCTGTCCAGAGCGGGACCACCGGCCCGCGCAGGTCGCCCCACCGCCCGCCCAGCACGGTGGCGGTCATCCCTGCGGCCAGCGCCCCGCTGAAGGCCAGCGCGTACAGGCCCAGCCCGTCGAGCTCGCGCCCGACCACCGGCATCGCGGTCGCCACCGCCAGCGCCTCGAAGGCGACCAGCACGATCAGGGCCACCATGCCGATCGTCACCGCGCGGTGGCGCCGCGCGAATATGCCCAGGGGAGGTTCCAGAACCGTCATCGTCATGATCGGACCGTACGGCCGCCGCTCCGGCGGGCGCATCGGCCGGGCGGGTCAGTCCTTGGACGTAGGACCCCCGGCGCCGGCGTCCCGGACGTAGGAGGCCAGGCCGCGCAGCATCAGGTCGAGGCCGAACTCGAACCGCTCGTCCCCGTCCGGACCGGTCAGCGCGTCGACATGGGCGGTGAGGCGGGGGAAGCGGTCGGCGGGCAGGTTCCGGTAGAAGGTCTTGATCTGCCCGAACGTCTCCTCCAGGAAGGACTCGACGTCCTTGTCGCTGCCGCGCTGCCGGTTGAGGTAGAGCGCGCTCTCGTAGGCGTCGGCGCAGATGTAGATGCCGAACCGGTCGAGCATCAGGGCGGCGATCCGCGGCGGCACGCCGCCGGCGAGCATGATGGCCAGCTGTCCCTCGGCGATGCGCAGCGCGTTGGGACTGGTCGGGATGTTGGCCAGTCCCACCCGGGCGATGTCGGCGTGCGAGCTGAAGACCCGGAACGCGTCCATGACCATGTCCCTGAGCTGCTCCAGCCAGCGCTCCGGATCGGGTTCGGGGACGTGGATCTCGGCCATGACCCGGTCGTAGATCAGGTCGAGCAGCTCCTCCTTGTTCGCCACGTGGGCGTAGAGCGAGGCGGGACCGGTGCCCAGCTCCTGGGCGACCCGGCGCATGCTCAGTGCCTCCAGCCCTTCGGCGTCGACGACCCGCAGGCCGGTGGAGACGATGAGCTCCCTGCTCAGCGCGGTGCGGGGAGCGCTGGGGGCGCGGGTCTTGCGCCAGGGCGGGGCTGGGATGTCGGTCACGCGGCGATGCTACCCCGCTGGATTTCCGGTCGGCGAACGCCGTACCGATGACGAACACCGTACTTGACGCGAACAGTGTTCGTCTATATAACAGCGTTCGTACATGACGAACGGTGTTCGCAAACTGCCGCACGCCCCCTCCGAAGGGATCCCCATGACCCGCCCCGCCACCACCGGCCCCGAGACCGCCGTCGAGCCCTACCGATGGCGCTGGCCCGCCCTCTTCGTGATCCTCCTCGTCGAGGTCATGGACCTGGTCGACTCCGTGATCACCAACATCGCGGCCCCGTCGATCCGCGCCGACCTGGGCGGATCGACCAGCGTGATCCAGTGGCTCGGCGCCGGCTACACCATGGCGATGGCCGTCGGACTGATCACCGGCGGGCGCCTCGGCGACATCTACGGCCGCAGGCGCATGTTCGTGGTCGGCGCCCTGGGCTTCACCGCCGGCTCGCTCCTGTGCGGTCTGGCCCTCTCCCCCGAGATGCTGACCGGCGCGCGGATCCTGCAGGGGCTGTTCGGCGCGGTGATGCTCCCGCAGGGCCTGGGCATGATCAAGGAGATGTTCCCGCCGAAGGAGATGGCCGCCGCGTTCGGCGCCTTCGGCCCGGTCATGGGCCTGTCCATGGTCGGCGGCCCGGTGCTCGCGGGCTGGCTGGTCGACGCAGACCTGTTCGGCACCGGCTGGCGCATGATCTTCCTGATCAACCTCCCGCTCGGCCTGCTCGCCGTCGCCGGAGCCGTCACCATGCTGCCCGAGTCCCGCGGCGAGCGCGCCTCCCGGCTGGACCTCACCGGCATGGGGCTGATCTCCGCCGCCGCCTTCCTGCTGGTCTACCCCCTGGTGCAGGGACGCGACCTCGGCTGGCCCGCCTGGACCCTCGCCTCCATGGCCGCCTCGGCCGCGGTGCTCGCGGTCTTCGCCCGCCACCAGGCCCGCAAGCGGCGCGCGGGCGGCGACCCGCTGCTCGAGACGGGCCTGTTCCGCAAACGCGCCTTCACCGGCGGCCTGATCACCGGCCTGGTCTTCTTCACCGCGCTGGTCGGCTTCTCGATGGTGCTCGGCCTGTACTTCCAGCTGGGCCTGGGCTACGACCCGCTGCAGGCGGGCCTGGCGAACCTGCCCAGCGCCGTCGGGACCGTGCTCGGCTTCATCGCCGTCAACGCCGCCGGCCTGGCGCAGAAGGCGGGCCGGCGGCTGATCCACCTGGGCGCCGTCGTGATGGTCGCGGGCCTGGCCGGCGTCGCCGTCACCCTCGACCTGGCCGGCACGGGCGTCACGCCGTGGCAGCTCACCCCGGCCCTGCTCGTCACCGGCGCCGGCATGAGCATGGTCATGGCGCCGTTCTTCGACATCGTGCTGGCCGGTGTGGAGCCGCACGAGTCCGGCTCCGCCAGCGGCACGCTCACCGCCGTCCAGCAGCTCGGCGGTGCGCTCGGCGCCGCCGCGGTCGGCACGCTCTTCTTCGGCCTGCTGGAGGGCGGCCGGGCCTTCCCCGAGGCGATGCGGATCACGCTCTGGGTCTGCGGCGGCATGGTCGCCGTCGCCTTCGCCGCGGCCTTCGTGCTCCCGCTCCGGGCCCGTCCCGAGGAGGAGGGCGGCGGCGGGCACTGAGCGTCCCGGCGGCCGGGCGCGGGGCCTCCTGCCGGGCATACGCCGGAACGTCCCGGCGGCCGGGCGCGGGGCCTCCTGCCGGGCAGGCGCCCGGCGTCCCGGCGGAAGACGGGCCCCCGTGCCGCCTCCCGCCGGGACGGGTCCGTCAGCCCGCCGGGCGCTCCAGGTGGCGCTCGGCCCACCGGCCGATGTCGCGCCGCTCGATCGCGGCGGCCATCAGGTCGGGGAAGGCGTCGGGGGTGCAGGCGAAGGCGGGCACCCCCATCGCGGCCAGGGCGGCGGCGTTCTCCCGGTCGTAGAAGGGCGCGCCCTCGTCGGACAGTGCCAGCAGCACGATCACCTGCACCCCGGCCGCGGTCATCTGGGCGACCCGGCGGAGCATCTCCTGCCGGACCCCGCCCTCGTAGAGGTCGCTGATCAGGATGAAGATCGAGTCGGTGGGCCGGGTGATGAGGCCCTGGCTGTAGGCGATGGCCCGGTTGATGTCGGTGCCGCCGCCGAGCTGGGTGCCGAACAGCAGCTCCACCGGGTCGTGCAGCTGGTCGGTGAGGTCGACGACCGCGGTGTCGAAGACCACCAGCGACGTCCTCAGCGACCGCATCGAGGCGAGCACCGCCCCGAAGACGCTGGAGTAGACGACCGAGGCGGCCATCGAACCGCTCTGGTCGATGCAGAGCACCACCTCGCGCTGGACCGCCCGCTGGCGCCTGCCGTACCCGACCAGGCGCGAGGGGATCACGGTGTTCTTCTCGGGCAGGTAGTTCTTCAGGTTCGCCCGGATCGTCCGGTCCCAGTCGATGTCGGCGACCCGCCGGGGCCGGTGGGTGCGGGCCGAGCGGTCCAGCGCGCCGGTCACCGCGGCCTTGGTCTTCTGCACCAGCCGCCGCTCCAGCTCGGAGACGACCTTGCGGACCAGTGCGCGGGCCGACTCCCTGGCCTTCTCGGGCATCACCCGGTTGAGCGACAGGAGCGTGCCGACCAGGTGGACGTCCGGCTCGACCGCCTCAAGCATCTCCGGCTCCAGCATCAGCCGGGTGAGGTTCAGCCGCTCGACGGCGTCCTTCTGCATCACCTGGACCACGGTCGAGGGGAAGTAGGACCTGATGTCGCCCAGCCAGCGGGCGACCCTCGGCGCGGACGCGCCCAGCCCGGCGCTCCGCTCCCGCGAGCCCTCCCCGCCGCCGTCGTTGTAGAGCGCGGCCAGGGCCCCGTCCATCCCCGCGTCGGTCCCGCCCAGCGCGCACCCGGTGCCGTCGGCGTCACCGCCGCCGAGCACCAGCCGCCAGCGGCGCAACCGCTCTCCGTCGTCCATCAGGCCCTCCCGAGAATCGCCAGCACGGTCCGCACGGCCGCCGCCGCGCGCTCGTCGTCCACGTCGTCGTCGGCCTCGGCCGTCCCCTGGGTCGCCCCCCGGCCGAGGACGCGGACCCGCTCCCCGATCGAGCGGCGCTCCGGCGCGGCAAAGGCGCCGAACGCCCGCCGGAGCAGGGGCAGCACGTCCACGAACGCCTCGGGGGCCAGCCCGGACAGCCACCCGTCGACCAGTCCCAGAAGCCGGGTGTCGTGGACCAGCAGCAGCCCTCCCCCCGAGGTGAACCCCTCGACCCAGGCCGCCGCCCGGGCGGGCGGGTGCCCCGCGGACATGGCGCGGGACATGCGCCGCTCCGCCCGCGCGGTGTCCAGGTCGCCGGCGTCCAGCAGGATCCGGACGAGCCGCCCCTCGATGAGCCCGTGCAGGTCGGAGCGGCGGGACACCGCGCGGAGCGCGCCCAGCCAGCGCGCCCTCGGCCCGTCCTCCGCCACGGCCTCCCCGGGGTCGAGCAGGCCGACCGCGGCGTGCACCGCGTCGACGTGGCCGACCAGGTCGCGGGCGGCGTCGTCGTCCAGCCCCGCCGCCGCGGCGGCCAGCCCGACGCAGATCCGGGTCAGCAGCGCCTCGGCGATGGAGGACAGCCCCGCGGCGGGCGTGCCGCGCACGTCGCCGTAGCGCTGGGCCCTGACCATCGCGGGCAGCGCCGCCATCAGGTGCGTCACGTCCCCGTCCAGCGCCGCCCGCGCCGACAGCGCGTCCAGCACGTCCGGCAGCGCCTCCGGCAGGTCGGCCAGGAGGCAGCGCTCGACCAGCGCCGTCAGGTCGGCCAGGGAGGCGGCGGCGGACGCCAGGTCCCGGACGCGGGTGGCGGCGGCGGCCGGGACGGTGGTGCCCCAGGCGCCCGCCTCGATCAGCTCGATGTCGAACTCCGGGCGCCAGACGAGGGTCCACGACTCCCGGAAGGTGCCCTTGCCCGTGCTCGTCCGCGGGCCGCCCCAGCCCACCCCGAGCAGCCGCAGGCGGTGCAGCAGCCTGCTGCGCTCCAGGTCGAGCGGCTTGCGCAGGTCGAGGTCGAGCTCGCGCTCCGTCGCCTCGGGCTTGAGCCGCAGCCGCCGCTGCTCGGCGCGCAGGTGCCGCTGGAGCGGGACCATCGGGGTGGCGTCGGGGACGTGGCCGAGCCTCTCCCCCACGACCATGCGCCGCCCGATCAGCTCCACCGGCAGGTCGTCGCCCTCGCACAGGACCGCCCGCGCGGCCTCGGTGACCTCCGCGAGCCCGGCCAGCGGCCGCCCGCGGAGCACCGCCAGGGAGCGCGCCAGCCGTACGGCCTCGATGACGTGCGCGGAGGAGACCGGCAGGTCCTCGGCGCGCAGCACCCCGGCGGCCTCGGTCAGCCACCGCTCCACCGGCCGGTCGGGCACGGCGAACAGGTGGTGGTACCAGCCCGGGGAGGTCACGCCCGCGCCGTACCCGCTCCAGGCCGCCAGCCGGCCGTAGGTCCACGGCACCCAGGTCGTCTCCACCTTGGCCTTGGGCAGGCCGCGCAGCAGCGCGTCGTCCGCCTTCGCCGCCGGCAGCCCCGCACCCCAGGCCCTGCCCGGCGTGCCCGTCAGCGCGGGCACGTGCCAGGCGCCGCAGACCACGGCGATCCGCTCGAACCCGTCCTTGACCGCCCCGCGGACCGTGCGGCGCATGAAGGCCTCGCGCCGCGCCTCGTGCGCGTCGGGGACGTGCCCCTCGCGGACCGCGGCCATCGCCTCGGCGATCACCTGGAACGGCGTGTCGCCGCGGTGCTCGACCGCGTCCTCCCACCACCGCTCGGGATCGTCGTAACCGGCGGCGCGGGCGAGCGCCCCGATCGGGTCGACCCGTACGGCCCGCGCCTCCTCGTCCCCGGTGTCCGCGGGATCGGCACCGGCGCCGGCGTCCTCACCGGCCTCGCCGCCGGTTCCGCTCCCGTCGGCTCCGTGCCCGCCGGGCCCGCCGTCCGCGCCCGCCCCGGGCTCCCGGTCCGCCGGGGGATCCGCGTCCCCGCCGGCCGCGCCCTCCCCCGCCGGGGCGTCCGGCGTGTCCGGGCGGGTCGCGAGGGCGTGCGCGGCGGGCAGGTCGCAGAAGCGCACCGGCACGCCCGCCCCGGTCGCGTAGCGGATCGCCTGCCACTCGGGTGAGAAGACCGCGAACGGCCAGAACGCCGCCTTCGACGGCTCGCCCGGCACGTGCGCCAGCAGCGCCACCGGCGGCCGCAGGTCGGGGTCCCGCGCCAGGTCCACGAGCCCGTCGGCCTCCGGCGGGCCCTCGATGAGCACGACGTCGGGCTTCAGCCGCTCCAGCTCCGCGCGCAGGGAGCGCGCCGAG
Source organism: Planomonospora antibiotica (assembly GCF_014647955.1). Lineage (NCBI taxonomy): Bacteria > Bacillati > Actinomycetota > Actinomycetes > Streptosporangiales > Streptosporangiaceae > Planomonospora > Planomonospora antibiotica. The sequence goes on along the minus strand of NZ_BMQE01000005.1, from coordinate 81,751 downwards.
CCGGGGCCGTGGTGCCGCACGCCGAGGACGTGCACGTTCATCGCTCGCCTCCTGTCGTGATGCGGGCCGAGGGGGTGTCCGGCCCACCGGCGGTCCCGGGACCGCCCGGGGCCGCCGGCGGGAGGGGCCGCGGCTCAGCCCGCGTCACGGCACGCCCGGTAGAAGTCGCGCCAGTCCTGGCGCTCCCGGACGACGGTCTCGAGGTACTCGCGCCAGACGACGCGGTCGGAGACCGGGTCCTGGACCACCGCTCCGGCGATCCCGGCGGCCACGTCCGAGGGGCGGAGCACGCCGTCGCCGAAGTGGGCGGCCAGGGCGATGCCGTTGGTGATGACGGAGATCGCCTCAGCGGTGCTGAGGGTGCCGCTGGGCGACTTGACCTTGGTCCGGCCGTCCTCGGTGACGCCGGTCCGCAGCTCCCGGAAGACCGTGACGACGCGGCGGATCTCCTCCAGGCCGGTCAGCGTCTCGGGCAGCTCCAGAGAGCGGCCGAGCTGCTCCACCCGGCGGGAGACGATGTCCACCTCCTCCTCCGCGGTGGCCGGCACCGGCAGCACCACGGTGTTGAACCTGCGGCGCAGCGCGCTGGACAGGTCGTTGACGCCGCGGTCGCGGTCGTTGGCGGTGGCGATGACGTTGAACCCGCGCGCGGCCTGGACCTCCTCGTTCAGCTCCGGGATCGGCAGCGTCTTCTCCGACAGCACGGTGATCAGCGCGTCCTGCACGTCGGAGGGCATCCGGGTGAGCTCCTCGACCCGGGCGATCCGTCCCTCGGCCATCGCGCGCATCACCGGGCTCGGGGTGAGGGCGTCCCGGGACGGGCCCTCGGCCAGCAGCCGGGCGTAGTTCCAGCCGTAGCGGATCGCCTCCTCGGCGGTGCCCGCCGTGCCCTGGACGAGCAGCGTGGAGTCGCCGCTGACCGCGGCGGCCAGGTGCTCCGAGAGCCAGGTCTTGGCGGTGCCGGGCACGCCGAGCAGCAGCAGCGCCCGGTCGGTGGCCAGCGTCGCCACCGCCACCTCCACGATGCGGCGGGGCCCGATGTACTTCGGGGTGATCCGGTCGCCGTCACCGAGGATGTAGGTGGTCACCGCCCACGGCGACAGCTTCCAGCCCGGCGGCCTGGCCCGGTCGTCGTCCTTGGCCAGCACCGCCAGCTCCTCGGCGTACTGGTCCTCGGCGTGGGCGCGCAGCACCGTCGTCATGGGATGAGCTCCTTCAGCATGTCGTCACGGAAACGCAGGAGGGCGGCGACCTCCTGGATGGGGGGTTCGAGCGAGAGCCGCTCGGCCAGGCCGTGCAGGGCGGGGTCGGCGCGCTCGCCGGCGAGCCTGGCCAGCTCGCCGACGTTCCACGGCTGCGTGCCGGACAGGTCGAGGATCTTCTGCAGCACGGCCCGGGTCAGCGCGGGCCCCCAGGGGGCGGCGGCACCGCTGAGGACCATGATGAGCTGCCCGTCCAGGCCGTGGCCTCGGACGAATCCGGCGGCCACGGCCTCCTGCTCCTCACGGGGCAGTACGGCCAGCAGGTCGGCGAGCGGGTCCCGGTCGAACAGCTCCCGGGCCCAGCCGGGATCGCGCTGGAGCACGGTCGCCCTGACCCATCCGGCCAGGACCTCCCGCTCCCAGTCGGGGATCTTCGCACGGACCAGCTCGCCCGGCGGACGGCCGAGCAGGGCCGGCCACACCTGCAGCGGGGTGCGGGCCACCAGCTGCTGCAGCCACCAGCTCCTGGCGCCGGTGCCGTGCGGCGGTCGGGACCGGATGCCGTCGCGCTCCATCGCGGCGTCGCACTCCTGCGGCGGATCGACCAGGATCCGGCGGCCCGCCGCGGTGAAGCAGCGGGCGGCCCGCTCGGCCATCCGCCGCGCCAGCCGGGAGTCCGGCAGCCGGGTGAGCAGGTCGGCGGCCTGGTGCCTGACCTCGCGGCGGCGGTCGTCCAGCGCGGCCTCCAGGAACGGCTCGTCCTCGGGACCGAGCCCGTCGGCGAGGATCTCCAAGAAGGCCGCCCGGTCGTCGGGGGTCTCCTTCTCCCAGGCCGCCGCGAGCAGCTCGCGCGCGGCGGCGGGGTCGGCGGCCCGGAGCGCGGCCAGGTGGGCGCGCCGGTCGCCCGGCGTGCCCAGCTCCCACTCCTCCGACCTCGGCCCGGCCGCCCCGGCCTCCTGGTCCAGGAAGTCCCAGGCCGGGTTGAGCCGGGCCAGCCAGCGGCCCCGCCGCCCGGCGAGGACGGCGGCGAACGGCCGGATCGAACGGTCGCGGGCGGCGTGGTCCAGGAGCTCGGGCAGCAGGTGCGCCGGGACCCGGCGGCCGAGCCCGGCGGCGGTCCCCAGCCACTCGGTGAGCAGTCTGCCCTGCTCGCCGCCGAGGATCCGGGCCAGCCGGTCGCCCGCGGCGCGCGGGACGGCGGGCTGCTCCTCGGCCGGGGCGGGCTCCAGCGGCTCCCCGGGGCGGGGACGCCGCCCGGCGCGGGCCCGCACGGTGTGCACCGCGGCCTGCGCCAGCAGCTCCGCCGCCGGGTCCGCCGCGCCGGGCAGCGGCCTGCGGTCGGTGCCGACGAGCGCGGTGGAGACCAGCTCCTCCCAGGGGACCGCGACGCCGGTCGCGGGACTCGTCGGCGGCCCCGCCACCGGGAGCGGCCCCCCGCCCGCCGCCGGCGCCCCGGACGTCGCGGGATCGGGCACCGGGCCGTGCTCCTCCGGGGTGTCCGCGGGGGTGCCCGGCGGTGTGTTCGTGGGAGTGCTCACAGCACGACCAGCCCTTCCTCGTTCCAGGCCGCGAGCGGCAGCAGGCCGCGCGGGGTCCACTCGGCGGCGACGGTCAGCGGGTGCCCGCCCGAGACGGCGAGCAGCCGCCAGGGCACGCCCGCCGACGGGTGCAGCGGGAGCCCGCCGTCCGGGCCGCCGAGCAGCCATCCGCCGTCCCGCATCGGAGCCGCCCGGTCGAGCACGAGCGGCCACGAGTCGAGCCAGGGATCGCCCGCCAGGGCCGCCGCCACCTCCGTGAGGGCCTCCTCCAGGGAGGAGCCGGGCGGGGCGCCCGCGGAGACCGCACCGTGGCGCTCCGCGACCAGGGCGCGCAGCGGCGCCGAGCCGGGGTAGAACGCCAGGTCGGCGTCCATCGTGGTGCCGGTGACCAGGGAGGCGTCCAGCGCCTGCCCGGCGGGGGCGAAGGCGAGCACGAGCGCGGCCCGGCCGGTCGTCCTGCCGCGCAGCCACACCCGCCGCGTGGTCAGCCGGTCCTGCTCCTCGTCGCGCCGCCCGAGCACGTCCCACCGGTCGCGGACCGTCTCACCGGCGAGCACCTCCTCCTTGGCGACGGGGAAACCGATCCGCGTGCGCACGGTCTGCCGCAGCCCCGCGCCGAGCGCGTCCGGCGTCCCGTCGGGGACCGCACGCCGGTGGGCGGTGAGCAGGAGGTGGAGCAGGGAGTATTCGCCGAGGAGGCGGGCGGGCCAGTCCTCGGCCGCCAGGACGGAGCCGAGGCGGGAGACGGTCCCCGCGACCCCGGGGGCCTGCGCGTCGACCAGGCGCTTGACCAGCCCGTCCCACTGGTCGTGCCGCCGTGCCCCGGCCAGTCCCTGCCTGACCTGGTCGGCCAGCCACCGCTCCAGCTCCGCCAGGCCGGCCGCGACCCGCTGCTCGCGCTGCCCGGCCCGCTTCGGGTCGGGGGCCGGGTCGCTCCGCTGCGCGCGGGCGGAGACGGAGGCGGCCGCGCGGGCGCGGCGCTGGTCGAGCCACTCGGCCGTCCAGTCGGCGGGCTCGGCGGCGTCCGGGACGCCGCCGGCCGACCAGAGCAGCAGCAGGCCGAGGGCGTGCTTGCACGGGAACTTCCTGCTGGGGCAGGTGCACTTGTAGGCGGGCTCGGTCAGGTCGACACAGGCCCGGTAGGGTTTGGAGCCGCTGCCCTTGCACTCGCCCCACACCGCGTCGGCGGTGACTCCGGCGCCCGACCACTTGCCGGGCGAGGAGACCCCCTGGGCCGCCTTCTGGGACGGGGCGTCGGGCGCGAGCGCGAGCACCTGGTCCCGGTTCCACCGTTCGATCACGTGCCGCACGCTATCGGGGCGCCCCGACAAAACCTCCGATCATGGTCCCGGACGCCCCCGCCGGTGCGCTTGCCGCCGCGTGCCCGTCCCGGGCGTGCCCGGCTCCGGTCCCGTCCGCCTTCCGGGACCGGAGCGGCGACGACTTAGGAGGCGACGACTTAGGATCGGTGCGGTGACGACGCCTTCCCGCCCTCCGCTCGCCGAGGCCCTGGACCTGCTGCCCCACCCCGAGGGCGGCTGGTTCCGGGAGACCTGGCGCACCTCCTGCGACCTCGCCCCGCCCGGGTACGGCGGGCCGCGCGCCACCGCCACCGGGATCTACTTCCTGCTGGAGCCCGGCGAGGAGTCGCGCCCGCACGTGGTCCGCTCCGACGAGGTGTGGCTCTGGCACCGGGGCGGACCGCTGACCCTGATCCTGGGCGGCCACGAGGGCCAGCCGGCCCGCGCGGTGACACTCGGCCCCAGAGTGGAGGACGGCCAGGTCCCGCAGGCCCTGGTCCCCGGCGGCACCTGGCAGGCCGCCCGCCCCGCCGGGGACGAGGGCGTGCTGGTGAGCTGCGTCGTCTCCCCCGGCTTCGACTTCGCCGACTTCCGCATGCTCTGACCCCGTCCCGGACGCCCGATCCCGCCCCCGGGCGTCCCCGGCCCGGCGGGTGGATGTGACGGGCCGCCGGCGGGCAGAGAGAATGCGGGCACACGCCCCAAGAAGGAGGTCAACGGTGACCCTCGACATCTTCTCCGTCGTCGGCGGCAAGGAAGCGACCGGCGGCACGGCCTACGACTCGATCAACCCCTCCCGCGTGGACGAGGTCGTCGCGCGCGTCCACCTGGCCGACGCCGGCGCGTTCGCCGCCGCCTGCCGTACCGCCGCGGCCGCGCAGGCGGAGTGGGCGCGGGTGCCCGCGCCGGTGCGCGGACGGGTGATCGCCTCGGTCGGGCGGCTGGTGGAGGCCAACGCCGAGGCGCTGGCCCGGCTGGTCACCCGCGAGATCGGCAAGCCGTACGCCGAGGCGCTGGGCGAGGTCCGGGAGATCGTCGACACCTGCGACTTCTTCCTGGGCGAGGGGCGGCGGCTCTACGGGCAGACGGTCCCCTCGGAGATGCCGGACAAGAGCCTGTTCACCTTCCGGGTCCCCGTCGGGGTGGCGGCGGTGGTCACCGCGGGGAACTTCCCGGTCGCGGTGCCGTCGTGGTACCTGGTCCCGGCGCTGCTGTGCGGCAATGCCGTGGTGTGGAAGCCCGCCGAGTACGCCGCGGCCTCCGCGCACGCGCTCTACCGGCTGCTGGCCGCGGCGGGGCTCCCGGACGGCGTGCTGAACCTCGTCCTGGCCGACGGCGGGCAGACCTTCGCGGGGCTGGAGACCGCCCTGGAGGAGGGCACGGTGCACAAGGTCGGGTTCACCGGTTCCAGCGGGGTCGGCCGGCGGATCGGCGAGCTGTGCGGGCGTCATCTGCAGTCGCCCTGCCTGGAGCTGGGCGGCAAGAACCCGATGGTCGTCATGCCGGACGCCGACCTGGACCTGGCGGTGGAGGGCGCGCTGTTCGCCGGGTTCGGCACGGCCGGGCAGCGCTGCACGTCGCTCGGTACGGTGATCGTGCACGAGAGCGTGCACGACGAGTTCCTCGCCCGCTACACGGCGGCCGTGGCCGGGGCGGAGATCGGCGACCCGGCCGGGGAGGTGCTCTGCGGGCCGCTGCTGGACCACAGGTTCGCCGAGCGCTACGAGGAGTACCTCGGCTGGATCGAGCCGCACCACACGGTCGTCTCCGGCCCGGTCGGCCGGATCACGCCGGAGAACCCCCGGGGCGGCTTCACCGGCTCCGGCGGCCTCTACTACCACCCGGTGGTCGTGGACGGCGTGCGCGCCGGCGACCGGCTCTTCCTGGAGGAGACGTTCGGCCCGATCGTGGGCGTGACCTCCTTCGGCACGCTGGAGGAGGCGATCGCGCTGGCCAACCGGCCCGGCTACGGGCTCTCGTCGTCGATCTACACCACCGACCCGAAGGCGGCCTTCCGGTTCCGCGCGGGCATCGGTGCGGGCATGGTCAGCGTCAACAACTCCACCTCCGGCGCCGAGGCGCACCTGCCCTTCGGCGGGAACGGCAAGTCCGGCAACGGCAGCCGCCAGTCGGGCGTGTGGGTGCTCGACCAGTTCACCCGCTGGCAGGCGATGAACTGGGACTACTCCGGCCGCCTGCAGAAGGCCCAGATGGACGTCGCCGAGATCGTCCCCGACCTGGACTTCCGCCTCTGACGGGGGTGGATCGAGGCCGTCCCGCCCGGCCGGGGCGGCCTCGCCGTATGCATCGCCGCCCGGCAGCGCCGTCAGGAGCGCGCGCCGCAGAGCCGTCCGCCGGCCGTACCCGAGAACTCGACCGGGCTAAAGGCGGGCGCCCACGTCGGCTCCGTTGCGGGGGCGCAGGAAGTCCGAGGACGGGATGGAGCCGTCGGGCCTGCGCGGCCCGGTCAGCGTCGCGGGATCGGTGCTGACCAGGGCGGCGTCGTTCCAGGTGCCGCCGGTGTCCCAGGAGTTGCCGCTGCCGGCGGCGGCCGGGCCCAGATCCGCGGCCTTGCCGTTGCCGGCGGCCAGGTTGCGGGTGAGGGTCGCGTCGGCGTCGGAGGCGTCGAAGCCCGTGCCGCCGTTGCGCCACGCGGTGCTGCGCTCCAGGACGATGGCGCCCGGATTGGCGTTGTCGATGAAACCGCCCACCTGGTTGCGGTAGGCGATGCTGTTGCGCACCACGTGCGCCGCGGCCGGGTCGGTCTCCCCGCCGCCTCCCAGTTTGAACCCGTTGCCGTCACCGGTGTAGCCCGGCAGGTTCCACCGGTTGAACCCGTTGCCGTAGGCGACGCTGCCCTCGATCAGGATCGGCGAGGTGAACTCCCAGGCGTCGAAGCCGTCATCGGAGTTGTTCCACAGCCGCGCACCGCGCACGACGTTGCCCGTGCCGCCGCCCTCCTTGATGCCCAGGCCGTCGGCGCTCTCCCCGTTCTTACGCGGGTCGCGGTTGCCGTAACTGTCGAGGTCGAGGACGAGGTTGCGACTGGAGGCGCCCTGGATCTGCACGCCGGTCTCGTAGTTGTCGTGGGTGGACAGGCGCTCGAAGACGTTGTCGTTGCAGCCGTCGCAGTACAGGCCGTAGGGGCCGTTGACGATCTCCAGGCCGATGAGCCTCCAGTGCGAGGCCTCCATGTGGACGGCTCCGCGCCCGGTCCGGGGGATGCTGCCGCCGACCGGGGCGGGCGTGTTGGGCAGTTGCTCGCCGTCGATGACCACACGCTCGCCGTCGTAGGCGGTCATCGTGATGGGCTTGGCCGCGGTGCCGCTCTTGACCAGCTGGATGTTGGCGGTCAGCCGGTAGGTGCCGCCGCGGATCGCGATGACGGTCCCCGGCCGGGCCAGCTCCACCGCCTTGTGGATCGTGGCCAGAGGCTGCTTCAGCGTGCCGGGGCCGCTGTCGTCGCCGCTCGTCGCGACCACCAGGGTGCCGGTCGGCGTCGTCGGTGTGGCCGTCGGGGTCGCGGTGGGCGTGACCGTCGGGGTGACGGTGGGGGTCGCTGTCGGGGTGGCCGTCGGGGTCGCGGTGGGCGTGACCGTCGGGGTGACGGTGGGGGTCGCCGTCGGGGTGGCCGTGGGGTCGCCGCCCGCCGGGACGAGACGCCACCGCTTGGTGGCGGCCGAGTCGCAGGAGTTCTGCTGGACGGGGGCGCCGGAGCCGGTGGAGCCGTCCTTGGTGTTGAGGCACTTGGCGCTGCCCGCGCTGACCACGCGGTAGGCGGCGCCGGCGGCGACCAGGTTCCAGGTCTGTGAGGCGGCGCCGGTGCAGCCCTCCTGCTGGACGGCCTTGCCGGCGGAGGTGGAGGCGTCCTTGACGCCGGCGCACTTGGCGCTGTGGGCGGCCCTGAGCTGGAAGCCGCCGCCGGCGGCGGTCAGCTGCCAGGTCTGGCCGGCGGCGCCGCAGCCGGCCTGGGTGAGCTGGAGGCCGTCGGAGCCACCGGCTCCGGGGACGGTCAGGCACAGGCCGCTCGCGTCGTTGACGATGGTGTAGGCACCGGGTGCCGGGGCGGCCGCAGCGGCGGCGGAGGTGCCGGCCGCCCATCCGGACGCGGCGAGCGCGCCGACGACGGCGACGGCCGCGGCCCTGGTGTCGAATCCGCTTCTCACAGCCGAGCTCCTTGCTGGTCCGGCAGGTCACGGCGACCCGGTCTCCGGGTTCGTCCGGTGATCACCTGCGCCCTCGGAAGCGCACGGCTCCGTGCCCCGGAGGCAGGGACACGCTAGGAAAGCGTTTTCCAAATGTCAACGGACCATGAAACTTTCACGGGCGGGCGAGCCCTCCGGCTCCGTTCCAGCCGTGATCCGCCGCCCGCCGTCGTCCCTCCCGTGGAGGCCCTCCTCCGGACGACCGGCCCGAGGTGATGAGCGGTCCGAGACGGGAACCGGGACGCCGCCCGGGGACTCGGCCGGCGTTCCGCCAGGTCTTTACCGTTTCGCGGGGTTCCCCCCATCATGATCGCGGCATGCCCTCAGAGGGCGACTCCGACGGGGTCGCTCCGACCGCGGGGACCGCGTGCTGCGGCGCGGTCCCCGCGGATCCAGCGGATCCAGCGGATCCAGCGGATCCAGCGGATCCACCGACACGCGCGAGACCCGCCCCGGCCAGATCGGCGCCGGGGCGAGCACTCCCCTGACCGGCCCCGGAGCGGCCCCGGAGCGGGCCCGGAGCGGGCCCGGATACGGTCAGTAGAGCGAGACGGGCGGCTTGCGCGGGACGGGCGAGTACAACGCCTCCACGGGCGGGCGACCGGCGCTCGCGTCAGCCCGGGCCGCGGCCGTGCGCAGGCGTCCCCCCTGCGGGAAGGCGCTCACCTTGGAGGCTCCGCAACCGGGGCAGTCCACCCCCGACCACGGGGGCTGGACCGACTCCCCCGCCTGGGTCCAGACCACGGCCTCGTGGCCGCGCTCGTCCGCCGCGTGGCGGACGGCGTACTCCTCCTGCCAGACGCGCCCGCAGCACTGGCACTCCAGTGACCACACCTCGTGCGTACTGAACTCGTCGCGCACGTGAACCACCCCCGTTGGTGACGGTGACGACCCATTCGAGTCTTGCCCCCTTTTCCCCATAAGGGCAAGTAGATAGGGATATCAATTATCTGATTCTCATATATTGAGATAAAATCTCTCACTGGGTGAGATAGATGCTACGGTCGATCCACTCGACCGAAGGAGTGGTCATGGCCACCAAGGACGCCGTCTACACCCACGGGCACCACGAGTCGGTGCTGCGCTCCCACCGCTGGCGCACCGCGGAGAACTCCGCGGCGTACCTGCTCCCCCACCTGTCACCGGGGATGTCGCTGCTGGACGTCGGCTGCGGCCCCGGCACCATCACCGCGGACCTGGCCGAGCGGGTCGCACCAGGCGTCGTCACCGCCTCCGAGGTCACCGCCGAGGCGCTCGGCCTGGCCCGCGCCGAGGCGGAGCGGCGGGGTACGGCCGGCATCGGGTTCGCCGTGGCCGACGTGCACGCGCTGGACTTCCCGGACGACTCCTTCGACGTCGTCCACGCCCACCAGGTGCTGCAGCACGTGGGCGACCCGGTCCAGGCGCTGCGGGAGATGCGGCGGGTCTGCCGGCCGGGCGGGATCGTCGCGGTCCGCGACAGCGACTACGCCGCCTTCACCTGGTTCCCGGAGCTGCCCGAGCTGGACGAGTGGCTGGCCCTCTACCAGCAGGTCGCCCGGGCCAACGGGGGTGAGCCGGACGCGGGGCGCAGGCTGCTGTCGTGGGCCCGCGCCGCCGGTTTCACCGACATCACCGCCACCTCCTCCACCTGGTGCTTCGCGACGCCGGAGGACCGGGAGTGGTGGGGCGGCATGTGGGCCGAGCGGATCCTGAAGTCCGACATGGCCCGCCAGGCCCTCGCCTCGGGCGCCGCCACCGAGGAGGAGCTGCAGCGCGTCTCCGCGGGCTGGCGGAGCTGGGCCGCCGAGCCGGACGGCTGGCTGTCGCTGCTCCACGGGGAGCTGGTCTGCCGGACCTGACCCTCCGCCGGACCCCGGGAGCGGTCTGCCGGACCTGACCCTCCGCCGGGCCCGGCGCAGCGCCGGGGTGCGCGGCCGCCGGACGGCGGCCGCGCACCGGGCCGGGGGTCAGGACCCCTGGGTGATCCTCACGTTGTCGACGCCGGCCTCCACCAGGGAGGCGCCCGAGGCGTCGGCCGCCTCGACGAGGATCCGGACGGTCTGCCCGGCGAAGGCCGAGACGTCCGCCGTGGCCGTCGCCCACGCGCCATCGCGGTCGGTGGCCGCGCCGAGCTGCTGGAACACCTGGGTCGTCCCGGACGGGCCGACGACCTTCACCCTCAGGTAGTCCGCGCTGGAGGAGTTGGAGCCGTGCGCCAGGTACCACGACAGCGACAGGTTCAGCGTCCCGCCGCTCGGCAGGGCGATCTCCGGTGACCGGACGCTGGTGACGCCGCCGTCGATGTCGTAGGCGCCGGCCGAGGAGCCCGCCAGGCGCCCGGTGACCAGGTCGTTGACGCCGCTGACCGTGGTGCCGAGCTGCTTGGTCCCGCTGGAGGAGGTGGCCGCCGGGTCGCCGCGCTCCCACTGGCCGGAGGTGGCGGTGTCGGTGCCGGACGGGTTCGCCGTCCAGCCGGCCGACGTCTCGAAGTCGTCGGAGTAGACCGTCGCCGGCGGCGGGCCGGAGGAGCAGTACTGCGCCTCCTTGCCGGTGATCCGGTAGACGCAGTCGGAGTACTCCAGGAAGCGCAGGACCGCCTCCCTGTTCCGGGTCGTCTGCGGGCCGATCTGCTCGTCGGGCGGGTAGAAGCCCGGGGACGCGCTCGTCGGGTACATCTCGAAGGTGTAGCTGAAGATCTTGTGGACGCCCCACATCCAGTCGTCGATCGAGCCGTCGGTGATGTAGAGGTCGCTCGCCTGCTGGGGGGTGTAGCCGTTGGTGGAGGCCATGTTCCGGCCCAGCGCCTCGAAGGCGTCGTGGTCGTCCTGGGTGAGCCCGGGTGCGGTGTCGTTGTAGGTGTAGCCGTACGGCCACAGGATCAGCTCGCCGTAGGTGTGCCAGTCGATGTGCGACCTGATCTGCTGCACCCCGCCGACGACCCGGCTGTTCACCCAGTTGGCGACCGCCCTGACCTCGGGGGCGGAGGCGGCCGAGGGTCCGCGGTAGGTGTCGCTGGACGCCGAGCCCGAGGAGCCGCCGCAGCAGCCCCACTGGAAGGCCCAGTTGCGGTTCAGGTCGGTGCCGACGTAGGACGAGCCGGAGTTGGGCTGCCGGTTCTTCCGCCAGGAGCGGTAGGAGCCGGTCGCGATGTCGTACTCGCCGCCGTCGGGGTTGAGGTCCGGCATGATCCAGATCTCGCGGCCGTTCACCAGGTTCGTGATGCGGCTGTCGCCGCCGTAGCCGTCGGTGAGCATGTTCATGATGTGGAGCGCCATCTCGACGGTCAGGTGCTCCCGGGCGTGCTGGTGGTGGGTGAACAGCACCTCGGGCTCGGCCTCGTCGGTGGCCACGTTGTCGCTGATCTTCACGGCGATCAGGTCGCGGCCCTCGTACGAGGTGCCGTAGCTGATCTTCCTGGCGATGGTCGGGTGGTCGGCGACGATCCGGTTCACCGCCGCGGTCATCTCGGCGTAGTTGTGGTAGGCCGAGTCGGCCGGCGGGAAGTCGGCCAGCGACTTCGGCGGCGGCGAGGGCGCCTCGAGCTTCGTGACGGTGTAGCCGAGCCTCTCGATCTCGGCGACCTCGGCCTCCGTGGCGGTGACCACGACAGAGGCGGGGTCGACCTGGTCGATCGCGGCACCGGTGGCCGCGACCGCGCTGCGCTGCCGGGAGTCGCTCGGACCCTCGACCTTGTACTGGCTGTTGGGCGGCGGCTCGGCGGAGGCTCCCACCCCGGTCGCGCCGAGGCACAGCAGCGCCAGGGCGGCGATCCCGACGGTCAGACGGCGTCTCACCCGTATCCTCCTCAGACGCGTTGTCGGGGGGTTGTCACGCGTCTGAACCGAGGGTCAGGCAAGCCGGCCGGTTAGCAAAGACCCAAACACCACATCATGCGGGAGTTATGGCCGCCGGGTCCCGGCGCCCGGCGTCCCGGGCGTCCGGGCCACCGGTGCGCGGAAGGCGCCGGTGCTCAGAAGGCGACCTCGAACCAGAGGGTCCTGAGCCCGTGCGGGTCGCTCTCCCGGATCCCCCAGCGGGCGGCCAGCAGGTCGACCAGGAACATGCCGCGCCCGCTCTCCGCCTCGGGCTCGTTGCGCACGTGCGGCGCCGAGTGCCCCGAGCCGGCGTCGCTCACCTCCACCAGCACGGCGTCCGGGCCCACCGCCACCGTCATCGCCACCCGTCCCCCACCGCCCGAGCCGGAGTGGACCACCGAGTTGGTGACGACCTCGCTGACGAGCAGCGTCACGTCGTCACAGGCCGGATGGGCCTCGCCCAGCAGCTCCCTGACGCGGCGCCGGGCCAGGGCCACGGACTCCGGCACGCCATGGAGGGTGACCGTGGATCGGGGTGGAACGGTCTGCTGCCCGGTCGTCATGATCGCCTCATTCCCCGGTGGATGCATTCCCATGCGGACGCCGCTCTGGGATGGCACACTCACTCACGGTGAACCTTTCTATCAAGGACTGCAACAGCTCATATTGAAATTCCACAGTTTCTTCCGCCGGCAGATCGGAGGTTCGGGTGTGGCGTCCCGGAGAAGTCCCACCGCCCGGCATCGCCGTCTGATGGCCGAGCTGAACCGTCTGCGAGAGAACAGCGGCCTGTCGCGGGTGGAGGTGGCCGAACGGATCGGCGCCACCGACACCACCATCTGGAGGTACGAGACGGGCCTGACCCGTCCCAAGCCGACGGACGTGGCGGCCCTCACCAGCGTGTACGGCGTGACCGGGCAGGAGCGCGACTCCCTGATCCAGATGGCCAGGGAGGCCCGGCAGCGGGGGTGGTGGCACCGCCACCGCCAGGCCCTCAAACCCGGTTTCGACTCCTACATCGGGCTGGAGGCCGAGGCCTCCGTCGTGCGGTGCTACGAACCGCTCGTCGTTCCCGGCCTGATGCAGACCGAGCCGTACGCCCGTGCCGTCATCGAGGCGACCTCCATCACCCACACCCCCTCCGAAGTGGATGAGAAGGTCTCCGTGCGCATCTCGCGCCAGCGGTTGCTGCACGGCTCGAGTGACCCGATCCAGCTCGTCGCGGTGCTCGACGAGGCGGTCCTCCGGCGCCGGGTAGGCGGCCGCGAGGTGATGCGCGAGCAGCTGGAGCGCCTGATCGACCTCGGCAGGCTGCCCAACGTGGAGATCCGGGTGATCCCGTTCTCCGCGGGGGCGCACGCCGCGGTCGACGGCAAGTTCTGCCTGCTCAGCTTCCCCGAGCCCGAAGATCCCGACCTGGTCTACCTGGAGCAGGCCGCGAGCGGGCTCGTTCCGGAGGATCCGGAGGAGGTGCGCCGGTACACCCTGATGTTCGGAAGCCTGACAGCGATGGCCTTCGGCACCGAGGCGTCGGCGGCCTTCATCGCCCAGGTGGCGAAAGAGTTGTGAAGAACCGATACGAAGAGGAGAAATGCGGGTGTCCACTGTGGATCCGTCCCGCGTCATGTGGCGCAAGAGCAGTCTCAGCACCGGAGGCGACTGCGTGGAAGTGGCCGTCGTGCCCGGTGACCCGGCCCTGGCCGCGCACAAGGCCGATGCCGATGAGCTCTACCTCGTGCGCGACTCCAAGGACCCGAACGGTCCGGCGCTGGCGTTCACCCAGAGCGAGTGGGACGCCTTCGTCGGAGGCGTGAAGGCCGGCGAGTTCGACTGACATATCCCCCGGGGGAACCGCACGCCGGTTCCCCCGGGGCCTTTCTCAGCCCGGCCTGCGGTCGCCGCCGTCGTAGCCCAGCACGCGCATCGCGGTCTCCGGATCGAGCGCGGCGGCCAGGAGCTGGGCCCGCTCCACCGCCCGGTCGCGCTCCGCCTCCGCCCTGACCCGGGCGGCCTGGACCGCCCGGACCGCCAGGAAGGCGATCCCCGCCAGCACGCAGGCGATCACCGCCGCGGCGAACGCCGCCATGGAGGCGCCCCGCCCCGCCTCACCGGCCAGACCCGCCGCCGCGCTGAGCCTTCCGCCGCTGAGGGCGTCCGCGCCGAGCAGCGTGAACGCGGCCAGCGCGACCAGGCTGGCGGCGACCACCGCGAACCGCCGCAGCCCCCGCCGCTCCTTCGGACCCTTGCGGACCTCCCCGGCCCCGCGCTCCTCCGGCGGTTCCCCCGCCCCGTGCCGCGGCTTCCCGTCCCGCCGCGGCTCCGCTCCACCGGGCCGCACCGGGCCGGGTGACGGCGGCGCCGGCGGGGGCTCCGGGCGGTCCTCCGCCCACGGCACGAACTCGGGTCCCGCCGGAGCGGTCCCGGCGACGGCCGGGGAGCCGTGGCCGTTGCCCGTCACGACCGCGCCCCGGACCAGCGCGGCGGGTTCGAGCCGGGGCACGGCCGCCGGGACGGGCAGTTCGCGTGCCACGCGGCTGTGCTCGCGGTGCGCCCGGGCCGCCTCCAGGTGGTACTCCTCGATCTCGGCGTAGAAGTCGTCCGAGGCGTAGACCGAGCCGTCGACCAGCGGCCCCCGGCGCTGCTCCAGGACCGCCACCACGTCGTCGCCGTTCAGCGTCTTGTCCGTCTCCAGCGCGTGGGCCAGGCAGAGGACCTCCCGCCGGTGCTCCCGCAGCAGCTCCTCGGTCCGCTCCAGCAGCCGCACCAGGTTGTACTCGATGCGCTCGCCCAGGACGTCCGGGGCCTTGATCCCCTTCCCGCCGCCCGCCGGCCGGGCGCCGCCGGCCCCGCCGGGCTTCGGCAGGGACTTGCCGCCCATGATCTCCAGCTCCTGCAGGGCGGGCACCGACGTGACGCCGCGGCCCATCCCCCAGTGCGCCTCCATCAGCGCGGTGAGGTAGGTCGCCGAGTACAGGTCCCCCGAGACGCCGGAGGAGTTGTCCTCGGCGAAGAACATCCGCTCCCCGGCCAGCGAGGCGAGCGAGACCATGATGTCGGCCTCGTGCTCGGACTTCCACCGGGTGAACTGGTCCTCGGGCTTGATGCTCGCGACCATGCCGAGGTAGTCGGCGCCCTTCTCGATCGTGGCGATGTCGATCTCGAGGTGGTAGCGGGTCCGGTAGGCGGCCACCGCGTGGCACGCCTCGTGCACGGCCACCGCGTGCCGCTCGCGCTCGATGTACTCCACGTCCTCGGGCGGGCCGAGCTGCTTGAGCCGCTTGGCCCGGGTCACGTCGGACCAGGTGATGACCTCCCGGCCGTCCCGGGTCGCGGTGATCAGCGACTCGTTGACCAGGTCCTTGATCGTGGCGCCGGTGGCGTAGGGCGTGATGGTCGCCAGCTTGTCCAGCTGCTCGTCGGTCAGCTCGTGCCGGACCTTGTCGAAGTAGCCCCGGTAGGTGCGGACCCGGCCCGCCTTGGAGGGGTAGCCGACCTTGTAGATGCGGTCGATGCGGCCCGGGCGCAGCAGCGCCTCGTCCAGCGAGTTGGGCATGTTGGTGGCCATCATGACGAGGATCCGGTACTTCGGCGGCGGCTTGGGCCGCATGCCGAGCAGCCGCCGGACGTGCCGGTTGACGATGCCGCGCGGCTTCTTCAGGCCGGACAGCTCGGTCAGCAGCGCCTGCAGGGTGCCGGGGTCGCCGCCGCCGCCCATGTTCCCGCCCATGAAGAAGCGGCTGCGGCCGGTCTCAGGCTCCGCCGTACCGGCGCGGGAGCCCGCCCGGTGGAGCAGCCACCGGGTGTCCTCCGACAGGTAGCCGAACCCGTGGCAGCCGCCGGAGTGCGGGGAGAATCCCGGGCCGCCCCGCGGTCCCTGCTGCGCCAGGGAACCGCGCCGGCCGAGGGAGTCGGCCTCGTCGAAGAAGACGATCACGCCGCCGTAGCGCAGGGAGAGCTTGCGGAGCTTGCGGAAGAGCGACTTCACCTTCAGGATGCCGATGCCCATGAACATGTTGACGAAGGCACCGGGGTCCACGAACACGTACGGCTTGCCGGTCTCCCCCGCCACCGCCTCGGCCATCAGGGTCTTGCCGGTGCCCGGCGGCCCCCACAGCAGCAGGCCGCTGGGCACGTAGCCGCCGCGCTCCTCAATCTCGTCCGGCCGCTCCAGGAAGACGATGTTCTCCTTGACCCGCTCGACCACGTGGTCCTGGCCCCAGACGTCGGAGAAGCGGGTCGTGATGTCGTCGGGGAAGTAGGTCTCCACCCCGCCCCGCGACAGCAGCCAGAACAGGCCGATGAACTGGAAGGCGATGAAGAAGAACGCGAAGGCCAGCTGCGCGACGTACGGCAGCGCCTGCCAGAGCAGCGCGGGGGCCTGGAAGAGCGCGATGGCCGGTGAGGTGTCCAGCACCTCGCCGAGGACGAGCGCCAGCACCGCGATCCAGAACAGCCACTTGATCGCGCGGGCCGTCCGGAAGCGGTTCCAGTCGGAGAAGCGGCGGTGGCTCCAGCGCTCGAAGCCGCCGAACACGCCTCGGGTCCAGAACCGGTGGTAGCCGGCGGAGCGCTCGCTGACCAGGAAGTGCAGCTGCCGCAGCAGCTCGGCGCCGAGCAGCCAGAAGATCCACGGGGCCTCGCCCGCCGTACGGGCCATCGCGTCCTGGAAGGTCATGATGCCCTCGAAGGACGCCAGCTGGTTCCAGACCAGGACGAAGTAGACGATCGTCAGGACGAGGACGAACTTGGTCCGGTCCCACAGCGGCATGCGCTTGCGGGTCTCGGCGCGCCGGTCGGTCGGGCCGGTGCCGGGCGGGCGCAGGCCCTCGGGGTGCGGGGACGGGGGCGGCTTCATCTCCATAGGCGGGCTGCTCCTCACCCGATGGCTCGCTTGACCTTGAAGGACTGGGTGACCCTGTCGAGTTCCGCGGCGCGCTCGCGGTAGCACGCCGCCGAGCAGCGGACCAGCATCGTGGAGAGCCGCTGTCCGTCCTCGCTCAGGTAGGAGGTGAGGTCGAAGGTCTGCACCCCCGCTCCCTGGACGGCGTAGTTGAACCGCACGTGCACCCCGCGCACCCCGTCGCCGGGGTGGAGCACCTCGTCGGCCAGGAGCTCGAAGCCGGTCAGCGGGTAGCCGGGGATCTGCTCCGCCCGGGCGCGCACCTCCTCGGAGACGGGCAGGATCACGTCGCGCATGCCGTTCAGGGAGAGCTCGTCCAGCTCGGCGGGCAGCAGCTTGGCGACCCGGGCGAAGACGAAGGGCTCGTCGGAGGTGCCCAGGCCGTACAGGTGCTGGACGGCGGGCTCGGTGTGGGCGTCGTAGGCGACCGACCAGACGAGCTGCCTGCGGACCTGCGCGGTGGCCGACTCGGAGTCGCTCCGCTCCAGGACCGCGTCCAGGGCCTGCTGGTCGATCTGCCGCCAGACGGCCGGCACCTTGAAGTAGGTCCGGCCGTCGCCGTCGTGGACGTAGGTGAACTCGGGACTCGCGCATCCTGCGGCCAGGGCGGCGACGAGCGCCACCGGTGTCGCGGCGAGCCGCGCCCTTGAACTTCGCACCAGGGCTGTACCTCCGCTTTGCGGGCCGGCAAGGGATTCGTGCCCGTTTTTTGAGTATCCCTCCCGTTCTCTTGACGACCATCTTGGAAATCTTGACCAAATCTTGGCGATGGATCGGCTCTATTTGGTACGGAGGGCCGGCGGAGTGGTTATAACGGGCGTATCCCGGCGCACGGGCACGCCGTCGCGGGTGGCCCGCAGGGCATCGGTCCCAGCGGACCGCCGGGGAGGCGCGAGGGCTTCACCCGGGGGCGGCGCCCCGGACGCGGCCCCGGTTGTGCGATCTTGGATCGTGCCGGACGATACGGATCCGCGCTCCCGGAGAGCGGCGGTTTCCGCATCCTCGGTGATTTCTCAGCGGGATGTTCATATATGTCGTGACTATTGGCGGGAAGGAGCTACCGCTCACCGCGGAACCGGCCAAGGATGGAGGGATCGCGACGCCGCCCGTCGCGCCCGTCCCCGACCGGCCGACCGGAGCACCCATGGACGAGTACCTCGACGACACCGCTCCCGACCGCCGGGCTCGTGGATTGGAGATCATGAAGCAGGTTCACGGTGAGGACGACCCCTCGGGCGTCCCCGGCGACTTCTTCGGCATGACCGTCGAGCACCTGTTCGCCGAGGTCTGGTCCCGCGACGGGCTGAGCCTCCGCGACCGGCGGCTGCTCCTGCTCGGTCTGCTCGTCGGGCAGGGGATGGACGGCGACGTCGAGCTCCAGCTCGACGCGGCGCTGCGCACCGGGGAGCTGACCCCGGACGAGCTCCGCGAGATCGTCATCTTCCTGACCCACTACGCCGGCTGGCCCCGGGGGGCCCGGCTCAACGGGCAGGTCGAGGAGCTCCTCAGCCGGTTCATGAAGGACTGACCGGCGGGGCGCCGGGGCTCACTGCCCGTGCTCGAGGAGCCGCCGCAGCAGCCCTCCGGCCTCCCGCCGGCCGGCCCGGACCCGGGTCGCGATCTCCTGCCCGACCGCGCCGGCCACCGACCACGGCAGCTCCGCCAGGCGCGCCGGGCGGAGCGCGGACCCCAGCGCCGAGGCGATCACCGCGGCCCCCACCGCCCCGGCCCGGCCCGCCGTGTGCAGGAACAGCGGCGTCCCCACCTCGTCGGCGAACCGCTCCTCACCGATCTTCGCCTGTGCGAAGGCCGCGAGGAGGAACTCCATCGGCGGCGGCTCCGGCCGCCCCTCCCACGCCTCCAGGAAGCGCCGCGCATCGGGACCCCGCCGGGCACCCGCGGCGGAGTCCTCCCGTACGGCCTCGGCCAGGCCGTCCAGTTCCTCGTCGAGGATCTCCGCGTGCAGCCGGCGCGCGACCGCCAGGACCGTCGCCGGCAGCTCCGGGCACGGCGCGGAACCGCCCGGCCCCACCGGGAGCGGGCCGTCCGGCCCCACCGGCGCGAAACCGCCCGGTTCCACCGGGACCGGGTCGTCCGCCTCCCTCCCGGCCCCCAGGAAGGCGAGCTCCCGCTCGATCCGCTCGCGATCGCCGTCGAAGCGCGCCGCCAGCTCGCCGGCGAACCTCCCGCCGACCGCCACGGCACGCAGCCGCCGGTACGCCTCCTGCGGGGACAGCCCGAGCTGCAGCAGGCGCGCCGGGTCGAGGACGGCCTGCACCATCCGGGTCGCCCCGTCCAGGCGGCCCCAGATCCAGTCGTTCACCCGCCAGGACTTCTTGTAGAAGGCGCCGAACTGGCCGAGCTCGGTCCCGGCGAGTTTCCGGGGATCCTCGGAGCCGCCGAAGGAGTTCGGCGTCCGGGCGCTGATCTGCTGGAGGACGACCTCCTGCTCCACCTCCGGCGGCTCACCGGCGACGGCGAGCCGGCAGACGCCGACGACGAGCATCCGGCGGAGCGCCGCGGCGGGCGACGCCGTCCCCTCCCCGGGAACCAGCTCGGCCAGCAGGTCCCGCAGGCGCCCGGCCTCGCAGGCGGCGGCCGGGACCGTGGCCTGTGGCGTTCCCTGCCGGCGGGCCCGGCCCGCGGCCTGCGGCGGGTCCTCCCCTCCGGCCGGATCCGCGGCCTGCGGCGGCCCCTCTCCACCGGCCCGGCCCGCGGCGCGCCAGAGGTCGCCGCGGGCCCCGGTCAGCACGGCGGCGATCCGCAGCGCGATCCCGCCCCGCCGGGCGGCCGCCTCCGCCGCCGCCGAGGGCCTGCCGTCGGGCGTCGTCCGGGCCGTCGCCCCGGCCAGCCAGCCGTACAGCACCCGCCGGCGGTGGTGCGGATCGGGCGGCGGCGAAGGGAGCGACCGGACGCGCCCCGACCAGGCCCCCTCCTCCTCCCGGCGCGCCTCCGCCAGATCCGCGATCGCGTCGTGGAGTTCGCGCCTGCGCTCCCGGAGCCTGCGGCGGAGCTCCCGGTCGGGCAGCGGCGCCAGCCAGATGGCGCGTTTGAGGACGTCGACGGCGATCTCGCCCACCTGCTCGATCGCCTCGAAGCCCCAGTCCCAGTCCGCGGTGGCCGGATCGTCCCCGGGCAGCCCTGCGGGCACCTGGCGGACCACGTCGTGCGCCCCGGCGCACGCCGTCAGCGCGGCCTCGAACTCGTCCCTGCGCCAGCCCGCCTCCCGGTCCCCCGCGCGGACGGCGGCGGCGTGGATCCGGGCGGCCTCGCGGCGCGTCTGCGCCCGCGCGTACTCGGGCATGAGCCTGGCGGCGAGCGCGCAGTCCAGTACCCCCAGCAGGGCCGGGCGCTCCGCCCGACGCCCGCGCACGCGCGCGTTGCTCTCCTCGATCCGCCTGAGCTCCTCGGCCACCGACTGCTCGAAGGGCAGCCGGAACAGGGCCTCCAGGACGTCCCCGAGCACCGGCGGGGCGTCGTGGCGGGCGGGCTCCTCCGGGCCGGCCGGAGCGGGCGCGGGGTTGACGTACATCAGCAGCCGCCGTACCTGGCGCTCCGCCGGCTGCCGGTAGATCGCCGCCAGCGCCGGCTCCACGGGCCGGTTCAGCAGGACGCCGCCGTCCAGGACGTAGCGGCTCGGAGCGAAGGAGGCGACCGCGGGCCGGGCTCCGGCCGCGCCCAGGTCGGGGTGGAGCCCGTCCGGCCCGCCGTCGCCGACCGGCGCGAACCCCGGCTCGAAGGCGACGGGGAACGAGGACGTGCACCGGGCCGCGAGCGCCAGCCGGCGGGTGACGTCGTGGGAGAAGTGGAACGGGTCCTCCTCCGGCCGCGTGCCCGCGTCCCGCGTGAAGCGGAACATCCCCGCCGAGTCGATCTCGGTGATCGGGCTGCCGAAGTCGTCGTGGAACGGCACGTGCTCGCCGTTCATCAGGGTCCCCGTGATCATGAGGTCGATCGGCCGTTCGCGCGGCGGAACGTACCGGTCCGGCCGCCGGTGGGCGGGGACCAGCCGGTCGAAGGCCCCGGCGAGCTCCGGCAGGAGGTGGCCGTCACCGCGCAGCAGGGAGGGCCGGTGCGGGGACGCGGGGCTGCGGAGCAGCCGCGCCAGCGACCCCGTCTCGGCCCACACCCGGCCCAGCGGCCGCAGATCGGCCCGGTACACCTGGGCGTACGCCAGCGCGGCGCCGTTGATCCCCCCGGCCGACGTGCCCGTGATCACGTCCACCCGGGCCGTCGCGCCCACCAGTTCCAGCAGGCCCCGGTAGACCTCCCCGCCGGCCTCGCGTTCCTCACGGGTCGTACGGTCTCCGCGGGCCTTCCGGGTCCCGCGGGCGTCGGGCGAGCTCAGGGCCAGCCGGTTGATCTCGTTCGTCACCCCGCCCATCCACACCGCGAGGCTGACGCCGCCGTTCATCACGACGGCGATCCGGATGTCCTCACGGTCGTCGTCCGGAACGACGGCGGAGGGTGTGTTCCGTGCTCCCATCGCGCTCCCCGGATCGGTCCTGCCCTGCCTCACGACCGGTTCCATGACAGCGCCCGGCGGGGGTGCCACCCCTGAGACCCGGCCGGTCCGCCCGGAAAGCCGACCGGATCGGAACCCGGATTTCACCTCCCCTTTGCCCGCCTCCCCGGGGTCCGGTCGGCACGGCGGGGTCCTCCCGGGGCCCGCGGGCGGCCTTTCAATAGACTGCGGGCATGCCTTCCGCACTGATCACGGGCGCGACCGCCGGCATCGGCGCCGCGTTCGCCCGCCGCCTGGCCGCCGACGGTTTCTCCCTCGTCCTGGTCGCCCGCGACGAGAAACGCCTCCTCGCCCGCGCCGAGGAACTGCGCCTGCGCTACGGGGTGGAGACCGAGGTCCTCCCCGCGGACCTGGCGAGCGAGGAGGGCCTGGCCGCGGTCGAGCGGCGGCTCCGCGAGGGCGTCGACCTGCTGGTCAACAACGCCGGATTCGGCCTGCCCGGCGCGTTCCTCGACGTCCCGGTCGCCGACGAGGTGCGCATGCTGAAGGTGCACTGCGAGGCGGTGCTCCGGCTGACGCTGGCGGCCCTGCCGGGAATGCGGGAGCGCGACCGGGGCGCGGTGGTCAACGTGGCCTCGGTGGCCGCCTTCTTCACCCGGGGCACCTACAGCGCGTCGAAGGCGTGGGTGGTCAACTTCAGCGAGTCCGCGGCCACCGAGCTGGACGGCGGCCGCGTCCGGGTAATGGCGCTGTGCCCGGGCTTCGTCCGCACCGAGTTCCACGAGCGCGCCGAGATGAACGTCTCCGGCATCCCCGGCTTCCTGTGGCTCTCGGCCGACGACGTCGTCGACGAGGCCATGCGCGATCTGGCCCGGGGCCTGCGGGTGAGCGTGCCCGACCTGCGCTACAAGGCGATCGTCGCGGTCGGCAGGCTCCTGCCGCTCAACCTGACCTCCCGGATCTCCCGCAGCATCGGGCGGAAGTAGCCGGGGGACGCGAAAGGGCCCGTGCCGCGGGAGGGGGTCGCGGCACGGGCCCAGTCGTCCTACGGGGATGGTCAGATGCGGGCGTTCGCCGCGTGGCCGATCGCCAGGCCGGAGGCCGGGTCGAAGAAGTGCAGGTTGTGGGTGTCCACGACCAGCTCGATGTTCTGGCCGGGGCGGACGTGGCTGCGGGAGTTCACCCGGGCGGTCCACAGCGACTTGTCGCCGACCAGCGGCAGGGTCGCGTCCTCGTCGTCGCCGGCGTCGGCGGCGGCCACGGTGTCCTGGTGCTGGACCGGCGGGGCGTCGATCAGGAACAGGACGTTGATCTCGGAGCCCAGTTCCTCGGTGACCTCGGCGCGGACCGGCAGGCGGACCCAGCCGCCGGCGTGGCCGTTGGCGGCGACGGCGTCCTCGAAGTCGGAGGGGCGGATGCCCAGGATGATCTTCTTGCCGATGTACTGGTCGAGGCCGGCCTTCTCGGCGAAGGTCGAGTCCGGGACCGGCAGCTTGTAGCCGGCGAAGGCCACGGCGGCGCCGCCCTCGGTGCGGATCAGCTCGGCGTTGACGAAGTTCATGGACGGGGAGCCCATGAAGCCCGCGACGAACAGGTTGACCGGCTTGTCGAAGAGGTTCTGCGGGGTGTCGACCTGCTGGAGCAGGCCGTCGCGCAGGACGCAGACCCGGTCGCCGAGGGTCATGGCCTCGACCTGGTCGTGGGTGACGTAGACGGTGGTCACGCCCAGGCGCTCGTGCATCGTGTTGAGGGAGGCGCGCATGGAGACGCGGAGCTTGGCGTCCAGGTTGGACAGCGGCTCGTCCATGAGGAAGGCCTGCGGCTCGCGCACGATGGCGCGGCCCATCGCCACACGCTGGCGCTGACCACCGGAGAGGGCGGCCGGCTTGCGCTTGAGGTACTGCTCCAGGCCGAGCATCTTGGCGGCCTCGTTGACCCGCTTGGAGATCTCCGCCTTCGGCATCTTGCGGAGCTTCAGACCGAAGGCGAGGTTCTCCTCGACGGTCATGTGCGGGTAGAGCGCGTAGTTCTGGAAGACCATCGCGATGTCGCGGTCCTTCGGCGGCAGGTGGTTGACCACCCGGTCGCCGATGATGATCTCGCCGCCGCTGATGTCCTCGAGGCCGGCGATCATCCGCAGCGCGGTGGACTTGCCGCAGCCGGACGGACCGACCAGCACCATGAACTCGCCGTCCTTGATCTCAAGGTTGAGGCCGTTCACGGCTTTCACGCCGCCCGCGTAGATCTTGTCGACGTTGCTGAGAACGATGGAAGCCATGGAAGTCCTTAGCGCCTCGGGCCAACCCCGCGTTCACCCGATAGTGGATACGTTTTCATGCATCTCACCCGAACCGGACATCCCTGTCAAGAGAAAAGCCTGTTTTCGGCCGTCATCAGCACCTCTGTTATCCCTCCGTGCTGGAGCGAACACGGAAAACATGATGGAATCGTTTCCATGAACACGCGCAGGACGACCATCAAGGACGTGGCGGAGGCGGCCGGCGTCGGCGTGGCCACGGTCTCGCGGGTCCTGTCGGGCGGTTCGGCCAGCCCCGAGACCCGGGAGCGGGTGCTGGCCGTCGCGACCCAGCTCGACTACCGGCCCAGCGCGCTCGGGCGCAACCTGCGCCAGCAGCGCTCCGGCGGGATCGGGCTGCTGGTGCCCGACATCACCGACAGCTTCTACGGCCGCCTGGCCGACGGCGTGCTCGCCTGCGCGCGGGCCGCCGGCGAGCCGGTGATCCTCGGCACGACCGGCGACGACGCCGAGCGCGAGGCGGAGCAGATCGGCATGCTGCTGGAGCAGGGCGTGGGCCGAGTGGTCGCGGTCCCGGCCGGGGACGCGGAGATCTGGGCGCCGACCCTGCGCACCGGGCTGACCACGGTGTTCGCCCACCGCTCGGCGGCAGGCCAC
The DNA here is from genome assembly GCF_014647955.1 of Planomonospora antibiotica. Lineage (NCBI taxonomy): Bacteria > Bacillati > Actinomycetota > Actinomycetes > Streptosporangiales > Streptosporangiaceae > Planomonospora > Planomonospora antibiotica. The sequence continues at coordinate 57,429 of NZ_BMQE01000005.1, read as the reverse complement.
GGCGACGTGCCCGCCGTGCTGGCCGACGACCGGAGCGGGGTGCGGACCGCGGTCGACTACCTGACCGGGCTGGGCCACCGGCGCATCGCCTACCTCGGCGGGCCCGGCCAGGAGCAGCGCGTGGCGGTCTTCCGGCAGGCGCTGGGCGCCCTGGTGGACGAGGAGCTCATCGTCTTCGCCCGCGGCAGCCGCGACTCCGCCTACGCGGCGGCGGCGGGGCTCCTGCAGCACCGCCCCGACCTGACGGCGGTGCTGGCCGGCGGCAACCTGCTGGGCGAGGCCGCCGTGCTGGCCGCCCGGGAGCTGGACCTGCGGGTGCCCAAGGACCTGTCGATGATCATGTTCGACGACGTGCCCTGGGCCGAGCTCTGCTCCCCGCCGCTGACCGTGATCGCCCAGCCCGCGCAGGACATCGGCTACCGCGCGGCCGAGCTGGTGCTGCGCGAGGGGGGCCGCCGCCCGCGCGGCGTGCTGCTCCCCACCGAGCTCGTCGTCAGGGGCAGCTGCGGCCCCCGGCGCGCCTCGTGAGCCGCGCCGCCGCGCACCCCGCCCCCGCCTCCGCCTCCGCGCGGCCGTACGGGGCCCGCTTCCGGCGCGCCGCCGTACGGCACCGCCTCGGGGGTGCGGAGGGGACCCGGGTCAGAGGGACTTCTCGACCGCGTTGACCAGGGCGGGGTCCTCCGGGGTGACGCCCGGGCGGAACCGCGCGAGCACCTCCCCCTCACGGGAGAGCAGGAACTTCTCGAAGTTCCACTGCACGTCGCCGGCCTCGCCGTCGGTGTCGGCGGCCCGCGTCAGCTCGGCGTAGAGCGGGTGCCGGCCGTCCCCGTTGACGTCGGTCTTGGCCAGCAGCGGGAAGTCCACACCGTAGTTGGTCGCGCAGAACTCCTGGATCTCCTCGGCCGTGCCCGGCTCCTGGCCCATGAACTGGTTGCAGGGCACGCCGACGACGGTGAAGCCGCGCTCGGCGTAGGCCTGCTGGAGGCGGACCAGCCCGGCGTACTGCGGGGTCAGGCCGCACCTGGAGGCGACGTTCACCACGAGGACGGACTTGTCCGCGGCGAGCTCGGCCAACGTGGTGGGCGCGCCGTCAAGGGTCTGCACGGGGATGTCACGGATGCTCATGGCCGCAGCCTAACCCGCCGGTAACAAGGACGGCGCACGGGTCCCCGGGGCATGGGGCGGGGTTCCCGGCGAACGGACGCGGAACTCGGCTCTGACACGAAGCATATGACGTCATGGCTGAAAGCGATCTCGCCAATGATCACACCGGGCATGGCGAATCGGCGCGGGGCCCTGGCCCCGTGCCGGCACGCCTATTGCGGGGGAGACGCGGTCGGAGTGCTGACCGCTTCGAGGGCGATGACCTGTTCCAGAGCGCGCCGCAATATGGTGACCCGGTCTCTGCCGAGAAGCCGGGACCATCGCTGCTCGACGTCGGCGAGGATCCGGGCAGCTGCGGCCTGGGCCGTCCTCCCTCGGCCGGTAAGCCTGATGATCTTCGCGCGGCGGTCGACCTCGTCGGCGACCCGCTCGAGGTAACCGTGGTCCTCCAGTTCGCTGACGAGTTCACTGATCGCCTGCTTGGTGAGTCCGGATCGTTCGGCGAGTGTGGTCAGCCGCGAACCCTCGGCGTCGATGTACCGGAAGACCGAGCCGTGGACATACCGGATCCCCTCGAACCCCTCGTCGGCCAACTGCCGGTGGAGTCCCTCGAGAGCGATATCCCTGACCTGCGTGAGCAGGGTGGGAAGCGGCAGCTTCGGCTCATGTCGCCGCCCCCCCGCTCCCGAACGCGTCGTCATGGTCGTGCGGTCCTTCTTTCAGACGAGTTCGTCAGGAGGCTTGACGATATCAGGCGGCATAATGGTAAGGTCGCCTGACTGTCAGGGAGCTTGATTAATTTCTGGAGGCGAAATGTCCGACATTGCCGAACGGCGCGATCAGTTCGCGGCGCTGTTCACCCGGCCCTTGCCTGCGGACGTCGACTCATCGGCGACGACACTCGGCGGGCGGCCGGCACTGGAGCTGCGGAGGGCGGCGCCGGCCACGGCGGGCGAGGACGTGCTGCTGTATCTCCACGGCGGTGGGTTCGTGGTCGGATCGGCACGTGTCACCGCTCACATCTCCGCCGCGCTGCTGCGGCATCTGGACGGCCGGGTGGTCTCGCTCGACTACCGGCTGGCGCCCGAGCATGCGTTCCCGGCCGCGCCCGATGACTGCATGGCGGCCTACCGCGAGCTGCTGGACTCCGGGGTCGATCCGCAGCGGTTGGTGGTCGCGGGCGACTCGGCCGGTGCCGCGCTGGCTGTCGTCACCATGATGCGCGCCCGGGACGCGGGCCTGCCGATGCCGGCGGCGGCGGTCCTGTTCTCGCCGGCGGTCGATCTGACCCTCAGCGGCGCGAGCATGCGGTCCAAGGACGGGGTGGACCCGTTCTTCGCTCCGGCCGATCTCAAGTGGCTCTTCGATCGGTACCTCGCCGGCGGTGACGGTGCGGCGCCTGAGGCGAGTCCGGTCTTCGCCGATCTCACCGGCCTGCCGCCCCTGCTGATCCAGGTCGGCTCGAGCGAGCTCCTGCTGGACGACGCCGTACGGCTAGCCGGACGCGCCGGGGCCGACGAGGTCGCGGTGACGTTGGAGGTGGTTCCGCGTCAACCACACGTGTTCCAGCTCGACGATGAATCGGCCGAGGCGGCAGCGGCGCTCGAGCGTGCCGGCCGGTTCTTGGCCACCCGGCTCGGCGGCGAGCAGGGGAGATCATGAACCGGCTGGCCGATCAGGTGATGGGGCCGGTACTCGCGCCCCGCGACGAGGGGTACGACGCGGAACGCGCCGGTTGGCAGACCGCCCGCCGGCACCGTCCCGACCTGGTGGTGGGCGCCGCCGGACCCGCCGACGTGCAGGCGGCGGTGACGTACGCGAGCGGCCGCGGGCTCCCGGTGGCGGTGCAGGGCACCGGGCACGCCTCGGCGGCCGTCGCCGCCGAGGGCGGAGTGCTGATCACCACCGCGCGGATGAGCGCCGTCCGGGTGGACGCCGATGCCGGCACTGCGTGGGTGGCCGCGGGGACACGGTGGGATCAGGTGATCCGCAGGGCGGCGCCGGCCGGGCTGTCGCCCCTGTCCGGTTCGGCCCCGCGCGTGGGCGCGGTCTCCTACACCCTCGGCGGTGGTCTGGCCCTGTTGTCCCGGACCTTCGGTTACGCCGCCGACCATGTGCGCGGCCTCGACGTCGTCACGGCGGACGGCCGCCTGCGGCGCGTCACCCGGGACTGCGAGCCGGACCTGTTCTGGGCTCTGCGCGGAGGGCGGGACAACTTCGGCGTGGTGACCGGAATGGAGATCGATCTGATGCCGGTCACCACGCTGTACGGCGGAGCACTGGTCTTTCCCGTTGAGAAGGCCGCCGATGTGTTCGGCACCTACCTGCAATGGGCCGCCACGGTGCCGGAGGCGATGAACTCCTCGATCGCGCTGATCTCCCTGCCGGACGTTCCAGCGATCCCGGAGCCGTTGCGCGGCCGTTACACCGTCCATGTCCGCATCGCCTGCGCGGCCGGCGATCCCGGAGCCGGCGAGCACCTGGTGGCGCCGCTGCGGGCCATCGGCCCGATGAGCGACACCCTGGGTGCGCTGGCTTACGCCGAAGCCGGGTCGATCTACAACGACCCCGTCGCATCGAGTGCGGTCGAGTCGGGCACGGCCATGCTCGGCGAACTCGACGCCACCACTGTGCAGGCCATCCTCGATCTGGCAGGCCCCCACGCGCCGGTGCCGCACATCGTCGAACTGCGCCACCTCGGCGGCAGGCTCGCCCACCCGCCTGCCGTGGAAAACGCCGTCGGCAACCGCGACGCGCGATACCTGTTCAACGTGGTGTCCCGGCTCGAACGCGCCGACATCACCCGGATCCGGCCGGCGCACGCGCGCGTGTTCGAGGCGATCGCGCCATGGAGCACCGGCGGCCGGTTCCTCAACTTCATGAACGGCGAGAAGGCCGCCACTCAGGTGCGCTCCGCCTACAACGCCACGGACTACCGGCGGCTGACCAATCTCAAATCCGTCTACGACCCGGAGAACGTCTTCCGTCTCAACCACAACATCCCGCCCGGCTGAGGTCCGCTCCGGGATCGGGGGGACGACTCATCGCTCAGCACCGTCGCCACTGTCCTCGCCGGACTGATCGGCGCAGGCATCAGCAGTGGCATCAACCGATCGGTTGATGCCGGGATCCACCGTCCCGCTCTCCGTCCGGACGATCCCCCACCCGCCGGCCCCGCGGGATTCTCGATGCATGCCAACACACCGGGAGCCCGCCCTGCGCGCCATCGGACTCCGCAAAGCCTTCGGCGACCACCTGGCCGTCGACGACATCCACCTCACCGTCCCCGCCGGATCCTTCTACGGCCTGGTCGGCCCCAACGGAGCCGGCAAGACCACCACCCTGGCCATGGCCGTGGGCCTGCTCCGCCCCGACGCGGGCAGCGCCGAGATCTTCGGCGTCGACGTCTGGCGTGACACCGTCCGCGCCAAGGGACTGATCGGCGTGCTGCCCGACGGCAACGCCATGCCGGAACGGCTCACCGGCCGCGAGGTCCTCACCTGTCTCGGCCTGCTGCGCGGCCTGCCCCCCGCCGTCGTCGCCGAGCGCACCGACGAACTCCTCCAGGTCTTCGAACTCGACTCCGCCGAGCGGACCCTGGTCATCGAATACTCCACCGGCATGCGCAAGAAGATCGGCCTGGCCGTCGCCCTCCTGCACGCGCCCCGCCTGCTCGTCCTGGACGAGCCCTTCGAGGCCGTCGACCCCGTCTCCGCCGCCACCATCAGGACCATCCTGCGCAGGTTCACCGCCGGCGGCGGCTCCGTGATCATCTCCAGCCACGTCATGGCCCTCGTGGAGCAGGTCTGCGACCACGTGGGCGTCATCTCCGGCGGCCGCGTCGTGGCCGCCGGGCCGCTGGCCGACGTACGCGGCGCCGGAACCCTGGAGGACGCCTTCGTCGACCTCGTCGGCGCCCACACCGGAGGAACGGAGGGGCTGGCATGGCTCACCTCCTGACCCCCGGCACGGCCGCCCTGGCCCAGCACATGATCCGCATGCGGCTGGCGCTCATGCGCAACTCCCTGCGCGGCGACAACGCCTCCAACCTCTACGCCGGCGTCTCGCTCGGGCTGATCCTGGCCTTCGCAACGATCGCCGTCGCCGCCCTGTGGCCCGCCTACCTGCCCCTCACCCTGGCCGTGTGGCTCTCCGGCTGGATCTTCGGCCCCATCTTCATCGGGGGCGGCGGCGAGGCCCTCCGCCCCGAGTACTTCTCCACGCTCCCGGCCACGCCTGGCCGGATCGCGGCGGCCCTGCTCGCCGGAGCCTTCGCGGGACCCGCACCCGCGGTCAATCTGATCGCCCTGCTGTCCCTGCCCGTGTACGGCTGGCGCTTCGGCCCGGCCGGAGTGCTCATCGGCCTGGTGGCGGCCGTCGCCACGCTCGTTACCATGGTGATGATCTCCCGCGTCGTCGTGGCGCTCATCGGGCTGTTCGTCAGGTCCCGCGCCACCGCGGCCGCCGTCGGCATCGTGACCGGCACCGCCATCGCCCTGTGCGGCAACGGCTGGGCACCCGCCGTTGCCGTGGGCGGCGCCGACACCGCCGCCTGGTCCCGGATCCTCGTCCGTGTCCTGCCCTCCGGATGGGGCGTGGCCGCCGTCGAAGCCCCCTGGCCCCTCGCCCTCGCCGTCCTCGCCGCCGACGCCGGCGTGATCGCCCTCCTCCTGGCCGCCTGGGCCGGTCTGCTGTCGCGGCGCGTCGTCTCGGCCGCGCGCGGCGGTGTGCCGCCCCGCCGCGGCACGCCCCGCCCCCTCCCCGCCGTCGGCGGCGCCCGCATCGCCGCCGCCAAGGAACTGCGCGTCTGGTGGCGCGACCTCGTCCGCATCCAGCTCCTCGCCACCGCTTTCTCCTACGCCGTCGTCACCCCCCTCCTGCTCGTCACCATCGACGTCTGGATCATGGTCCCGTTCACGGGACTCATCGCGATCGTGATGGCCGCCGCGTCCTCGGCCAACCTCTACGGCTCCGACGGGACCGCGCTGTGGCTCACCCTCATGACCCCCGGCGCGGAACGCGCCGACGTACGCGGACGCCAGCTGGCCTGGCTCCTCGTCGTCGGCCCGGCCGCGGTGCTCCTCTCCCTGACCGGCACCCTCGTCAGCGGCCAGAGCTGGGCCTGGCCGTGGGTGCTCGGCCTGCTCCCCGCCCTCCTCGGCGGCGGCGCCGGGGTCATCGTCATGCTCGCCGTCACCTCGCTCGTCCCCGGCACCGACCCCCACAAGCGCGGCGGCAACCCGCTCAGCACCGGCGCCGACGAGACCGCCGAGACCGGCCTCGCCTGGCTCGTGCTCGTCACCGTTCCCGCCACCGCCCTGCCCGCGGCCGGCGCCACGCTCCTCGCCCCATGGGCCGGCATCGCCACCGGCGTGCTGACCGGCGCCCTCGGCGCCTGGGGACTCGGCAGGATCGCCTGTCGCAGACTCGAGAGCCACGGAATCGATCTGCTCAACCTCATGAAGTACGGCCCGCCGCCCCAGGCCGACGAACCCACCACCGCCGATCTCCCCATCCGGCACCGCATCGGTGTCACGGTCTGCTACACCGTCGCCTGGCTTCCGCTGTTCCCCCAGGGGCTCGCACCCATGTTCATGAAGATCTTCGGCGTCGAGGACCGCGTATGGTTCCTCGCCCTTCATCTCCCGCCGATCTGGCAGTGGCCCACCATCATCTTCATGATCGCCCTGGGGCTGCTCATGTACGGCTACGCCGTCTTGATCCCCATGCGCCTAAGCTCGTCCTCGTCGGCCACCACCGGGTGAGACCCGTCCGTACCCGAGAGGAGGGCACGCTCCGGATGAACGACCCCTTCCCGCTCTCCACCTGGGAACGACGCTTCGAGAACATCGTCGAGATCGTCCCCTACATCACCCTCGCGGCTTCCCTGGCCATCAGCCTGGTCTCGCCCGACCGGCCCGAAGGCGGGATCCCCCGCACCCTCGCCCTCACCGCTCTGGCCCTCGCCTGGACCGTCGGCGCCCGCACCCTCCTCCCGGTCGCCGTGCGCCGACGCAGGGCCGCCGTCACGGTCCACTTCGCCGGCGTCCTGGCCACCGCCGCACTGCTGACCTTCCACGACCCCATCTTCATCATCTACTGCATCTCCGGCTTCTTCCTCGCCGCCCACTTCGCCCCCTCCAAGTGGACCTTCGCCGCCGTCGCCGCCACCTCCTTCGTCCTGTACGGCTCGACGCTGGACTGGGCCCAGGCCACCGTCCAGCTCATCGCCTTCCATCTGGCGATCGTCGCCGTGCAGACCGTCGCCATCGGCGGTGGCCACATCGCCGGCGTCAGGATCGAGGACCGGCAGCGCAAGTACCGCAAAGCGCTCAGCGACCTTCAGATCGCCCTGGCCGAGAACGCCGACCTCCACGCCCGGCTCCTCACCCAGGCCCACCAGGCCGGCATCCTCGACGAACGCCACCGCATGGCACGCGAGATCCACGACACCCTCGCCCAGGGCCTCACCGGCATCATCACCCAGCTACGCGCCGCCCAGCGCGTCGAGTCCTCCGGCACTCACCTCGAACTCGCGCTCGGCCTCGCCCAGGACAGCCTCACCGAGGCCCGCCGCTCCGTCGCCGCCCTCCAGCCGCACCAGCTCGAGGACGCCCACCTCCCCGACGCGATGACCACCCTGGCCCGCAACTGGACCCGGACCACCGGCGTCGACCTCCGCGTCGAAGTGACCGGCGACCGCGTCCCCCTCAGCCCCGCCATCGAGGTCACCCTCTTCCGTGTCGCCCAGGAAGCCCTCGCCAACGTCGCCAAGCACGCGGACGCCACCCGCGTCGGCCTCACCCTCTCCTACACCGGCGCCGTCGTCCTCCTCGACGTCCGCGATGACGGCACCGGCATCCGCAACCCCGACGCGAAGGGATTCGGACTCAACAGCATGCGACAACGCCTACGCGGCGTCGGCGGCTCCCTCGAGATCGAGAGCACGCCCGGCGAGGGCACCGCCGTCAGCGCCACCGTCCCCGCGCTCCAAGGAAACCCCCGGTGATCCGCCTCCTCATCGTCGACGACCACCCCATCGTCCGCGACGGCCTGCGCGCCGCCTTCGAAGCCGAACCCGACATCGATGTCGCCGGCGAAGCCGCCAACGGCCGCGAAGGCATCGACCGCGCCGCCGCACTCGAGGTCGACATCGTCCTCATGGACCTGCGCATGCCCGAAATGGACGGCGTCAGCGCCATCACCGCCCTGCACCACTCCCACCCCCACATCAAGACCCTCGTCCTGACCACCTTCGACGGCGACTCCGACGTCCTGCCCGCCATCGAAGCCGGCGCCACCGGTTACCTCCTCAAAGACGCCCCCACCGACGAACTCCTGCGCGCCGTGCGCGCCGCCGCCGCCGGCGAGCCGGTCCTGTCCCCCTCGGTCGCCGGCCGCCTGATGGGCCAGATACGCCGACCGGTCAAGATCGCCCTCACCGACCGCGAACTCCAGGTCCTCACCCTCGTCGCCGAAGGCGCCTCCAACCGCCAGGCCGCCGCCAAACTCTTCATCAGCGAGGCGAGCATCAAGACCCACCTGCTGCACATCTACGACAAACTCGGCGTTCGCGACCGCGCCGCCGCCGTCGGCGAGGGGTATCGACGCGGTTTGCTCAGTTAATCGGCCAACAGCCCGCCTTTATCGATCCCACCCCTCCCACCTGCGGGGACGATGCAGATGGCGGCTGGTGGAGCCGCCCTTCCAACAGACCTTCGACGCCCTGCCCGAAGGCGGGATCAGGCCCGGTGATCGGCGTACTGCCCGGCGTATTCGGCGGTGGGGGCGATGGGGGTGATGACGTCGATCAGGACGCCTCCGGGGTCGGCCACGATGAAGTGCCGCTGCCCGAAGTCCTCGCTGCGCAGTCCGAGGACGGGGCGCAGCCCCTCCCCGGTGACGAGCCGGTCCCATTCCGCGTCCACGTCCTCCACCTCGAAGTTGAGCAGCAGTCCCCTGGCGGGGACGCCGTGTCCCTCCGGAACCGTCGGGTGGGCGGGGTCGAGGAGGGCGAGCTCGTATCCGGAATCTCCCGGTCGCCGCAGGCTGACGTACCAGTCGGCCTCGAACGTCGTCTCGAACCCCAGCAGCCGGGTGTAGAAGTCACGGGACTCCTGCAGCCTCGTCGTGCAGATCACCGGATAGAAGCCGGTCAGCCTCATGCCTTGAACTCCTTTTCACGTACCATCGGTATGCGGAAAAGATTATTCACGTACCATCGGTATGTCAATGAGGAGGGGTGCGATGCGGGAGGACGGCGTCCGCGCACAGCGGCGGGAGCAGACCAGGCAGGCGCTGCTGAGGGAGGGCAGGCGGCTGTTCTCGGAGTGCGGCTATGGCGAGGTGGGGCTGGCCGAGATCGTCCGGGCGGCCGGGGTGACCAAGGGCGCGCTTTATCACCACTTCACCGGCAAGGCCGACCTGTTCCGCGCCGTGCTGGAGGAGGCGCAGCAGGAGGTGGGCCGGCGCGTGGCTGACGCGGCCGACGCCCACGACGATCCCTGGGTCCGGTTGACCGCCGGTTGCCAGGAGTTCCTCACCGCGACGGCCGACCCGGAGATCCAGCGGGTCATGCTCGTGGAGGGGCCCGCCGTACTGGGATGGAGCCAGTGGCGGGCGATGGACGAGGCCAACTCGACCCGCCACCTCGCGGATGCGCTGGCCGCCCTCGCCGACGCGGGGATCATCGCCCCCCAACCGGTCGCACCGCTGGTCCACCTGCTGTCGGGAGCGATGAACGAGGCGGCGCTCTGGCTGGCGTCGTCGTCGGCGGGCCCCGAGGACCTGGCCTCCACCAGGGCCGCGCTGGGCCGGTTGCTGAAAGTGCTCCGCACCGATTGCAAGGAATGACCCCGCAGTTCCCCTCGTTGCCCGGGACGGTAGATCATGATCGAGGGCGGCGGCCTCCGTGGGCACGGGACAGCCTGGAGGCCTCCTACAGTGGGTGTCTGTGCTTTAAGGTAGATCAGCGGAGATCAGCACACTCGACGAGGTGATCGCACGAGCCCGGGACGGCTCCGGCGGTGCGGTGGTGCTGCGGGGCGAGGCGGGCGCGGGCAAGACGTCCCTGCTCGACGCGGCGGCTGCGAGCCGCGGCGCGATGCGGGTGCTGCGGACCGCCGGCGTGGAGTCCGAGGCCGACCTCGCGTTCGCGGTGCTGCACCAGGTACTGCGGCCGGTGGTCGGCTCGCTCGAGGCGTTGCCCGAGCCGCAGCGCGACGCTGTGCGAGCGGCCTTGGGGCTTGCCGCGGGCGGTGTCGGTGATCGGTTCCTGCTGGGCGCCGGTGTGCTCTCGCTGCTGGCCGAGGCCGCCGCGCCGGACGGGTTGATCTGCCTGGTCGACGACTTCCAATGGGTGGACCGGGCCTCGGCCGACGCGCTGCTGTTCGCCGCCAGGCGACTGGGGACGGAACGGATCGCGATGCTGCTCGCGGTGCGCGGGGACGCTCCGGTCAAGGGCGTGTCATCGACGGTGGACGTGCGCGGCCTGACCGAGGCCGCCGCGGCCGAGTTGCTGGAGTCCCTGTACGGTGCGCTGCCCGCCCACGTGGCGCGGGAACTCGTCACGTCGACCGGCGCGAACCCGCTCGCCCTGGGTGAGATCGCCGCCCGCCTGACGCCCGCGCAGCTCGCCGGGCGCGAACCGCTGCCCGACCCGTTGCCCGGTGGGGTCCGGCTCTTCGGTGAGCGGGTGGCCGCGCTGTCCGTCCCCGCCCGGCTGGTCGCGCTGGTCGCCGCCGTCGAGGCCGACCTCGACCTGGTTCTACGCGCCACCGACCGACTGTCCGCCGAGCAAGCGGTACGGCCTGGAGCGAACCTGACCCGGCCGTCCCCGTTCGAGCCGGAGACGGCCGTTCCGGAACCCGCAGGGCAGGAGACGGTGACGGGCGGGGCGGGGCGGATGGCGCTGGCCGAGCTGGAGGGGACCGGGCTTGCCGGGGTGTCGGGCCCAAGTGTGCGTTTCCGCCATCCGCTCATCCGATCCGCGGTGCACGAGGCGGCCGCCCCCGGTGATGTACGCCGGGCGCATGCCGTCCTGGCGGAGCTGACCGTCGATGATCGCCGCGCCTGGCATCTGGCCGCAGCCGCCCTCGGCAGGGACGAGCGGGTCGCCGCCGTACTGGTGGCAGCCGCAGAGCGGGCGCGCGACCGCGGCGGGTACGGCGTCGCCGCCACGGCCCTCGCCAGGGCCGCCGAGCTGACTCCCGAGCCGCGAGCCCGGGCCACCCGTCTGAAGGACGCCGCTGCCGCGGCCTGGCTCGGTGGCCGCCCCGGACAGGCCGAGTCGCTGCTGGCCGAGGCCCGCGGACAGGCCGGCGGCGACGCCGCCCTCGTGATGGAGATCGCCCGGCTCCGGGGCCGGTTCGAGCTGAACTCGGGCAGCGCCGCCGAGGCCGTACGGATCCTGGCGGCGGGCGAAAGCCTGGACATGCTGGCCGATGCGGCGGAGGCGGCCTCCTACGTCGGTGACCCGGCGGCCATCGTCGAGATCGGCCGCCGGGCCGCCGCGCACCCCGAGGGGTTCCTGCGGGACGCGGTGGCCGGGATCGGCCTGACGATGGACGGCGACGCCGCCGGGCCGGGCCTGCTCCGGAGGGCGCTGGCGCGGGCCGGCGAATTGGAGGATGCGGCGCAGTACCTGTGGGCGGCGGCCGCGGCCAGCGCACTGGGCGAGCCGGACCTGGCCACCGAGATGGCCGAGCGGGCCGGACGGGTGGCCAGGGTCTCGGGGATGGCCGGGCAACTGCCCGTCGTGCTGGAGTTCGTGGCCACGGCCGAGCGCATCGCCGGACGACTGTCACGCAGCCAGGCCGTCTCCGAGGAAGGGCTGGCGCTGGCGCGGGAGGCCGGATACGAGAATACGGTGGCCGCGCACCTGGCCAACCTGGCGGCGGTGGCGGCGCTGCGGGGGGAGCAGGAGGACTGCGAGCGGCACGCCCGTGAGGCGCTGGCCATCGCCGTCCCGCACCGGGTGGGACTGCGGGCGGGGGTGGCCGCATACGCGCTGGCCCTGCTCGACCTGTGCCTGGGCCGCCACGCGGCGGCGCACGACCGCTTCACGGCCCTCGCCGCAGCGGGACCCGGCGCCGGGCATCCGACCGTGGTGTGGCGGACGGCGCCGGACCGCGTCGAGGCCGCCGTGGGCGCAGGCGACGAGGCGGGCGCGCGGGCAGTGCTGAAGGCATACGAACGGTGGTCGGCGCATGCCGCGACGCCCGAGTCGCAGGCGTTGTCGGCCCGCTGCCGGGGCCTGGCCACCTCTTCCGAAGATGCTTTCGGCGAGGCACTGCGGCTGCACACCAACCCGTTCGAGGCGGCCAGGACGGCGCTGCTGCTGGGCGAGCGCCTGCGCCGTACCCAGCGGCCGGGCGAGGCGCGGGCGCATCTGCGGATGGCGTGGGAGACATTCGAGCGGGCGGGCGCGCGGCCGTGGGCCCGGCGCGCGCAGGACGAGCTGCGGGCGGCGGGCGAGAGCGGGCAAGCCCCGCCCACGCCTGTGCTCGACGCGCTCACCCGCAGGAGCTGCGCATCGCGGGCCTGGTCGCCGACGGGTTGTCGAGCAAACAGATCGCCGCCCGGCTCTTCCTCAGCCCGCGTACGGTCGAGTACCACCTGTACAAGGTCTATCCGAAGCTGGGCATCGGCTCCCGTACGGAACTGGCGCGACTGGTAGTTCTACAGAAGGCTCCCGCAACCGAACACGGCATGCTCTGAGTCATGCAAGAAGTGAACATCTGGAGCGAAGAATTCGGCGCCGAGACGGATACGCCGATCCTGCTGATCATGGGTTCGATGTCGCAGGGCGTCCTGTGGCCGGATGAGTTCGTCGGACGCCTGACCGCCGGAGGCCGCCGGGTGATCCGGTACGACCACCGCGACACCGGGATGTCGGGCACCGTCGACTTCGGCACGGAGCCGTACACCTGGGACGACATCAAGAATGACGTCTACCGCGTGATGGACGCCCACGGCCTGGACAGCGCCCACCTGGTCGGGCACTCGGCGGGTGGGCTGCTCGGCCAGTTCGTCGCCGTGGAGGCACCGGAGCGGGTGCGCTCGCTGACCGTCATCGGTTCATCGCCGCTCGGCGGCGGTGAGGGCCAGGTACTCGTGCGGGCCCTGACGGGACAGCCGCGGCTTGAAGGGAGCCTGCCGGAGCCGACACCGGAGTTCGTGGCCTTCTACCGCGAGCTGATGGCCGCCCCTCCGCCGCAGGACCGGCGCGCGCGGATCAACGGCATGATCGCTGAGCAGCGCGTGCTGCACGGCACCGGACTGCCCTTCGATGAGGACGCGGCGCGCCGGTTGCAGGAGCGGATCCACGACCGGGCCCGCGACCTGGCGGCGGTGGCCAACCATCGGCTGGCCGCAATGGCCAGACCCGACTTTGAGCCGGTGGGCGTGCTGCACCGGGTGAAGGCGCCCACCCTGGTCGTCGAGGGCAGCCACGAGCCGGTCAAGCCGGGCCACGGCGCGATCATCGCCGAGCGGATCCCGGATGCGCGGCTGGTGATCGTGGCGGGCATGGGACACACGCTGCCGCCGGAGACCCACAAGGAGCTGGCGGCCGCCGTCCTCGCGCACACGGCCGAGTGACATGTGTCCGAGATCGGGTCGAGCCACCGCAGAAGGGGGTCCGGCGGCAATCGAGCCCGGAACTTCCGGCGGGCGGGTACGGGGTCTCCGGAGAGTGGGTAAAGCGGGCGACGCGCCGGGGCGGGCGCGCCCCGGGAGCCGCCCTCCCACGGATGCGGACGATCCAAACCCCATACCGGGGCGATCTTTGCGCCACTCCTCCGCCTCGGTGCGCCCGCCCCGGTCAGCCCGGACCACTCGAACCGCCCCCCAACCGCGAAGATCATGCAAACAGCCTTCCCGACCGTGTCGCAGGGCCCGTCCGGCGTTTCCCCGGCGTACTAGAAACCGCGTAGAGAGACCGCCGCGGTGCCCTGCCGGAAGCATGCCGGCAGGGCGGGCGGGCGTCCTTCGTGCGATCCACGGACGCGGGACCGACCGGCGCTCCCGGGTGTCACGGCGCCCGGACGCGTCTCCCGCACGCGGCCCGAAGGAAGGACGGTTTTGGACAGTCACCGCGTTTTACGCGCCGCAGCCGTGACCGTGGTCGCCGCCTCCGCCGTGGTCGGCTCCACGGCGACCGGCACGACCGAGGCGACCCGTGCGCCGGTCGTGGAGAGGACGGCCGCGGCAGTGACGGCGGAGCGGATTCACCTGGCCACCTGGTCCACCCGGGCCAGGCCCGGGACCAGGTCTCTCGCGAGGACCACGAAGGGCAGGAACAAGGCGATCGCGTTCCGTCTCGTCTCCCGCCGCGCGTGGTCCCACGACCAGTTCCGCTGCCTGGACAGTCTCTGGACCAGGGAGAGCAACTGGAACCACCGGGCGTACAACCGCTACTCGGGTGCCTACGGCATCCCCCAGGCGCTGCCGGGCTCGAAGATGAGCGGCAGCGGCAGGGACTGGCGGTCGAGCCCGGTCACGCAGATCCGCTGGGGTCTGCGGTACATCAAGCAGCGCTACGGCTCGCCGTGCGGTGCGTGGGGTCACTTCCGGTCGACGAACTGGTACTGACCCCTTCTCTCCGGGAGCGTCCAGGGGAAGGGCGCGCTCCCGCCGGACGCCCGGGGCCGTCGGCCCCGGGCGTCACCCGTGCCGCCCGCGCTGTACGGCGATGGCCCGGATGAGCAGTTCCAGCCCGAACTCGAACTCGGCCTCGTGGTCGCACGCGCCCAGTTCGGCGGCCAGGGAGCTGGTCTCGGGGAAGAGCACCGGGTCCACCTTCCCGATCTCCGCCTGGGAGTGGTGGACCGGGGCGAAGGTCGGGGTCACGCCGACCTCCCGCAGCAGCGAGCCCACGATGTAGGCGATGAACGTGCGCAGGATGCGCACCGCCTCCTCGCCGCCGAACCCGGCACTGCGCAGCGTGGCCAGCGCCCGCTCGACCGGGAGCAGCCCGGCGGCCGACTGGAGCTGGCGGCTGACCACCACCATCGTGCACCGGGGGTAGTGGTGGGCGATCTGCCGGAACGCCCGTGCCTGGATGCGCACCCGCTCGGTCCACTCGGCGTCGGGGTCGTCGGCGAACTCGATCTCCGACAGCACCGTCTCGGCCACCGCGTCCAGCAGTGCCGCCTTGTTGGGCACGTGGTTGTAGAGCGACATGACGCCCACGCCCAGCTCACCCGCGATCCTGCGCATGGACACCGCGTCGGCGCCCTCCCGCTCGATCAGGTCGATGGCGGCGGCGACGATGCGCGGGCGGGACAGCGGCTCGGGCGACATGCTCCCATTCTCCCTCCGCCCATTGACG
This sequence comes from Planomonospora antibiotica, assembly GCF_014647955.1. Classification (NCBI taxonomy): domain Bacteria; kingdom Bacillati; phylum Actinomycetota; class Actinomycetes; order Streptosporangiales; family Streptosporangiaceae; genus Planomonospora; species Planomonospora antibiotica. Next base: position 41,993 of record NZ_BMQE01000005.1, on the reverse strand, counting down.
CACGTACACCGTACGTGCCACGCTCGATGCATACGTACGGTGTACGTCTCTGGAGGCCGCATGTCGACGCACGATCTCTACACGATCCCGGCCGAGCTCTCCACGTGGGACGTGGAGGCCGCCGGCGCCGCCCGTTTCACCTGGGAGTACGACGACGGCAGGGACCGCATGCTCGCCCTCTACCAGAAGGGCAAGGACAAGCAGTGGGACTCCGTCAAGCGCATCGATTGGGACCTGGAGGTCGATCCGTACAACGTGCTCGGCATCCCCGACACCACCATCGCGATCTACGGCACCCCGCTCTGGGAGCGGATGGGCGACAGGCAGCGCCAGGACGTGCGCCTGCACGGGGCGGCCTGGCAGTTCTCCCAGTTCCTGCACGGTGAGCAGGGCGCGATGATCTGCTCGGCCCGGATCGTCGAGTCGGTGCCCGACCTCGACTCCAAGTTCTACGCCGCCACCCAGACCATGGACGAGGCCCGGCACGCCGAGACCTACGCCCGCTTCCTGCAGGAGAAGGTGGGCCTGGCCTACCCCATCAACGAGCACCTCAAGGCGCTGCTGGACAGCACGCTGAGCGACTCCCGCTGGGACATGCCCTACCTCGGCATGCAGGTGCTCATCGAGGGCCTGGCCCTGGCCGCCTTCGGCGTGATGCGCGACATCACCACCAAGCCGCTGCCCAAGCAGATCCTCGCCTACGTGATGCAGGACGAGGCCCGCCACGTCGCCTTCGGCCGCATGGCGCTGCGCGACTACTACGCCGGGCTGTCGGAGACCGAGCTGCGCGAACGCGAGGACTTCGTCATCGAGGGCTGCTACCTGATGCGCGACCGCCTGCGCGGCAGGGAGACCTGGGAGAACCTCGGCCTGAACAGGTCCGAGGTGGCCGAGGCCATGGAGTGCGTCGACCGCTCCGAGTACCTCAGGCTGTTCCGCTCCCTGCTGTTCAGCCGCATCGTCCCCTGCGTCAAGGACATCGGCCTGTGGAGCCCCCGCCTGCAGCAGGCCTACGCCGACATGGGCGTGCTGGACATGGCCGGCCAGAGCCTGGACAAACTGATGCGGCAGGACGAGGACATCGCCGAGAAGCTCGACGCCGAGCGCTTCGCCGCCGAGGAGGCCGAGCGCCACGCCGAGGTCGCCGAGACCGTCGCCCTCGGCACCGACTCCTGACCCGGCCGCCGTACGGCCGCGCCGGGACGGCGCGCGGTCTCGCCGGGCCGCCGTACGACCTTGCCGGAGAGCCGGATCGGGCGTACCGTCCGGCCATGGCTGAGGACGCGGTGTCCGCCGAGGCGGGAGCCTGGCGGGCGCGGCTGGAGGAGTTGCTCCAGGGCCGTCCCGACCTCGCTCCCGTCCTCCGGCGGCTGGCCGCGGAGACCGCCGGGCGGCTGCCCCGCTGAGCCCGTCGCCCCGTCCCGGCGGGTCCGGACCTCCTGGCCGGACCTCCTGGCCGGACCGGTGGGCCGGACCGGTGGGCCGGACCGGTGAAGGCGCGCGGCTGTCACCGCGCGGATCCCGGCGGGCCGGGCTCTCCGAAGAAGGCGCGCAGTTCGGCGGCGAGCCGCTCCGGGGCCTCCTCCGCCATGTGGTGCCCGCTCTCGACGGCACCGCCCCTCAGGTCGTCGGCCCAGTCCCGCCAGACCGCGAGCACGTCGCCGTAGAGGTCCTCCATGTCGTCGCGGGTCGACCAGAGCACGAGGAGCGGGCAGCCGATCCGGCGGCCCGCGGCGCGGTCGGCGTCATCGGCGGCCCGGTCGACGCCGAGCCCCGCCCGGTAGTCCTCGCACATGGCGTGCACGGTCCGCGGGTCGTGGATCGCCCCTCGCACGTCGGCGTAGGCCTCCTCGCCCATCGCCCGCGGGTCCAGCCGGTACCAGGCGTCGGGATCGGCGTTGATCACGCGCTCGGCGGGTTTCTCCTCCTGCCCGAGGAAGAACCAGTGCCACCAGCGCCTCGCGAACGTCGCGTCGCAGCGGGCCAGCGCCTCGCCGATCGGCACCGCGTCGAGCACCGCGGCGCGGGTCACGGCCGACGGGTGGTCCAGGGCCAGGCGCTGGGCCACGTAGGCGCCCCGGTCGTGCCCGGCGACCGCGAAGCGCTCGTGGCCGAGGGCACGCATCAGCGCCACGCAGTCACGGGCCATGGCCCGCTTGGAGTAGGGCTCGTGGTCGGGGGTGCTGGGCGGTTTGGACGACCGTCCGTAGCCGCGCAGGTCCGGGCAGACGACGGTGAAGCCGGTGGCGAGCAGCGGCGCGACGCGGTGCCAGGTGGCGTGCGTGCGGGGATGGCCGTGCAGCAGCAGCACGGGCGGCCCGGAACCGCCGTGCCGCACCCGCAGTTCCGCCTCTCCCACGTCGACGCGCTCGTCGGCGAAATCCTCGAACATCCCACCCGCACTGCCCCGGCTCCGGCCGTTCAATGCAGCGGACCGGCCGTCCGGCGGATCCGGCCTCCAGTACGGCGGGCCCGGAGGTCCGGTGCCGCCCCGCGATCCACTCCCGGTCGTCCCGGCCGGATCCGCCGGACAGCCGGGAGGCCCTACCGGGACAGGACGAAGACGGCGGAGGCGGCGACCGCGGCGAGGGTGCCCAGCCAGGCCAGGACGGCGTCGGCGCGTTCGTCGAGCGGGCGGCCCCCGTGCAGGGCCTCCTGGACCCGCTGGTAGCGCACGCCGGTGCGGGCCAGCAGCGCGGCCCCGCACAGGGCCGTCAGGGCGAAGGGCGCGGCCACCAGCGGAGACGCTCCGGCGCGCAGGGCCATTCCGCCCATCCCCAGACCGCCGGCGGCCAGCATGGCCGCGGTGCGGACCCAGGCCAGCCGGGTCCGCTCGCTCTGCAGGCCCTCGTCCCAGAGCTCGGTCGCCGCCCGCCCGCCGGCCCGGTCACCTCCCCGTCCCGCGGGGCGCACGCCCTTCTTCTCCGGCATCCGGTCTCACCGGGCCGTCAGGATCAGGACGAGCGCCAGCACGGCCACGGCCGCCACGCCGTACCCGAACAGCGCGGCGAGGGCGGGCGGTGGGAGGGGCTCGGAGGTGCGCAGGGCGTGCTGGACCCGGCGCCAGCGCGGGTAGGCCATGGCCGCGGCCAGCGCCGACAGGGACACCAGGACGACCGCGAGCAGCGTCCGCATCCAGGGCACGAAGACGTCCGGCGAGACGGCCGCCATGGCGACGCCGCCCGCGGTCAGCGCGAGCGACGTGCTCAGCCAGGTCAGGAAGGTGCGTTCGTTGGCCAGCGTGAACCGGGGATCCGGTTCCTTCCCGGGGGTCTCCATGGACCGACGCTATTTCAGCGACATTTCCCCTAGAGAAGCTGGGATTGCTCCTCTAGGGAAACCGGGATCGCCCGGGGGCCTCAGCAGGCGCTGGTGAGCTGCTCCGCCCACTTCACCCCGTCGGCGGCGACCTTCTGCGCCGCGTCGACCGCGTCGTTGGCGTTCTGCACGTTGATGGCCTCCAGGCTGCCCGCCACGCCGTCGGCCGCCTCCTTGAGGGAGGTGTTGGCGGCCTTGTCGGCCACGTCGCCCAGCTTGGCGGCTCCGTCGTTCAGCGCCTTCTCCATCCCGGCGGGGTCGTTGAGCAGGCCGGCGACCTTCGCCATGGTGTCGGTGACGATGCCCGCGGCCTGGATGCACTGCTGGGCCCGGTCGACGCCCTGGCTCACCTCCTGGATCTCGGCGCACCCGGTGGTCAGGAGGGCGGCGGCCAGGGCGGAGGCGGCGAGGGAGACGGTTCGTCGCGGAAGGGCTCTCATGTCCCGACTCTACCCAACGGGCGGTACGGTGCGGCGTGCCCGCGGCGGCCCGCCGAACCGTGCGGCGGGCCGCACCGGCCGTACGATGATCGTGATACCACCGAGGGGGACGACCATGCCGACCTGCCAGCACCTCACCGAGACCCAGGACCCGCCCGCGCGCACACCCGAGGGTTGCGAGGAGTGCCTCGCCGCCGGGAGCGGCTGGGTGCACCTGCGCCGCTGCCTGTCCTGCGGCCACGTCGGCTGCTGCGACTCCTCGCCGGGCAGGCACGCCACCGCCCACTTCAACCAGGCCGGCCACCCGGTCATCTCCTCGTTCGAGCCGGGCGAGACCTGGCGCTGGTGCTATGTCGACCAGGTCGTCGGCTGAGCCCGGCCCCTCCCGTCCCCGGTGGAGGGCCCGGCGGGCGGCCGCCGCCGGATCCTCCCGGCGGAGCGGACGGTCCCTCCCACCGGGAGGATCCGCAGGCCGTTCACGCAAGCGACGTTGCCGGCATGGCAAGCTGGCGGACATGGACGACGACCTCGACCAGGCGCTCGACGCGGTCGGACCCCGGCTGCGCGCGCTGCGCCGGCAGCGCGAGACCACGCTGGCCGATCTGTCGGCGGCGACCGGCATCTCGGTGAGCACCCTGTCCCGGCTGGAGTCCGGCACCCGCCGGCCGACCCTCGAGCTCCTGCTCCCCCTGGCCAGAGCCCACGGCGTCACGCTCGACGAGCTCGTCGGCGCGCCGCCCACCGGAGATCCGCGCATCCACCTGCGCCCGGTCAACCGCCATGGCATGATCATGGTGCCCCTGACCCGCAGGACCGGCGGCATCCAGGCGTTCAAGCTCGTGATCCCAGCCGACGGCCGTCGCAGGGAGCCCGATCCGCAGACCCACGAGGGCTACGAGTGGCTCTACGTCCTCAACGGGCGGCTCCGGGTCGTCCTCGGCGAGCAGGACCTGGTCCTGTCCCCCGGCGAGGCGGCCGAGTTCGACACCCGCATCCCGCACTGGTTCGGCGCCGCCGACGCCGAACCGGTCGAGTTCCTCAGCCTGTTCGGCGCGCAGGGCGAACGCGCGCACCTGCGCGCCCGCCCCCGGAGGAGCGGGGAATGACCCCGGGCGTCCCGTACTCCGGAGGACGGTCCGGGTGACCCCGGGCGTCCCGTGCTCCGGAGGACGGTCCGGGTGACCGGCCGGGATCGGCGGGGCGGACCGGTCAGTCCCGCTCCAGGGTGGCCTCTTCGAAGTCGAGCTCGTGCATGACCCGGCGGAGCACCTCGTCGTCGATGCGGCGCTCGTCGCGGAGGCGCACGAACACCTCGCGCTCGGCGGCCAGCATCTCCCTGCGCAGCCGCCGGTAGACCGTGCCGGGCGTGTCCGCACCGCCCGGGCCGGTGCCTCCGCCCAGGCGCTCCCAGGCGCTCAGGGTACGGCGCTCGGCCCGCAGCCTGAGCTGCTCCACGACCTCCCGATGGACGTCGGCGACCCCGTCCGCCACCAGCTCGTCCAGCCGGGCGAGAGCGGCCGCGGCCGCCGCCTGCTGCGCACCCGCCTCCGCCAGGTCGTCGGCGAAGGCCTCCCGCTCGTTGGAGACCCCCAGCCGCCGGATCAGCGCGGGGAACGACAGTCCCTGCAGCAGGAGCGTGCCGATCACCACCGTGAAGGTGAGGAACAGCAGCGTGGCCCGCCCAGGGAAGTCCTCCGGGACGGCGAAGGCCGCGGCCAGGGAGACCACGCCGCGCATCCCGGCCCAGCCGACGATCGTGATGTGCTGCCAGGAGGGCGCCTCGGGTTCGCGGCGGCGGACCCCCCGGAACAGGAGCCTCGGCAGGTAGGTGGCGGGCACCACCCAGACGCCCCGGACCAGCACGGCGGCGGCGAACACGGCCAGCGCGGTGCCGACCGGCTCCAGCGGCTCGGACCAGTCGAGCGCGCTGACGATCGGCCACATCTGCAGGCCGATCAGCGCGAAGACGACCGACTCCAGGAAGAAGTCCATGACCTTCCAGACCGCGCCGGACAGCAGGCGGGTGCCGAAGCCGCTCCGCGGCAGGCGGTGGCCGATGTACAGGCCGACGACCACCACCGCGACCACCCCGGAGGTGTGCGCGAGCTCGGCGGTGAGGTAGACCCCGAAGGGGGTAAGCAGCATCACGGTGTTCTCGACGAGCGCGTCCCCGAGCGCCCTGAGGACCTTCGACAGCAGCCACGCGAGCACCAGGCCGATCGCCGCGCCGCCCGCCGCCGCGTAGGCGAACTGGCCGACCGCGCCCAGCCAGGTGATCCCCTGTCCCAGCGCGGCGGCGACCGCCACCCGGTAGGCGGTGAGCGCGGTGGCGTCGTTGAACAGGCTCTCCCCCACCAGGATGGTGATCACCTTGCGGGGCAGTCCCAGTCTGCGGGCCACCGCGACCGCGGCGACCGCGTCGGGCGGCGCCACGATCGCCCCCAGCGCGAAGGCCGCCGCCAGCGGCAGATCCGGCAGGAGCAGGTGGGTGACCCAGCCGATGACCAGTGTGCTGAACAGCACCAGCCCCACCGAGAGCAGCGCGACCGGCCTGCGGACGGCCTTGAGCCCCAGGTAGGAGCTGTCGATCGCGGCGGAGTAGAGGAGCGGCGGGAGGAAGACCAGCAGGACGATCTCAGGGTCGAGCGCGTACTCCGGCACGAGCGGTGAGAGCACCAGCCCGGCCAGGACCAGCAGCAGCGGCGCGGGCCATCCCCGGCGCCGGGACACGGCGGCCACCGCGACCGCGGCGACCGGCACGACCAGCAGCTGCAGTGCGATCGACTGGTCCATCCCACCCCTCCCGTCCGAAGACCCGGGAAGGGAGCCTAGCCTCCCGGCCTCCGCCGGTGGCGGGCCGGGAGGCGGGGCACGTCACCAGTCGCGGCGCACGTCGTCGTAGCCCTGCTCGGGGCGGAGCCGCTCCCCCGTGGAGTGCGGCGCGTCCGGGTGGGCGCGGGGCGCCGGCGGCTGCCCGTGCTGCTGCTCGGCCTGCTGGGCGCGCAGGTTCAGCGGGTCGCCGGGATCGTACGGTTGCTCGTACGGCTGGTCGTAGGCCGGCGGCGTGCTGTACAGGTCGCGCAGGTCCGCCGGGTGCCCGCCCGGCGGGGCCTGCCGTTCCGGAGCGGGCTGCGGCCGGTTCCCGAACGCGTAGGGATCGGGCTGGGCCGGAGCGGGATAGCCGTAGGGGTCGGGCTGGTGTCCCACCGGCGGGATGCCGTAGGGGTCGGTGGAGTGCGCCTGGGAGGGGTAGGCGGCGTCGGGATGCGACGGCGGGAACCTGTCGGCGGGCGGGGCGAAGGGGTCGGCGGCCTGCCGGTGGGAGTGCGGCGCCGCGAACGGGTCCGCCCCCTGCTGGGGGGCCGGGGTGAACAGGTCGGGCTGCGGGACCTGCTGCGCGTAGGGATCGGGCTGCGCCGGGGTGAAGACGTCGGGCTGCCGGCCCGCGGCGAAGGGGTCGGCGGCCTGCCGGTGGGAGTGCGGCGCCGCGAACGGGTCCGTCGCCGGCCGGGACGCCGGGGGGAACGGGTCGGGCTGCGGGACCTGCTGCGCGTAGGGATCGGGCTGCGCGTAGGGATCGGGCTGCGCGTAGGGATCGGGCTGCGCGTAGGGATCGGGCTGCGCGGGGTACGGCGGCTCGCCCGGCTGGGGCGCTCCGTAGGGGAGCGAGTCACCGACGATCATGTTCTCCGGCGGCACCACATCGGTCGCGCCGTACCCCGGGACGCGGTCCGGGACCGCGTCCGGCGGGGGGACCGCGCCCCGTGCCACGAGCACGTCGTTGGGCCCCAGCGCCGGCGGGCGCGGCTCCTCCGGCAGGACGCCCTGGGTGGCGACCGGGTCGGCGTAATGGGGCGGGGTGACCTGGGTGGCGACCGGGTCGGCGTAGTGCGGCGGGGTGACCTGGGTGGCGGCCGGGTCGGCGTAGTGCGGAGGCGGGGCCGGCTGGGCGTAGTCCTCCGGGCGCGGCCGGGCGTACTGCCCGGTGCCGGGGAGCTCCGTGTGCCCGGCGTGCTCCGGGTGGCCCCCCGCCGGGGCGTCCTCCCCGACCTCGTCGGGATAGCGGCCCCCGGCCTCGACGAACCCCTCGTCGAGGGTGTCCACCAGGCGGGCCACGTCGTCCATGGGCATGCGGAAACTGGCGGTGCACATCTCGCCGCGCCAGAGGCTCAGCACCAGCGTGCCGTCGTGCCAGGTGACCCGGAGCACCCGCTCCTGGCCACGCTCGTCAAAGAACACCTCGCCGAACGACGGCAACGGGACAACTTCCGACATGGATGACATGGTGCTTTAACCAGCCTTTATTCGTCCACTCGACCTCGGGAAACCCTACCGAATCCGTCTTTCCATCCCCATCTTCAGCCCCGCGCACACCGGGAGGACGGTCCTGTCCGGTCCTTCACGTACGCGCAGCGGTGGTTCCGCCAGTTTGCCATGCGAGACGAACGCCGCGGTCCGGAACGCCGGGACGAGTCCGCTCGGTGACTCTCCGGAGCCAGGCCCGGTTGTCGGAGCGAGCGGGTACGGTTGGCTGTCGTGCCGACCGACTCCCTCAGCCCCGCCGAGAGCCCCGCCGAGAGCCCTGCCCCGAGCCCTGCCCTGAACCTGGACGAGAGCTCCGCCGAGAGCCCTGCGGGAACCCGCGCGGAGCGCCGCTCCGGGACCTCGGACGCGAAGACCTCGAAGGCTCCCAGGGGCGCGAAGAGCCCGAAGGCCCCCGCGGGCGCCGACCTGCCCCCGGTCGAGGAGCTGCTCGCCCTGGCGGTGAAGGCCGTCGGCGGGGTCGAGCGCCCCGGCCAGCTCGCGATGGCCCGGGCCGTCCAGCGGGCCGTCGACTCCGGCGACCACCTGGCCGTCCAGGCCGGCACCGGCACCGGCAAGTCCCTGGCCTACCTGATCCCCTCGATCCGGCACGCGATGACCTCCGAGGGCGCCGTCGTCGTCTCCACCGCGACGATCGCCCTGCAGCGCCAGCTCGTGGACCGCGACCTGCCCCGCCTGGCCGAGGCGCTCGCCCCGCTGCTGCCCGCCGAGCCCACGTTCGCGATCCTCAAGGGCCGCCGCAACTACCTGTGCCGCTACAAGGCGAGCGCGGGCTGGCCCGACGACGAGCAGGACCAGCTCTTCGATCCCGGCGAGGTGAGCCTGACCGGGCGGATGGTCCAGCGCATCCAGGACTGGGCGGACGAGACCGAGACCGGCGACCGCGACGAGCTGGTCCCCGGCGTCAACGAGCAGGCCTGGCGGCAGTTCTCGGTGAGCTCCCGGGAGTGCCTGGGCGCGCAGCGCTGCCCCAGCGGCACGGAGTGCTTCGCCGAGCTGGCCCGCGGCCGCGCCGCCGAGTCGAACGTCGTGGTGACCAACCACGCTCTGCTGGCCATCGACGCCATGGAGGACATCCCGCTCCTGCCCGAGCACGACGTCGTGGTGGTCGACGAGGCCCACGAGCTGGTCGACCGGGTCACCTCCGTGGTCACCGGCGAGCTGTCGGAGAACACCGTCTCGCTGGCCGTGCGGCGGGTCGGGCGCCTGGTCGAGCAGGGCATCGCCGACCGGCTCCTGCAGGCGGGAGAGGACCTCAAGGCCCTGCTCGCGGTCGCGCCGCCCGGACGGCTCGACGAACTGCCCCAGGTGCTCGGCCTGACGCTCGCCCTGATCCGCGACGCGGCGTCGGCCTGCGTCACCGCGCTGGGCCCGCGCGGCGCGAGCGACAAGGACGATCCGGAGAGCGCCGGGCTGCGCAAGGCGGCCTTCACCGCGCTGGACGAGGTCCACGACACCGCCCAGCGCATGCTGGACGCCTTCGGCCACGCCGAGGAGGTCGACCGGGCCGAGGTGGTCTGGCTGGACGGGGCCACCGACCGCCGTCCCCCGACCCTGCGGATCGCCCCGCTGACCGTCGCCGGGATGCTCCGCGACAAGCTGTTCGGCGACCGCACGGTGGTGCTGACCTCCGCCACCCTCGCCCTGGGCGGCGCCTTCGACGGACTGGCCCGCCAGTGGGGCCTGAGCACCGCCGACGGCGACCGGTCCGGCTGGTCCGGCCTGGACGTCGGCTCCCCCTTCGACCACCCCCGCAGCGGCATCCTCTACGTCGCCGAGCACCTGCCCCAGCCGGGCCGCGACGGCCTGCCGGAGGCCTACCTGGAGGAGATCACCGAGCTGATCGAGGCGGCCGGGGGCCGGACCCTCGGCCTGTTCTCCTCGATGCGCGCGGCGAAGGCCGCCACCGAGGCGCTGCGCGACCGGCTGAGCGTGCCGCTGCTCTGCCAGGGCGACGACTCCACGATGCAGCTGGTCAAACGGTTCGCCGAGGACGAGCCGACCTGCCTGTTCGGCACGCTCTCGCTCTGGCAGGGCGTGGACGTGCCCGGGCCGTCGCTCCGGCTGGTCATCATCGACCGCATCCCCTTCCCCCGCCCCGACGACCCGCTGAGCTCCGCCCGGCAGCGCCACGTCGCGGCCAAGGGCGGCAACGGCTTCATGTCGGTCGCCGCCACGCACGCCGCCCTGCTGCTCGCCCAGGGCGCCGGCCGCCTGCTGCGCAGCCAGCACGACAAGGGCGTGGTCGCGGTCCTCGATCCCCGGCTGGCCACCGCCCGCTACGCCGGCTTCCTGCGCGCCTCCCTGCCGCCCTTCTGGCCCACGAACGACCCGGCCAAGGTCCGCGAGGCGCTCCGCCGGCTGTCCGCGTCCTGACCCGTCGCGGATCCCGTCGTCCGCCCGCGGCGGGTCCCGCCGCCCTTCCGCGTCCAGGCCCCGTCGCGGGCCGCCGCGCGGCGCTCCTCCGCCCGCCCCGGCCCCGGCCTTCCCCGGCCGTCCCCCGCGGTCGGCGTCCCCGGCCGGGGCGCCCGGACGTCAGGCGAAGGGCTTCAGGTCCGGCCGCTTGGGGTCGAGGTCGTCGCCGGAGGAGCGGCCGCGCAGGCGGCGCAGCACCCACGGGCCGAGGTGGGTGCGGACCCACTGGACGTCCTCGCGGCGCTTGATCCGGGGATCGACGTTCTCCCGGGGCGGCCAGGTGAACCGCCAGTCGTCGTCGCAGGGCACGCCGAGCACCTCGCACACCTTGGCGGCCACCATCCGGTGACCTTCCTCGTTCATGTGCAGGCGGTCGTCGCTCCACGCCCGCCAGTCCCGCAGGCCCTGCATCGACCACTGGTCGACCAGGCGGCAGCCGTACAGGTCGGCGATGGAGCGGACGTGCAGGTAGAAGACCGCGAAGGTGCCGCGGGCGCGGCGCATCAGCGGGGTGTCGCGCGGGTCCACCCCGGTGAACAGCAGCACCTCGGCCCCGGTGGCCCGCAGCCGCCGTACGGCTCCCGCGAGCTTCTTGGCCATCCGGTCCGGGTCGCTGCCCGGGCGGAGCAGGTCGTTGCCGCCGGCGCAGAAGCTGACCAGGTCGGGGCGCATCTCGACGGCGACCGGCACCTGGTCGGCGACGACCTGGTCGATGAGCTTGCCGCGCACGGCGAGGTTGGCGTAGCGGAACTCCGGGTCGAGCGCGGCCAGGCGCTCGGCCACCCGGTCGGCCCAGCCGCGGAAGCGCCCGCTCTCGACCGGCAGGCCGGAGGCGTCCACGGCCGGGTGCACGGCCGGGTCGTTCATGCCCTCGGTGAAGCTGTCGCCGAGCGCGACGAAGGACCTGTAGCGCGTCATGGTGATCCTCCGGTCCGGTTCAGGCCAGGTCGGCGACGGCCCGCAGCGCCAGCACGTAGGAGGCGAGGCCGAACCCGGCGATCGTCCCGGTGGCGACGGCGGCGACCACCGAGGTGTGCCGGAACTCCTCGCGCGCGGCCGGGTTGGAGATGTGCACCTCGACCAGGGGCGCGGTGCGCTGGGCGATGGCGTCGCGCAGCGCGTAGGAGTAGTGGGTGAACGCCGCGGGGTTCAGCACCACCGGGACCTTGCCGTCGGCCGCCTCGTGCAGCCAGCCCACCAGCTCGGCCTCGTCGTCGGTCTGCCTGACCTCCACCGACAGGCCCAGCTCCCGGCCGGTCTGCCGGCAGAGCGCGGCCAGGTCGGCGAAGGTCTCCGCGCCGTAGACGTCCGGCTCGCGGGTGCCGAGCCGCGACAGGTTGGGGCCGTTGAGAACGTAGACGGTCCTCATCTGCTCGTCACACTCCTCACTCGCGGCGCGGGCGGGCGTCCCGCCCCGCCGTACCGGGTCCGCCGCCCCGCTCACCTGGCGATCTCGTTGTAGGCGGCCTCCAGCAGGGCCTCCGGCGGGTCCTCCAGAGCGGACACCTTCGCCAGGTCGTCCAGGACGACGAAGCGCAGCGTGGCGCCCCGGCTCTTCTTGTCCAGCCGCATGTGGTCGCGGAGCTCGGGCCAGGCCTCCCGGCGGTAGGCCGTGGGCAGGCCGACCGCGGTCAGGATCGCGCGGGTCCGGTCCACCAGGTCGATGCCGATCCGGCCGTCCAGGCGGGACAGCTCGGCGGCGTAGACCATGCCGATGGCGACGGCCTCGCCGTGGCGCATCCGGTAGTCCTCGACCCGCTCGATGGCGTGCGCCAGCGTGTGGCCGTAGTTGAGGATCTCCCGCAGGCCGCTCTCGCGCAGGTCGGCGCCGACGACCCGGGCCTTGACCCGGATCTTCCGCTCGATCAGCTCGCGGGTGTGCCGCCCGTCGGGGTGGCGGGCGCCCTCGGGGTCGGCCTCGATGAGCGCCAGGATCTCCGGGTCGGCGATGAAGCCGCCCTTGACGATCTCCGCGAGCCCGCCGACGTAGTCGGCGCGGGGCACCGTCACCAGCGTGGCCAGGTCGCACAGGACGCCGGCGGGCGGGTGGAAGGAGCCGACGAGGTTCTTGCCCTCGGGGGTGTTGATGCCGGTCTTGCCGCCGACCGCGGCGTCCACCATGCCGAGCAGGGTGGTCGGGACCTGCACCACCTTGACGCCGCGCAGCCAGGTGGCGGCGGCGAACCCGGCCAGGTCGGTGGTGGCTCCGCCGCCGACGCCGACCACGGCGTCGGAGCGGGTCATGCCGTGGCGGCCGAAGGCCGACCAGAGCGCGGCGGCCACCTCGGCCGTCTTGGCCTGCTCGGCGTCGGGCACGGGGAGCCGGACGACCTCGTAGCCGGCCGTCTCGATCGCGCCGCAGACGGGCCGGGCGATCTCCGGCAGGCCCTCCGGGTGCACGACCGCGACGGTGCGGACCCGGGGCCCGAGCAGGCCGGGCAGTTCGCCGAGGATCCCGGTGCCCACCACGACGTCGTACGGGGACTCCCCGCCGACGCTGATCCTGGTGATCGTCACGCCAGTCCCTTCACGATCTCGTCGACGACCTCGGCGGGCTCGCGCTCGTCCGTGGCGACCGTCACGGCGGCCAGCGCCTCGTAGACCGGGCGGCGGGCGTCCATCAGCTTCTTCAGCTGGCTGCGCGGGTTGAAGACCAGCAGCGGCCGGGCCGAGCCCAGGCCCACCCGGGTCACCGCCTGCGCCAGGCCGACCTCCAGGTAGACGACGCGGTGGCCGGCCAGCAGCCCGCGGGTCGCCTCGTCCAGGACCGCGCCGCCGCCCAGGGAGAGCACGCCGTCGTGCTCGGCCAGCGCCCGCCGTACGGCCTCGGCCTCCAGTTCGCGGAAGCGCTCCTCGCCGTCCTCGACGAAGATGTCGCTCACCGGCTTGCCCGCCGCGGCCTCCACGTCGGCGTCGGTGTCGCGGAAGGCGACGCCGAGCCGCTCGGCCAGCAGCCTGCCCACGGTCGACTTGCCCGACCCGGGAGCACCGATCAGTACGGCGCGCGGTCCCATCACAGCCCTCGTTCCGCTCTCTCGCTCGTTCGATCCGGTCACCTGACCGGCCACCGACTATTTGATCACCAGTGACGACAGGTAGCCCGACAGGTTGCGGGCGACCTCCTCGACGGAGTCGCCGCCGAACTTCTCGATCGCGGCGTCGGCCAGGACCAGCGCGACCATCGCCTCGGCGACGATCGCAGCGGCCGGGACCGCGCAGACGTCGGAGCGCTCGTGGTGGGCGCGGGCCGCCTCGCCGGTCAGCACGTCGATCGTGGCCAGCGCGCGCGGCACGGTGGAGATCGGCTTCATCGCGGCGCTGACGCGCAGCGCCTCGCCGTTGGTCATGCCGCCCTCGACGCCGCCGGCCCGGTTGGTGATCCGGCGCACGCCGTCGGAGGTGTTCTCGATCTCGTCGTGGGCCCGGGAGCCGGGGCGGCGGGCGGTCTCGAAGCCGTCGCCGACGGCGACGCCCTTGATCGCCTGGATGCCCATCAGCGCGGCGGCGAGGCGGGCGTCGAGGCGGCGGTCCCAGTGGGTGTAGCTGCCCAGGCCCGGCGGGAGGCCGTAGGCGATCACCTCGACGACGCCGCCGAGGGTGTCGCCGTCCTTGTGGGCCCTGTCGATCTCGGCGACCATCGCGGCGCTGCCGGCCGGGTCGGCGCAGCGCACCGGGTCGGCGTCGACGGCGTCCATGTCGCCGGGGCCCGGCACGACGCCCTCGGTGGTCTGCGCCGAGCCGATGGAGACGACGTGGCTGACGATGTCGACGCCGAGGGCCTGCTTGAGGAAGCCCCTGGCGACCTGGCCGAGGGCGACGCGGGCGGCGGTCTCGCGGGCGCTGGCCCGGTCGAGCACCGGGCGGGCGTCGTCGAAGCCGTACTTCTGCATGCCGGCGAGGTCGGCGTGGCCGGGGCGGGGGCGGGAGCGCGGCGCGTTGCGGGCCTGGCCCTCCAGCACCGCCGGGTCCACCGGGTCGGCGGCCATGACGGTCTCCCACTTGGGCCACTCGGTGTTGCCCACGCGGATCGCGACGGGGCTGCCGAGCGTGCGGCCGTGCCGTACGCCGCCGACGATCGTGACCAGGTCCTGCTCGAACTTCATCCGGGCGCCGCGGCCGTAGCCCAGGCGGCGCCTGGCCAGCGCCCTGTCGATGTCGGCCGTCGTCACCTCCACCCCGGCGGGCAGTCCTTCGAGGATCGCGACGAGTTCGGGGCCGTGGGACTCTCCGGCGGTCAACCAGCGCAACATGGGGACCAGTCTTCCACGTGTCGCCCACTGGAATGGCCGCAGCTCACCAGGTGAGACACCGGGCGGATCACCACGTATCCACGCTTCTGGAAACTTGATACTTCGAAATTCCGGATTATCGGTTAGCGTGGAGTCATGAACACCATCCTCAGCATCTCCCTGGCCGCCGCCCTGACCGCCCCGATGGCCGGCGCCGCCCTCCCTCCCACCTCCACTCCCGCTCCCACCTCCAGTCCCACTCCCACTCCCACTCCCACCGAGCTGAAGGACGCCGAGGCGGTGTTCGCCTACATGAAGGAGCATCCCGGCGACGTCGCGCTGGTGACCCGGGGCATCAGCCACAACGCAGGCCGCCTCTCCCCGGTGGCGTCGAGCATCAAGATCATTCACCTCGCCGCCTACGCCGACGCGGTCCGCCGGGGCCGGGCCGCGCCGGGCGAGCGCGTCCCGGTGGCCCTGTGGAACGCCTACCACGTGCCCGGCACCGACGGCGGCGCCCACGAGAGGGCGCTCAAGCGGCTCAAGGCGGGCGCGAGCGTCACGCTCGACCAGCTCGTCTCCGCCATGATCGAGGAGAGCGACAACGCCGCCGCCGACCTGCTCCGCGACCGCCTCGGCCCCGGCGAGCTGCGCCGGATCGCGCGGACCGGTGTCGGCACGATCAACGGCGAGATGCTGCGCGCCTTCGGCGGCTGCACGCTGTCCGCCGACGCCTGCCTGAAGCGGTACGTCAAGGCGGGCAGGCAGGTGACGCCCGCGCTGCCGGACTTCACCCGGCAGGCCGCCTGGGCCGAGACGGTGACCCGCGTCGAACCCGGCGTCCTGCGCCGGGTGCTCGCCGGGCTCAGGAAGGACGCGGTGGCGAGCAGGCACCTGGAGTGGCCGATGCGGCAGCCCGGCGCCGATCCCGCCCAGCTGCGCATCGGCACCAAGGGGGGCGCGCTGCCCGGCGTCGTCAGCGAGGCCATGTACACCGTCCGGCCCGGCGAGAAGCCGCGCGAGACCGTCCTGGTCCTGCACCGGCTCCCGGAGGCCACCTGGTACTCCGCGATGCGCAGCTATGCTCATCAGGAGTTCATCGTGCGGCTGGCGACCGACCCCGCCTTCTTCGCGAAGGTGCGCGCGGCGCTGAAGTGAGACAGCAGTGAGGCAGTGAGGTGAGGTTCCGCTGACCGGCGTCGACGACAGGCTCCAGGACCTCGAGGCGCGGGTCGCGGCCCTCGAGGCCCGGCTCGCCGCCCCCGCCGCGCGGGAGCCGGAGACGGCCGACGACGAGACCGGTCTGTTCACCTACGGCGGCCGGGCCCGGTTCGGCGGCTACGGGTGGGAGTGGGAGATGAACCGCTTCCCCGGCTGGCTGCTGCGCAGGCCGGCCGGGCCGCTGGCCGCCGTGCTGGCCGCCGCCGGGCACCCGGCGCGCTTCGAGATCCTGCAGCTGCTGGTCACCGGGCCCCGGCCCATCGCCGAACTGCAGACCGCGCTGGGGCTCGCCTCCCCCGGCCAGCTCTACCACCACCTCAAGACGCTGGCCTCGGCCGGGCTGGTCGAGCAGCCCGAGCGGGGCGTCTACCGGGTGCCGGCGCATGCGATCTTCCCCGTGCTGGCCCTGGCCGCCGCCGCCACCGACGTGGCCGAGCGCTCCGGCACGGAGCCCGGCTGACGGCGGGCATCAGGCGGCCGGCGGTTTCGGATCTCACCGCCACAGGCGTCCCGTCGGGGCTCCCATCCGTTCGGGCTCACCGCCACAGGCGTCCCGTCGAGGCTCCCGTCCGCCGGCGTCCGGGCCGCCGCGCCGCCCGCCGCCCTGTGCACCGGCACGGTTCCTCGCCCTGCGGGGGGCCTCCGCACCGGCCGCTCGCTAGCATCGGCGCATGACGCTTGAAGATCAGCTCGCGGCGCTCGCCGGGGCCGGGATCGGCCTCGCCCCCGGCAGGACCGTGGAGGAGCTGCTGCACTCGTTCCCCCGTGAGGCGTACGAGAGCGAGCCGTTCACCCTGCTGCTGTTCGTGCTGGGCATCGAGGTCGAGGCCGAGCCGTGGGGACGCCGGTTCTCCGAGCGCGTGTGGAACTTCGACACCGAGTGCGTCGACGGTCCCGGCGCCTACGTCGAGATCACCCGGCAGCTCTGCCGGATCGCGGGCCGCCCCGACGCGCTGACCGACGTGCGCGACCACGTCGACCTCGGCACCGGTCAGGCCTGGCTCGAGTACACCGCCGGCGGCCGGCGGCGGCGCTGGACCGTCGACGTCGTCGACGACTGGGCCGACCCGATGGTCGTCTCCTACCTGATGGACGAGCTGGAGGGCGACGGCCGCCGCTTCCACGGCATGGACAACGGCCAGGCGACGGTGCTGATGCTCCTCACCGAGGACGAGGCCCGCCGGCTGAACGGGCTCATCGGCGAGGAACTGATCGTCCCGGCCGTCCCGGCCTGACCGGAGGAAAACGCCCCTCCAATCTCTCCATACCTCAACCGGAGGTTTACCGATCACTATACTTCCGCCCATGGTCGAGGGAGAATGGGACATATACGTTGTCCATGAAGTACATGAGTGGATCTCACAGCTTGACGGGTCTGATCATTCTCGCGTCGTCCAGGCGATCGATGCCCTTGCCGAAGGAGGACCGGGCCTCGGCAGACCCCTGGTGGACACGATCACCAGCTCTACGATTCAGAACCTCAAGGAGCTACGACCCGGAACCGTGAGAGTCCTCTTCGTCTTCGACCCATGGCGATCGGCCATCCTGCTGGTGGCCGGCGACAAGGCGGGAAGATGGAACGACTGGCACAAAGAAGCCATCCCGCTGGCGGAAGAGCGCTACGAGATCTACCTGAAGGAACGAGCCCAAGAAGACGAGGAGGGGCGATGACAGGCTACGTGCGCTGGAGCGACGTTCGAGCAGAGCATGTCGAACGGGCCGGCGGCGAAGAAGCCGTGGAGGCGGGCAAGCAGGAACTGCTCGCTCAAGTGCGCGGGCACCGGCTTGCCGAAATCCGCCGATCTCGCGGTTTCACCCAGCAGGACGTCGCCGTCCGGATGGGCGTGACCAAGGGCCGGATCTCCCAGATCGAGCAGGGCAAGGTCTCCGGAAACGACGTCCTCGCACGTTACGCCATCGCCATCGGAGGACGCCTCCACCAATCGATCTACTTCGATGACGGGGACATCACGGCCATCGCGTAGAGAACATCCTCTTTCAGGAACGCCACAAGTCTGCCGAGAGTTGATGGGGCACCTCAGGCGGGACTCAACCCGATAACCGATCCTCGGGTGAGGCATTCGCAGTCGAGGCCGGTATCGCCCAGGCCGACCCGACCAGGTGCATGAGGAAGGACGGCGTCCGGCCTGCGGGCCGGGGACGGTTCAGAGCTCCAGGCGCCCCAGGCTCTCGCGGACCCGCACCGCCGCGGGGTGGCACGGGCCGTACAGGCGGGTGAGATCCTCGAGGAGGTCGGTGAGCGTACGGCGGGCGGCCTCGGCCTCGCCCCTGCCCTTCTCCAACTCGCCGATCTGCCGTCGCAGCTCCAGAGGCCTGGGATCGTCGGCCGGGTAAGCGCGCAGTTCGTCGGCGAGCAGTTCGTGCAGGACGCAGCCCAGGGCGTACAGGTCGCTCTGCGGTGAGAGCTTGGCGCGCGGACCTGTTCGGGCGGCGACTTCATGATCGTGGCGCCGACCCGCGAGGACCTGGACCGCGCCACCGAACTGGCCCGTCGGTTGGTGACCGCGCCGCTCGGCTGCGTCGATGCGACGGTCATCGCCATGGCCGAACCCCTGCACATCACGGATATGGCGACCACGGACGCGAAACTCATCGGCATGGCTGTCGGCGTCTCAAAGATCAAGTCGATCTCCTGGCTGTTCCAGTAGTTCTGCTCGCGGCACTCGACGATCTGGATCAGGCACTCCAACCTGTCATCGCGACGGACGGCGGCGGCCGGGAAGGCCACCGCCGTCCGTCGCGTCCGGCTCAAGGGAGCTTGACCGCCAGCAGGTCCACCGGGCGGATGTCCGGGGCCGCGCTCAGCATGGTCGGCGCCACCTCCATCAGCGCCGCGGCGATCCGGCCCTCCAGGTGGGCGGTACGCCCCTCCTCGTCGGCGAAGGTGTCGAAGACCCCGAAGGTGTTCGCGTCCAGCCGGAAGGCGAACCAGGCGAGGGTGTGGTCCTCCTGCCGGGCCAGTTCGAGCGCCTCGCCCAGCAGGGCCTCGACCTTGTCGGCGTACTCCGGCTTGGCCTCGATCCGGGCCAGCAGTCCGATCTTCATCGTGTGCTCCTCATCTCGGTGTCGGGAGGAATCTCGGTGTCAGCAGAAACCTAAGACCGCGCCGGTTCCGGCCCCAGCGGCGGAAACGACTTTGCCGGTACCGTTTCCGTCATGGATGTGGCGGTGCTGGCGTACGACGGCGTGTTCGACTCCGGGTTCGCGGCGATTCTGGACGTGCTGCAGGCGGCCGGCGCGATGCGCGAGGAGCTCCCGCAGCCGCCGCCCGCGTGGCGGGTGACCACGGTCGGCTTCGACCCGCAGGTCCGCACCGGTGCGGGGCATCTGGTGTCCTGCGCGCCGGTCGGCGAGGCCGGGCGGGCCGACCTGCTGATCGTGCCCGCGCTCGCCGAGCGCCGGCCCGGCGCCCTCCTCGCCGAGGCGGCCGGACCCGCGACGGCGGAGGTGCGGCGGCTGCTGGCCGAGTCCCGCGAGCGGGGCGTCTCGGTCGCCTCCGCCTGTACGGGCACCTTCCTGCTGGCCGAGTCCGGGGTGCTCGACGGGCGGCGGGCGACCACCAGCTGGTGGCTGGCACCGCATTTCCGGCCCCGCTATCCGAAGGTCACGCTCGACCAGACCCGCATGGTGACCGCCTCCGACGGCGTGATCACGGCGGGCGCGGCCTTCGGCCACGTCGACCTGGCCCTGGCGGTCGTGCGGATGAGCAGCCCCGCCCTGGCCGATCTCGTCGCCCGCTACCTGGTGGTCGACGAGCGGCCGTCGCAGTCGGCCTACACCATCCCCGGCGCGCTCGCCCAGCACGATCCGACCGTCGCCGCCTTCGAACGCTGGATCCGCGCGCGCCTGGACCAGCCGCTCAGCATCGCCGACGCCGCCGGTGCGCTCGGTGTCGGCGAGCGCACCCTCCAGCGGGCCGTACGCCGCGTCATGGGCACCTCGCCGGTGCGGTTCGTCCAGGATCTGCGCGTCGAGCAGGCCCGCCACCTGCTGCGCACCACCGACCTGTCCATGGAGTCCATCGCCCGCAGGGTCGGCTACGAGCATCCGGGCACGCTGCGCGTCCTGCTGCGCCGCCGTACCGGAAGCACGGTCGCGGATCTGCGCGGGCGGTGAACCGGGACCGTCGGCATCTCACCGGCGATGACCGCCGCCAATGGAATCTGCGACGGCCTATCCGGGTGCGCTCAGCCGAAGCGCAGCGCGGCGGCGGTCTCCACCAAACCGCCGCGCTCAAGCTGCTTGAGCACCTCGTCCAGCGTCTCCGGCGGATTGATCCGTTGGTCGGCTATCTGCTGAACGCACGAGAAGACGACTCTGTCAGCGATGTCCACGAGGTCCAGCAGGAACGCGTCCGGAGACTTGGCGACGATGCCCCACGGGTCCAACGCATCGGCGGGGAAGTCCGCGAGATTCGAGGTGACGATGACCTCCGCTCCGGCTTTGATCGCTGCAGCGAGTACGTGGCGGTCGTCCGGGTCCGGCAGTTTCAGCCCTTCGACCAGCGGCTCGAACCCGGTGACAAGGCAGTCCGCCACCGCTTGGAGCATGAGCGTCCGCAGACGTTCACGCTTCGCCTCTGTCGCGGCGGGACGCCTGGCGAGTGCACGGTCGAGCTCGTCAAGGATCTGATGGGTCCATCGGGGCTGTACGAGGCGTGCCCGACCCACTCGAATGAGCAGGTCCCGAACGGCGTTGCCGTACAGCGCGCAGGCGTCGTAGACGACCACCGGAGCCACGGATCAATCCTCGCCGAGCTCTTGTCCGAGGCGTGACAGTTCGTCGACCACGGCTCTGCGTTTGAGATCGTCATGGCGCATGTACTCCGTGACAGCCTCGAACCGGACCCGTCGATGGCGCCCGACGAGGCGATAGTCGATCTCACCGCGTTCGAGAAGACCGATGAGATACGGGCGGGAGACGTTGAGTAGGTCGGCGGCCTGCTGAGTCGTGAGTTCGGCGTTGAGCGGCATGATCTGGACGCCCTGTCCTCGTGCCATTGCTCCGAGGATGTACGCGAACATCTCCACCGCCTGACGCGGCAGCACCAGAGCCTGATCGCCACCGCCTTCGACGAGGATCTCGAATTCCTCGCTGTCGCTCGGACTGTGGACGAGGTAGTCGTTGATGCGTCGCAGCGCTCTGGCCGCCTTCTCGGGATCAACAGCTCCAGGCGACACCGAGCCGACCTGTGCGATAGAAGTCATCCCCACCTCCTATTCGCATTATTCGCATTACTCGATACAAACGCAAGGAGATGGGCCTCTGAGCGGAAAGATCTTCACCCCTGTCGGCAGAGTTCACGGACAGACCAACCGGTGTGGCGCCGGCGCCTCCGGGCCGCACAGGGCAGATCAGGGGACAGGACCCGCCAGGAGGACGGCGAACGCGCCGATGATCATGAACGGGCCGAAGGGGATCTCGCTCTTGCGGTTCGCGCGGCGGGCGAGCAGCAGCGCCCCGCCGTACAGGCCGCCCGCCAGGAAGCCCAGGAAAGCACCGGCGACCAGGACGTCCCAGCCGAACCAGCCCAGCGCCGTGCCCAGGCTCGCCGCGAGCTTGACGTCGCCCAGCCCCATGCCGGCCGGGTTGACCAGGAACAGCACCAGATAGAAGACGGCCAGCGCCAGGCCGCCCAGTCCGGCTCCCAGCAGGTCGTCCCACCGGCCGCCGGCCGCGGCGGCCACCGCGAGGGGGGCGGCGGTGCCGAGGTAGGCGGCGAGGGTGAACCGGTCGGGCAGCCGGTGGACGGCCGCATCGACGAAGGCCAGCAGGACGCAGACCGCGGCCAGCCAGCACAGGGCCAGCAGTTCCGCCGACCACGCCACGGCGGCGGCGGCCGCCGACCGGTCCGGGAGGGGCCCGCCCGCCACCGCCCGCAGGGCGAGCGCCCCCAGCGCCGCCGCCGTCAGCGCCTCCACCGCCAGCGGCGGCGGGCCGGGCCGTACGGCGCGACCGGGCTCGGGCCGTACGGCACGGGCGGCGGCGCCGGGTCCGGACCGGCGATCGGGCTCCGGCCCGGCTCCAGGCTCCGGGCCGGGTCCTGCTCCGGGCTCCGGGCCGGGTCCTGCTCCGGTTCGTCCTCCTTCGGGGACCGCGTACCGGACCACCAGGACACGGGACCGCAGTCCGATCAGCAGACCGGCGAGGGCCGCGAGGACGGGCACGAGGATCACCGACCGACCATAGCCCGGCGGGTCCTCCCTGTCCTGCGGCATCGGCTCACCGGGGGCGTGCGGCCTGCGGAGGACGGGGAACCCCGGCCGTCCCCCGGTCGTTGATCCACCTGACGTCGGAGGTCATTGACGTCCGTCGTGACGATCATGGAGTCTGGAGGCCACTCTTACCCCCGGGGAGGGCCGGATCACGTGGACAGGGACCGCTTCGCACGGCTGCCGGTCGTCATCGCGTCGCTGGTCCTGCTCCCCGTCCTGCTGGAGTTCCTCGCGTGGTACATCGAGGGCGAGGACTACGACACCGCCCGCGCCGTCACGGTCGTCGGGGTGATCGTGACGCTCGCCGCGATCGCCACGGTGCTCGGCCGGATCCGGGCCCGGCTCCCGGTGCTGATGGTGGCCGCGCTGACGGTCACCGCCGCGGGCGAGGCCGCGCTGGGGTTCGCCGCCGCGTTCGGCCCGGTGCTGTGGCGGGGCCGCGTCCCGGGCGAGCTGCACGGGCTCATCACCACGGGGGTCAGCGCGTTCGCCCTCACCACCGGCGTCTACCTGCTGATCCAGTACAACCGGGGCCTGTACCTGCCGTACCTGGAGGCCGGGATGGGCCCGCTGCCGACCGCCACCAAACGGAAGGTGATCGGCGAGTCGGAGATCCTGATCCGCACCGTGCCGGACGTCGGGCCGTCGGTGGAGAAGGCGCTCGGCAGCTGCGTCTCCATGCTCGACCAGGACGACCTGCACTTCGTCGCCTACTACGCCGGCGGGCGGTGCTGCTTCTACACCGACGTGCTCGACGACGCCGACCTGGCGCACTTCTTCCACGACACCGTCCAGGAGGAGCGCCGGGAGCTCTACCTGAAGGCCGGCAACCAGCTCAACTGGCTCACCGGCAGGCTCAACAACCAGTTCCGGCGGATCGAGGGCGGCATCCTCATCCGGACCGTGCTCGACGTCGAGCGCGGCGCGCTGTACCTGTACTGGGTCGACGAGACCCGCTACCTGGTCGGGGTGACGCTCGACCAGCGCAAGGTGGACGTCGCCGACGACAAGATGGCCCGGCTGGTGGACATGATCCGCGGCCACTTCACCCTTCCCCCGATCAACCAGCGCGAGCGGCCCCCGAAGCCCGGGGGCCACCTGCGGTCCGTCCAGAGGAGTGAGCATTGGCCCGAATCGGGCTCCTGATCGCCGTCGTCGCCGCCGGCTGGCTGGCCGCCGAGCTCGGCGGGCTGGACGGCCTGGAGCACTCCTCCGCCTACGTGCTGTTCAGCAGCCTGCTGCTGGCCATCGGCCTGTACGGCAGCACGCACGGCATCGACCGGGCCGAGGCCAGGGAGCACACCCGGCTGATCGTGCTGGCGGTCACGGTCGGGGTGGTGCTGAAGACGGCGTTCATCGCCGGGGTGGTCTACCTCGTCTCGGGTGATCCGCGCGCCCTGATCATGGCGGTGGTGGTCGCCCAGATCGACCCGCTCTCGGTCGCCTCCGTGATGAAGGACGACCGGCTCTCCGCGCGGGCCAAGACGATCCTCGGCGCGTGGTCGTCCTTCGACGACCCGGTGACGATCATCCTGGCGGTCTACGCGGCGGCGCTGGTCCGGGGCTCGGGCGAGGGCGGCCTGTCCGCGGACTACTTCGCCGACCTGGGGCTGAACGCGCTGTTCGCGCTGGTCGCCTACCTGGTGTGGCGGCTGGTCAGGAACGCCCCGCCGGTGCTGAGCTACCTGGCGGCGGCCGGCGCGGTCGTGTCGGCCGCGTGGAGCTCCCTCATGCTGGGCCTGGCGGCGGCGGGCCTGTATCTGCGGCTGCCGGACTCGCGCTGGCTGCTGCGGGCGGTGAGCGCGGCGTTCGCGCTCTCGGCGTTCCTGATGGGGCTGCTGCTGGTGGGCGGCACGAGCCTCGGCATGGGCGTGCTGCTCGGCCTGGCCGCGTTCGCCGCGCAGATGGTCGCGGCGCTGGTGCTCACCCGCGGCCTTCCGGTGGTCGACCGGGTGCACCTGGGGCTGGCCCAGCAGAACGGCGTCACCGCGGTGATCCTCGCCCTGGTCTTCGAACGCGACTTCGGCGGTTTCGTCGCCGTGGTCGCTCCGGCGATCCTGACGATCAACCTCGTCCACGTCGTGGCCAACCGAGCCGCCGACGCCTGGGGGCCGGGGCGGGAGGCTCGGGGGCCTGTGCCATCCGCGCCACGGTGACCCCGCTGTCGGGGCCCAGCTGATCGAGGGTCCCGGACCGCACGGCGGCGAACGCGGCGAGCACGCCGCCCTCGATCACGAACGGCACCGGCCCGGCGACGTCGACCACCACGGCGGCGGCACCCTCGGCCGCGGCGGCCTGGCAGACCTGGGGCGTCGTGGACTGGATGGGGCGGGCGTCCTGGCGCCAGAGCCGCAGCGGCTCGGCCCCGGTGAAGGCGAGCACCGCCTCCCGGCCGTCCCTGCCGACGAGCTTCGGCAGGGCCATCTCGCTCTCCTTCTCCTGCCGCAGGCCGTGCTCGCCGACCTCCGAGGAGGTCAGCAGCGCGACCACCGGGACCAGGAGCCGGGCGCCGCTCAGCGCGGCGATCACCTCGGCCGCGCCGGCCGTGCCCGCGGCGTGGGCGGCGAGCGCGGACGCCACGGCGGCGTCGGAGCCGCCGTCGTCTCCGGGGACCAGGGGTTGCGGAATGGTCGGCACGAACATTCACCCTACCGGCGGCGTCATAAGGACCGGGACGCGCGGTTCCGGCGTCCCGGTCGGACCGGGACGCCCACCCTGTGCGCCCGGGACGGGGGCGGGCGACGATGCCCCTCGACGGAGGAGACGGAAGTTGACATCCTCCTCCGCCGGAAGGCGGAGGATTCCAACCTGATCCCTGAGGAGGGAACCATGTTGAGGTTCGCGGTTCGCCGGCTGGGCAACCCCGAAGCCTCCCCGCGCAGCCACCCCATGCCCTGGGGCGGTCGTACTGGTGGTGGCTTGGTTATCGCCACCGCGCGAGACGTTACCAGAACGCGGCGCTCGGGGGTCCCGATTCCTCCCCGGTCTGAAGCCCGGGGCCTCCTCCGGAGGATCTGGTGAGAACGATGCTGGACACGGTCGGAAGCGGCAACCGAACCGGCGAGCCGCAGGTCACTCGGGCCGCCCGCTACGCGGTCGAGGCCCTGTTCTTCGGCGGGACCCTCGCCGTCATCTACGCGCTCTGGAGCTGACGCGCCGCACGCCGTACGGCGGGCGGCCGGCGGAGGGCGGCGGGCGGCGGGCGGAGGGCGGCGGGAGTGCCCGGCCCGGGGCAGGACCGGGCCGGGCGGCGTTCGCCTGCGTCCTCACTGTCAGCCGAGGTCGGCGATGGCGGCCACCGGGCCGCCGCCGCTGGGGCCCTGGTGGACCGCGGCGACGCTGACGAAGACGGCGGGGTCGCCGGTGACGCTGGCCGCGACACCGCCGACGGTGGCCTTGATCTGGCGGTGCCAGTGCACGTCGGAGTCGTCGAGCATGATGTTGCGGCGGCCCCGGACGCTGCCGGAGGGGTCGGCCTCGCACTTCATGAAGACGTTGACCAGGCGGCCCTTCAGGTCGGACGGGTGCGGGCGCTCGGGCAGGTCGATGCCGCTGGAGCGGATCGCCTCCCAGATGCCGTCGGCGTCCAGCGCGTCCTTCATGACCGAGTGGCCGATACGGTAGCGCCCGCCGATGCCGCGGACGTTGCCGACGACGACGATCTGGGCCCGGTCGAGCTCGACGCCGCTGGAGCAGGACGCCACGGAGGAGTACAGCGACAGGTCCCGGTGGATCTGGTCGGCCCGGGGCATCTCGATCTCACCGAGGGCGACGGCGATGCCGAGCGCGGTGGTGGAGTTGGAGATGTCCATGGACGGGCCGGTGTCCTCGGTCACCACGTCCCTGCCGCGCGACTTGGCGTCGTTGATGGTGGCCAGGGTCAGCAGCGGCGTCTTGGTCTGCACGTAGTGCACGTCGGCGGGGTCGTCGATCCCGGCGGCCTTCATGGCCTCGCGCACCCCGGCGGCGACCTTCTCCACCATGGCGGGGCGGCCGATGTCCTCGGGCAGGATGACGTCGCTCATCGCGATCCCGACGCTGAGGCGCGGCTCGTCGCCCGGTGCGGCGTCCGGACCGGGGTCCGTCGTGGCGAAGATCGTGGCGTGCGGGCTGAGCACGCCGTCGGTGCCGCCGGACCACACCAGCGGCACGCTGTCGGGGGCCGGGTGGCCCTTGGCGGCGAGCACCTCGCGGAAGGCCCGGTCGGCGAGGATGCGGGTGTAGTCGTTCACCCCGCCGTTGCCCTCGGTCTTGCCGATCACCGCGAGCACCCGGTGCGCCTCGATCACCCCGTCGTCGATCAGCCTCTCCAGCCCGGAGGCGTCGGTCACGCTCTCGATGGCCACCTTGCGCACTTCGATCGGTTCCGGCATCCCGGCCGCCTTTCCGTCCTAGGGTTTCACTTTCGCACCACGGTTCCGGTCTCCCCGGCGACCGCCGCTCCGATGCCCTCCAGCGAGGTGATCACCGCCCGGTCGCCGCCGTGCTCGACGAAGCGCAGGGCGGCCTCCACCTTCGGGCCCATGCTGCCCCCGGCGAAGTGGCCGGCCGTCTGCAGCTCCCGGAGGCCGGCGGCGGTGACCGCGCCGATCGGGCGGGCGGCGGGCGTGCCGAAGCCGGTCCAGGCGCAGGGCACGTCGGTGGCGATCACCAGGGTGGCCGCCCGGACGGTCCGGGCCAGCAGGGCGGCGGCGAGGTCCTTGTCGATCACGGCCTCGACTCCGGCCAGCCGCCCGGAAGGGGTGCGGACCACCGGCACTCCCCCGCCGCCCGCCGCCACGACGACGAACCCGGCGGCCATCAGCGCCGCCACCGCGGGCGCGTCCAGGATCTGCAGCGGTTCCGGGGAGGCGACCACCCGGCGCCAGCCGCGCTCGAAGCGGCGCCAGGTCTGGCCGAGCACTTCGAACCGGCGGGCCTCGTCCTCGGTGAAGTAGCGGCCGATCGGCTTGACCGGATCGGTGAAGGCGGGGTCTGCGGGGTCGACGAGCGTGCGGGTCACCACGACGGCGGCCCGGCCCTCCAGGGCGTTGAGGACGAGCGTGCCGATCGTGGCCTGGGTCTGCGCGCCGCACCAGTCGAGCGGCACCGGCGGCACGATGTCGGCGGCGAGCTGGTTCTTCAGCACCAGGTTGCCGACCTGGGGGCCGTTGCCGTGGGTGAGGACCACCTGGTGGCCGGCCGCGAGCAGCGCCGCGACGTGGCCCATCGCCCCCTCGACCGCACGGCGCTGGTCATCCGGGGAGGCGCTCCCGTCCGAGGCCGTCATGGCGTTGCCGCCGAGCGCGATCAGCACACGTTCACCCACAGGGGCGACGGTAGCCGCCCGCCGGGCACCGGCTCATGGGCACTCGTTGCCCAAGGAACCGGTGTTCTTCGACAGGACTCGCCACCCCGGCCGGCGCCACCGCTCCGGCACCCACCGCTCCGGCCGGCACCAGCGCTTCGGCACTCGCCCGCCGTCCCGGGCGGCCTCACCGCCTCCCGCCGGTGGCCGCGCCGCCCCGGGCGGGGACGGCCTCTCAGGGCGACCCGCAGCGGCGGCACCCGCCCCGCCTGCGCAGGTGGTACCCGAGCGTGGCGACACCGAGCGCGACGGCCCACAGGGGCCAGTACGCCATCGGGTTGACCAGCCAGGCGGCCGGGTCGCCCCAGTCGGTGATGCGCACCATCATGGCGCCGGCCGACGCCAGCACGAGCGTGACCAGCGAGGCGAAGCCGACGGGGAAGGCCGGGGGCACCCGCCTGCCGGCCAGCCCCACCACCCAGCGGGGCCAGACCTCCCCCCAGCGCTGCGTCAGCCCGAGCGAGAGGATCCCGCCGAGCACCGCCAGCGTCGCCAGAGCCGCCCCTCCCCAGACCAGTCCGCTGCGGTGCAGCCCCTCGACCTCCCGCTCGGAGATCAGCAGCGGGACGCCCAGCGCCCACGCCCACCGCACCACGGCGTAGAGCAGCGGCACGACGAAGGCGACGTACGCCGCCCGGCGGCCCCACCGCCCCGCCGAGGCGGGGCTCGCCCAGCCGGCGGCCCGGCCCTCCACCCGGCCGCAGCCCTCGCAGGCGCCCCGGGTGCGCCGCTGGAACGCCAGCGCCGCGGCACCCCACAGCACTCCGCCGGCCAGGCAGACCAGCATGTTCAGCACCGGCCACGGCAGCGCGACCTCGAAGTAGTCCACGTCGGGCCAGCCCCACGGCGCCCCGATCAGGGCGATCGGCGCGTAGGCCAGCGCGAGCAGGACCCGTCCGTCGGGGACGAGCGCGGCCAGCGTGAAGGCGACCGCCCACGCGGGGGCGAGCACCACGGCGCGGAGGGCACCGCGCGGCCGTACCAGAGCGAGGAGCAGTGCCAGCAGTGCGCCCGCGGCTCCGAGGACCGCGATGGCGGGGGCGGTCCCCGCCGCGGTCGCCGAGCCGAGGAGCGACTCCGCACGCGCGTCGGGGACGTCCCCCTCCCCGAAGGGGAATCCGGGCCCGCCGCGCGACCACCACAGCCCGAGCGCGCCGTATCCGAGCGACCACGCGCCCGCCGCGGGCGCCGCCCACCGGGTCCATCGGGCCTCTGTCCGAGTGAGTGTCGTGTTCAGTGGCATGTTCACGGCGACAAGCCTGGTCCGGGGCCGGGCTTGTCGCCCATCCGCCATCCGGCGGATCCTGCGCGGCCGCGGCCCCCGATGATCCGCCGTTCGGCGGATCCGCCCGCCGCCGCTTTCCTTCTAGAGTCCGTGCCATGGACATGATCGCGGTTCTCACGGCGCTGGGCGCCGTGATCTCGGCTCTCGCCCCGCGGGTGCCCGTCGCCCCGGCGGCGGAGGCGGCCGGCGCCGTGTCGCTCGTGATCACCGCCGCCCATCCGCTGCTGGGACGGCAGGCCTCCGCCCCGCTGTGGATGATGGCCGAGGTGCTCGCACTGATGACGCTGGTCCTGCTGGCGGCCCGGCGTGCGCCCGGCCGCCGGGTGATCTCCGCGGCGGGGCTGCCGGGCGCCGCGATCGCCTCGGTGCTCATACGCGCGCTGTGGCCGGGTGAGCCGTCGCTCATGGTCACCGGTTGCGCGGGCTGGTCCCTCCTGGCGGTCGCCGCCGCCGCGCTGGGCCTGTACATGCGTTCGCTGGACTCCGCCCGGCGCCGCGCGGTGGCCGGGGCCGAGCGGGAGCAGCGCCTCGCGCTCGCCCGCGACCTGCACGACTACGTCGCCCACGACGTCAACGGGATGCTCGTCCAGGCCCAGGCCGCCCGCACCGTGCCCGGCCCGCTGCCGCCCGCGGTGGCCGACGCCCTGCGGCGCATCGAGGAGGCCGGCGTACGGGCGCTGGCCTCCATGGACAGGACCCTGGAGATGCTCCACGACCGGCCGGGCGCCGGGCGAGACCGGCACCTGCCGGGCGTCGAAGGCCTGGAAGGGCTCGTCGACGGTTTCTCTCCGCCGGTGCTCCTCACGGTGGACCCCGGCCTCGACCTGTCCCGCGAGACGTCCGCCACGGTCTACCGCGTGGTGACCGAGGCGCTCACCAACGTGCGCCGGCACGCCGGGAGGGCGACCCGCGTCCAGGTCGAGGTCACCGCGCAGGGACGGTCGGTGCGGGTGCGGATCGCCGACGACGGCGGCGGACGGTCCGAGGCCGCCGGCAGGGGCGGGCGGTCCGACGGCACCCGCAGGGGCGGCTTCGGGCTGGCCGGGCTGACGGAGCGGGCGGGCGTGCTGGGCGGCTCGCTGTCGGCGGGCCCCACCCGGGACGGCTGGCACGTCACCGCTCTCCTGCCCGCGAAGGCCCCGCGTGAGGACGCCGCATGAGGGCGCCGGATCCCGCGCCCCGCCACCGCGGCGGCGCCGGCACCCGGATCCTCATCGCCGACGACCAGGAGGACGTGCGGATCGGCTTCCGGCTCATCCTCGACTCCCAGCCGGACATGACCGTCGTGGCCGAGGCCGCCGACGGGCGCAGCGCGCTCGAACAGGCCCGCCACCTGCGCCCCGACGTGGTGCTCACCGACATCCGCATGCCGCGTCTGGACGGGCTGGAGGTCACCAGGCTGCTGGCGGCCGAGACGCGGGTGATCGTGGTGACCACCTTCGACCTCGACGAGTACGTCCACACGGCGCTGCGCGACGGCGCCTGCGGGTTCCTGCTGAAGCGGTCGGGGCCCGCGCTGCTCGTCGAGGCGGTCCGCGCGGCCATGGCCGGCGACGCGCTGATCAGCCCGCAGATCACCGTCCGGCTCCTCCGCCACCTGCGCGTCCCCCCGGCGCCGGAGCGACCGCCCGCCGAGTCGCTGACCGACCGCGAGCTGGAGATCGCCCGGCTCGTGGCGCGCGGCGGGACGAACGCCGACATCGCCGCCGGGCTGACGATCAGCGTCGGCACGGTCAAGACGCACATCGCCAACGTCCAGCGCAAGACCGGCGCGGCCAACCGGGTCGGCATCGCGGCATGGGCGTGGGGCGCCGGCCACATGGATCGCGGATAGGGGCGGTCTCCCGGCGGGTCAGTCGGTGCCGGACTCCATGGCGGCGTGGTCGAGGAGTTCGTCGGCGTCCGGGAGCTTGCCGCGGGAGGCGATGGCTTCCGCGCCGCCCTCGGGCATGGCGCCGATCAGGCCGGTCGCGGCGGCCTGGGCGGCGCCGATCATCGGCTGGGGGGTGCCGAGCAGGCCGAGGCCGACGTACTGCTCGAGCTTGGCGCGGGAGTCGGCGATGTCGAGGTTGCGCATGGTCAGCTGGCCGATGCGGTCGACCGGGCCGAAGGCCGAGTCCTCGGTGCGCTCCATGGAGAGCTTGTCCGGGTGGTAGCTGAAGGCCGGGCCGGACGTCTCCAGGATGGAGTAGTCCTCGCCGCGCCGCAGCCGGAGGGTCACCTCGCCGGTGACGGCCGTCCCGACCCAGCGCTGCAGCGACTCGCGCAGCATCAGCGCCTGCGGGTCCAGCCAGCGGCCCTCGTACATCAGCCGGCCGAGGCGGCGCCCCTCGTTGTGGTAGACGGCGACGGTGTCCTCGTTGTGGATGGCGTTGACCAGCCGCTCGTACGCGGTGTGCAGCAGGGCCATCCCCGGAGCCTCGTAGACGCCGCGGCTCTTGGCCTCGATGATGCGGTTCTCGATCTGGTCGGACATGCCCAGGCCGTGCCGTCCGCCGATGGCGTTGGCCTCCAGCACCAGGTCGACGGCGGACGCGAACGTCTTGCCGTTGATCGTCACCGGCCGCCCCTGCTCGAAGCCGATCGTGACGTCCTCGGGGGAGACCTCGACGGCCGGGTCCCAGAACCGCACGCCCATGATCGGCTCGACCAGTTCGACGCCGACGTCGAGGTGCTCGAGCGCCTTGGCCTCATGGGTCGCGCCCCAGATGTTGGCGTCGGTGGAGTAGGCCTTCTCGGCGCTGTCCCGGTAGGGCAGGCCGCGGGCGAGCAGCCACTCGGACATCTCCTTGCGGCCGCCGAGCTCGGTGACGAAATCGGCGTCCAGCCAGGGCTTGTAGATCCGCAGGGACGGGTTGGCGAGCAGGCCGTACCGGTAGAACCGCTCGATGTCGTTGCCCTTGAACGTGGAGCCGTCGCCCCAGATCTGGACGTCGTCCTCGAGCATCGCCCGCACCAGCAGGGTCCCCGTGACGGCCCGCCCGAGCGGCGTGGTGTTGAAGTAGACGCGCCCGCCCGATCGGATGTGGAACGCCCCGCAGGCCAGCGCCGCGAGGCCTTCCTCCACGAGCGCCGCCCGGCAGTCGACCAGCCGGGCGACCTCCGCCCCGTAGGCGGTGGCCCGCCCGGGCACCGACCCGATGTCAGGCTCGTCGTACTGCCCGATGTCGGCGGTGTAGGTGCAGGGGACCGCCCCTTTCTCGCGCATCCACGCGACCGCCACCGAGGTGTCCAGCCCCCCGGAGAAGGCGATTCCGACACGCTGGCCCACGGGCAGAGAGGTGAGTACCTTCGACATACGAATGAATTTACATAGAAGCGCATGTTCATGCAACCGCTTCCCGGCTCCCGGGTCGGAGCGGGCCGCCGGACCTCTCGGCCGGCAGGGGCACGAGACGGTCGCCGGACCGGGATCCGCCGGTTGTCACACCGCGCCAACGACGCGGCGGCGACCGGTGCGGGGATGCACTAGAGCGGGACCCGGCGGAGCGCGAGGCTTGCCTCGAACGCCTCTGCACGCACTGAACGCCTGCACGCACTGAACGCCTGCACGCACTGAACGCCTCTGCACACCCTGAACGCCTCTGCACACCCTGAACGCCTCTGCACACCCCCATCCGAGAGTCGGAGGAGAGATCACGTGGATCGGCTCCGTCCCGGCCGCGCCGCCGCGGCCGCGGTGCTCGCCGTGGTCGCCCTGTGCGTCGCGGCCGGGCTCGCGGCGCTCGTCCTGCTGGCCGAGACGCTGGTGCGGCGGGAGGGCGGGCCGCCCGCCGCGCCGCCCTCGCCGCAGGCCGACCACGTCGCCGAGGCCCGGCGGCTGGCCTCCGAGGGGCTGGCGGACGCCAACGACTTCGGCTGCCGGCCCCGCGAAGCGACGCCGTACCCGGTGGTCCTGGTGCACGGGGCCAGGACCACCGGGGCGGTGACGTGGCCGGTGGCCGCGGCGTACCTGTCCAAGCAGGGCTACTGCGTCTTCGCGCTCGACTACGGGTGGAGCCGGTCGGTCCGGGAGTCGGCGCGGACGCTGGGGATCTTCGTCGAGGGGGTGCTCCAGGCGACCGGGGCGGAGAAGGCCGCGATCGTCGGGCACAGCCTGGGCGGGATCGTCCCCCGGGCGTACATGCGGTTCGAGGGCGGGGCGGCCAAGGTGTCCGAGCTGGTCACGCTGGGGTCACCGCACCACAGCCCGGCGGAGGGGCTGCGCGAGGACTGCGGGCCGGAGACCGTCTGCGAGGAGCTGGCGCCGGGCTCGGAGCTGATGGAGGCGCTCAACACGCCCTCCATGGTCGAGCCCGGCGTCGACTACACCGCCCTCGGGCTGAAGGCCGAGCAGACGGCCGCCTCCACGTTCGTCGAGGGCCCGCCGGAGCAGGTGGGCAACCGCATGCTCCAGGACGACTGCCCGCTCAAGGGGCTCATCGAGGGGGCCTTCGGGCACAACCTGACGACGCTGGACCCGGTGATGCTCTCCTACGTCGGCAAGGCGCTGGAGGAGCCCGGACCGCTGCCCGGGGACTATCGCCCGGACTGCTCCGCCCTCATCCTCTGACCGCCTTCCACCCGGCCTGCCGCGGAGGCGGCCGTTCGAACCGGACGGCCGCCTCACCTCCGGCGCGCGGGACGGCGACGGACCGCCTCATACGGCCTCGCGGAACCGCCTGACCACGTCGCCCGCGGTCACGGCGAGCACGCCGAGCGCGGCGACGGTGTAGAAGGCCGGGGCCACCTCCACGTCGGCGAGGAAGGCCGGGTCGAAGAACTCGTGCCGGTACAGGACCCATGCCAGCGGCAGCGCGAACACCGCGCCGGCGGCCGCGTACCCGGTGGCCAGTCTCAGGTTCCATCCTCCGACGGCGATCCGCACCAGCTCGGCCAGCGCCATCCCGGCCAGGCCGGCCACCACCGGCCACATCCAGCCCGACCACAGGAGCACCTCCGCGCGCTCGCCGCCGTCCGTGCCGTACGGCTTCGCGGCGTGCTGCCAGACGATCAGCGCCAGCAGCAGCATGTCCCAGACCGCCGAGGCGTAGGCCCTCGCCGTCCGCCTGGCCGGCGACCTGCCGGGCTCCGGCAGGTCGTCGGGGGTCCACGGGGCGGTGAGCGCGCTGCCGCGGCGCAGCCGTGACCGCTCGATCAGCGCGAACACCGCGGTCGGCCAGACGACGAGCTGGGCGCCGACGGCGAACAGCGCGCCGATGCCCGCTCCGATCGCCGAACCGGCGTCGTTGTGGTCGAGGACGTCGAGCACCACGGCCGCGGCGACCGTCAGCGGCAGCACCGTGGAGAGCAGGACCGCCATCAGCCGCGTGTACGCCGGGTAGAGCTCGGGGCCGATCAGTGTGAGCGGACGGTCGGCGTAACCGGCGGCGAGCCTGATCGGATCGCCCATC
The DNA here is from genome assembly GCF_014647955.1 of Planomonospora antibiotica. Classification (NCBI taxonomy): domain Bacteria; kingdom Bacillati; phylum Actinomycetota; class Actinomycetes; order Streptosporangiales; family Streptosporangiaceae; genus Planomonospora; species Planomonospora antibiotica. The sequence continues at coordinate 7,786 of NZ_BMQE01000005.1, read as the reverse complement.
TCGATGAGCACGTCGCGCTCGGCCTCCGGGGCGCCGCGTGCCTCGAGCGTGTCGGCGATCGTGGCGCGCAACTCGCCGGCGACCTCGTCGCGCTGGTCGCCCGGGATCCGCCGGACGACCTCCTGTACGTAACGTTCGGTGAGCGTGCTCAACGATTCTCCTCGATAAGCCGTTGGATCGTCGTGACGAGGTCCTCCCACTCGCGCGCCAGCAGCGCGCCCACGCGGGAGCCCTCCGGGCTGGCCCGGTAGAACTTCCGCGGCCGGGACTCCTCGGTGTTCCACTCGCTGGTGAGCAGCCCCTGCTTCTCCAGGCGGCGCAGCAACGGATAGAGGGTGTTGCCGTCGACGGCGACCCCGGCGCGGTTGAGCGTCTCCAGCAGGGCGTAGCCGTACTGCGGCTGCTCGAGCAGCATCAGGCAGGCCAGCACGACCGTGCCGCGGCGCAGCTCCTGCGCCTGGCTCTGGATCAGATCCTCAGGGGTCACACTCACACCATAATGTGCGCCGCACAGTATTGTCGATCGATCATCCCGGCCGCCGGGGACGCCGCGCTTCGCGGTGGAACCCCCCTCGGCCCGGTGCTTCCGGGGCCACCGGGCCACCCGCGTCAACGCTGCCTCCCGGCTGCCCGGGCCCGGGTCGCGCGGCCCCGCCCCGACCCGGCCGCCTGCCGCCCCTGCGGAGCCGCTCGGCTAGATCCTTCCGGCGACCTCGGCGACGACCTGCTCCCGCAGCGGCTGCAGGTAGAAGTGGCCGCCGGGGAAGACGGCCATGGAGAAGTCCGAGGCCGTGTGCGTCTCCCAGGCCTTGGCCTGGGCGGGGGTGACGACCGGGTCGGCGTCGCCGACGAGGACGGAGATCGGGGTGCGCAGCGGCAGGCCGGGCCGGTGGAGGTATCTCTCGGCCAGCCGGAAGTCGCCGCGGACGTACGGCAGGACGAGCTTGCGCAGCTCCCCGTGGGCCAGGACCTCCGTCTCGGTGCCGCCGAGCCGGTTGAGCACGGCGACCAGGCGGTCGTCGTCGTACTCCGCGTATCCGCGGTCCCGGCGCTCGTGCGGCGCCGCGCAGCCCGAGGCGAACAGCCGGACCGGGCCGGTGCCGCGTCCCTCCAGTATCCGGGTGACCTCGTAGGCGACCAGGGCCCCCAGGCTGTGCCCGAACAGCGCGAACCGCCGGTCCAGCAGCGGGGCCAGCTCCCCGGCGACCGCGGCGGCCAGGGCGTCCATGCTCTCGGGGAGCGGCTCGCCGTAGCGGTCGGCGCGGCCGGGGAGCTGCACGCCGTACAGCTCGACGGTGTCCGGCAGCAGCGCGGGCCAGTCGCGGTAGGCGGTGGCCGAGCCGCCCGCGTGCGCGAAGCAGATCAGCCGGGTGGTCGCCGCCGGGCGGGGGCGGGGGCAGCGCAACCAGGTCATCGGGTCTCTCCTCCGCTCCGGGCCCGGTCCTGTCCCGGGTCCCGCGTGCTGCGGGCCCAGGTCGTGCCCCGGCTCCCGCTGCGGGCCCAGGTCATGCTCCGGCTCCCGCTCCGGGCCGGGCTGCGCGCCCGGTCCGGCGGATCATTCTCCCATCTCCCCCATCGCCTCGATCAGGCTCCTCGGGCGCATGTCGGTCCAGTTCGCCTCGATGTGGTCCAGGCAGGCCTGGCGGGTGTCCTCGCCGAAGGCGACGGTCCAGCCGGGCGGGACCTCGGCCCACGCGGGCCACAGGGAGTACTGGCCCTCGTCGTTGACCAGGGCCAGGTAGGTGCCGTCGGGGTCCTCGAAGGGGTTGGTCGTCATGGCAGTTCCTTCCTCAGCAGCGCGGCGATCTCCGCGACCGGTCCGGGGTTCAGCATGCTCTCGTGGTCGCAGTCGACGGCGTGGTCGACGACGGCTCCGGTGACGTACGGCTTCCAGTCGGCGGCGGCGGGGGCGTCCGCCTCACGGCCCCGGGCGGCGGTGAAGAAGAGCACGTCCCCGTCGAAGACGCGCGGGGCGTACTCCCGGGAGATCTTCACGCCGTTGCGGTAGTGGCGGTGGACGGCGCGCAGGGTCGGCTCGTCGAGGGTGGCGTACCGGCCGCCGTGTGCGCGCACGAACGCCATGATGTCATCGGCCTCCCCCGATCCTCTATAGCCGATCGCGGCCAGCAGGCCGGACAGCGCCTCGTCCTGTTCCGGGACGACGCCGGGGCCTGCGCCGGGGTAGGCGTCGAGCAGCGCCAGCAGCGCGACCTCCTCGCCACGCCCGCGCAGCTCGACGGCCATGGCGTGCGCGATCAGGCCGCCCATCGACCAGCCCGCCAGCCGGTACGGCCCGCGCGGCTGGACCTCGCGGATCCGCTCCAGGTAGTCCAGGGCCGCGGCCTCGATCGACGGGGCGGTGTGGCCGGGCTCGGTCAGCGTCCGCGCCTGGAGGGCGTAGACGGGCTGGTCGGGACCGAGATGGCGGAGCAGGCCGGAGTACGGCCAGCCGAGCCCGGCGCCGGGGTGCACGCAGAACAGCGGGGGCCTGCCGCCGGCGGCGCGGAGCGGGAGCAGCACCTCCCGGCCGGTGGAGCCGCCGGGGGCCCCCGGGGCCAGGGCCTCGGGCGTCTGGCGGGCGAACACCTCGCGGGGGCTGATCTCCAGTCCTTCGCTCCGGGCGCGGGAGACGAGCCGCAGGACCGCGATGCTGTCGCCGCCCAGGTCGAAGAAACCGTCGTCGGCGCCGACCCGGTCCAGGCCGAGGACCTCGGCGAACAGGCGGCAGAGCCGTTCCTCGGCGGGCGTCCGGGGATCCCGCCCGGACGCCGGCGCGTCCGGCTCGGGGAGGGCGGCCCGGTCGACCTTTCCGTTCGGGGTGAGCGGCAGCGCGTCCAGGACCACGACGGTCCGCGGGACCATGTACTCGGGCAGGGTCCGCGCCAGATGCTCCCGCAGCCCTCCGGGATCCGCGGCCCCGCCGGACGCTCCGGCGGGACCGCCCGCGGGACCGCCGGGACCGGCTGTGGAGCCGCCCGCGGGAGTGTCCGCAGAGCCATCCGCGGGACCGCCCGTGAGGCCGCCCGCGGGGGCGTCCGTGAGGCCGGTGACGTAGGCGACCAGGTGGTCGCCCCGCGCGACCACCGCCGCCCGACCGACCGACGGGTGCCGGGTCAGCGCCGCCTCGATCTCTCCCGGTTCGATCCGGAAGCCCCGGATCTTGACCTGGGCGTCGGCCCGGCCGGCGTACTCCAGCTCGCCGTCGGCCGTCCATCTGGCGAGGTCCCCGGTCCGGTACATCCGCTCGCCCGTGCCGTACGGGCAGGCGGTGAACCGTTCGGCGGTCAGGGCGGGGCGGCCCAGGTAGCCGCGGGCCAGGCCCGCGCCCGACAGGTACAGCTCGCCCACCGCCCCGGGCGGGACCGGCCGGAGGAAGCCGTCGAGCAGGTGGGCGCGCATGCCGTCCAGGGTCCGGCCGATGGGCGGCGCGGCGGCGCCCGGGACGGCTCGCACGGCGTGGTAGGTGGCGTAGGTCGTGGTCTCGGTGGGCCCGTAGACGTGCCCGAGCACCGTGTCCGGGCAGGCCAGGAGCACCCGGCGCATCGCCTCGGGCGAGGCGGCCTCGCCGCCGGTGAGGACCTCCGCGAGGGCGCCGAACGCGGCCGGGTCCTCCTCCGCGACCAGGTTGAACAGCGCGGTCGTGATGAACAGGGCGGTCGGCCGGTGCCGTGCCACGAGGTCGCGCAGGCGGCCGGGATCCAGCCCGCCGGGCGGCGCGACGACGACCGTGCCGCCGGTCAGCAGCGGCACCCACAGCTCGTAGGTGGAGGCGTCGAAGGCGTGCGGCGAGTGCATCAGCAGCCGCCGGTGCCGTACGGCCCACCGGTGGTCGGCGGCGAGGGCGAGGACGTCCCGGTGCCGTACGGCCACACCCTTGGGGGTGCCGGTCGAGCCGGAGGTGTAGATCACGTAGGCGAGCCGGTCAGGGTGGATCCGGACGTGCCGCGGGTCCCGCCCGGGTTCGGTGTCCGTGCCGCCGGAGGGGCTCTGGGCCTCGGCGCCGTACGAGGTGGCCGGGGCGCCCGCGGTGCCCGTTCCCGCTGCACCGGCCGGGGGTTCCGTTCCGGCCGCGCCTGCCGAGGTGCCAGGACCGCCCGTTCCGGCCGCGCCGTCCGGGGCGTCGAGGCGGAGCACCGCGGCGTCGCAGGCGAAGCCGGGGTCGCGGTCGGCGATCAGCACGGGCGCGCCGGTGTCGGCCACGACCCAGCTCATCCGGTCGGGCGGGTGGCCCTGGTGGAGCGGCACGTACGCCCCGCCGGCCCTGGCGATCGCCAGGGTCGCCACGACGACCTCCGCCGAGCGGTCCAGCAGGACCGCGACCGGGGTCTCCGCGCGCACGCCGAGCGCGGTCAGCCGGCGGGCGAGCCGGTCGGCGCGCCGGTCGAGTTCGGCGTAGGTCAGGCTCGTGCCCTCCGCCACGACCGCCTCGGCGTCCGGGGTACGGGCCGCCTGCGCGGCGAAGGCGCTCACCACGCTCCCGTCCGGCGGGGGCGCCTCCCGTTCCGGCGGCGCCAGCACGAGGGCGCGCTCCTCGTCCGTCAGCAGGTCGAGCCGGGCCAGCGGCACGTCGGGGTCCGCCGCCGCGGTTTCGAGCAGGCGGACGAGCCGGTCCAGGAGCCGCCGGGCCTCGGCCGGGGAGAAGGCGTCGGGCCGGTGGTCCAGGCGCAGGGAGACGGTCCGCCCGCCGGTGACGGCCAGGGCGAGCGGGTAGTGCGTGGCGTCGGTCCCCCCGGCCCCGGCGAGCCGGAGCCCTCCGTCGATCTCCGTCACGGCGGTGCCCGCGGGGTAGTTCTCCAGGACCGTCATGGTGTCGAAGAGCCGGCCCGCGCCGTGGAGGCCCTGGATCTCGGCCAGACCGAGGTGGTGGTGGGGCAGCAGCTCGGCCTGCTCGGCCTGCAGGCGCGCCAGCAGCCCGGAGAGGGTCCCGCGGGGGCGGAGCCGTACCCGGACGGGGAGCGTGTTGATGAACAGGCCGACCATGCGCTCGACGCCGGGCAGCTCGGGCGGGCGGCCGGAGACCGTGCCTCCGAAGACGACGTCGTCGCGGCCGGTGAGCTGGGCGAGCAGCAGCGCCCAGGCCCCCTGGACCGCGGTGTTGAGGGTCAGGGAGCGGGCGCGCAGGGCCGCGGTGAGCCGGCCGGTCGCCTCCTCGCCGAGGCGGGCGCGGACCCGGCCGGGGTCCCCCGGAGGCCCATCGCCGAGCTCGGGCGCGACCAGGGTGGGCCCGTCGAGCCCGGCCAGGGAACGGCGCCAGGCCTGCCGCGCCGCCGCCCGGTCCTGCCGGGCCAGCCAGGCCAGATGCTCCTTGTACGGCGGCGCGGGCGCGGGCTCCTCCCCGGTGTACAGCGCCAGCAGCTCGGCCGCCAGCAACGGCGTCGACCAGCCGTCCAGCACGATGTGGTGGTTGGTGAACACCAGCCGGTGCCGCTCCGGCCCGAGCCGCACCAGCGCGAACCGCACCAGCGGCGGCCGCACCAGCTCGAAACGGCGCTCCCGCTCCCGGGCCGCCACCCGCTCCGGATCTGAGCCCTCCACCAGACGCCACGGCACCTCGACCCGCCGGTGCACCAGCTGGACGGGGTCGCCGCCCGCCCGCTGCCGGAAGGAGACGCGCAGGTTGGGGTGGCGGGCCAGCAGCCGGGCGGCGGCCGCGGCGAGCCTGTCCGCGTCCAGCGGGCCCTCCAGGTCGAGGGTGAGCTGGGCGGTGTAGACGTCGGGCGCGGCCTCGTCGAACAGGGCGTGGAAGTACAGGCCCTGCTGCAGCGGTGAGAGCGGCAGGATGTCCTCGAGCTGGCCGCCCGGGACGGACGGCGCCGGACTCACCGGGTTCACCGGGTCGGCGGCCCGCGGTCCGGCGTCCTGTGCCCCGGTGCCCTGTGTTCCGGTGCCCTGTGCTCCGGTGCCCGCCCGGCGGGTACCGCTCGTCGGTCCGGCACTGGTCATCGGGCGCTCCACTCCGCGTCGAGTTCCGCTGCGAACGCGTCGATCTCCTCCTGGCTGACGGGCACCAGCAGGTCCGACGGGGTGAGGCCGCCACCGGTGTGCCGCGACAGCCCGGTGAGCGCGGTGGACCACGCCTCCGCCAGCTCCCGGACCCGCTCCTCCTCGTACAGGCGGGCCGCCCACGACCACGTCGCCCGCAGGCGCGGCCCGCCGGGCGCGTCCAGGGTGAGGGCGTTGACCTCCAGGGCGTGCGGGAGGGCGAGGTCCGCGGAATGGCCGCCGCCCACCAGATCGGATTCGGGGGCCGGGGACCAGTCCGCCCCGGTGTCGGCCTGCGTCCTGCCGAGGTAGTTGAAGGCCAGCTCCGGCACCGGGCGGGCGGCCAGCTCGGCGGCGGCCTCCGGGTCGAGGTGGCGGAGCAGGCCGTACCCGATGCCGTTGTCCGGGACGGCCCGCAGCTGCTCCTTGACCCGCTTGACCGCCCGGGCCGCGGTGGGGCCGTGCAGGTCGGTCCAGTCCGCCGGGCCGGGCTCGAGCCGTACCGGGTGGATGGTGGTGAACCAGCCGACGGTCCGCGACAGGTCCGCCGCGCCGGTGATCTCCTCCCGGCCGTGGCCCTCCAGGTCCACCAGGACCGACTCCTGCCCGGTGCAACGGGCCACCGCGAGGGCGAGCCCGGCGAGCAGCACGTCGCCGACCCTGCCGTGGAAGGCCGCCGGGAGGCGGGTCAGCAGGGGCTCGGTGACCTCCGGGGGCAGTTCGACGGTGAGGTGGCGCTGGGTGCCGAAGGTGTCCCGCACGGGGTCCGGCCACCGGGAGCCGTCCCGGGCCGGGACCGGCCTCCGACGGCCCTTCTGGGCCGGGTCCGGCTGCCGGGAGCCGTCCCGGGAGGGATCGTCCGGCCGTGGAGGGCCGGGAGGGGATCCGGCCGGGCCGGGACGTCCGGAGCCGTCGCTCGCGGGACCGGATGACGGGGTGTCCCCGTCCAGGGTCCGGCGCCAGAAGTCCAGCTCATCCGCTCTGATCTCCGCCTCGGCGCGGAGCCGCCGCGCCCAGGTGCGGAAGGAGACCGGCACCGGCGGCAGCCCCGGGGTCCGCCCCCGGGTCGCGGCCTCCCAGGCGGTGAACAGGTCCGGGAGCAGGATCCGCCAGGAGACGGCGTCCACCGACAGGTGATGGACCGTCACCACCAGCCGGCCCGACGCCCGCGGACCCGCGTCCAGCCACACCACCCGGACCATCCGGCCGGTAGCGGGGTCCAGCTCCGCCCGCGACCGCGCCGACGCTTCGGCCACCGCCCGCGCCCAGGCGTCCTGCCCACCGGGCCCGTCCACCGGGACGCCACCAGATCTGTTCACCGAGGTGCCACCAGGTCCGTCCACCGGGGCGCCGGCGGGCCCGTCCTCCGGTGCGTCGGCCGCCACCCGCTGGATGCACCCGCCCGCCCGGACCGCGCCCGGAGGCAGGACCTCCAGCGCGGGGGGATCACCGGGTGCCGGGTCCGCGCCGTCCAGCCACCGTCCACCGTCGGGGCAGGTCAGGCGGAGCGTGTCGTGCCGGTCCAGTACGGCCTGCAGCGCGGCCGTCAGTGCCTCCAGTCCCAGGCCCGGCGGGACCTGCAGCACCACCGTCTGGCTGAAGTCGCGGACCGGACCGGGAAGTTCCCGCAACCAGTGCATGATCGGGGTCGGGTCCACCGGGCCGACCCCCGCCCCCTCCGGCTCCCCCACCGCACCGGCCGGCTCCTCGGTCGCGACCGCCGCCAGCGCCCGCACACTCTGGTGCCGGAACACCTCCCGCGGCGAGAACACCACCCCCGCCTCACGCGCCCGCGCCACCAACC